>JBCDEC010000287.1:0-5195 GCA_039179965.1 Pseudomonadota bacterium
CGGCGGCGAACCTCGCGCGCAGCGTGGCCGCGGTATCGGTTGTGAAATACGGATTGCCGGTGCCGGCGGCGAAGATGCAGACACGTTGCTTTTCCAGATGTCGCACGGCGCGGCGGCGAATGTAGGGCTCGGCCACCTCATCCATGCGGATCGCGGAGATCACGCGGGTGTGGATCTGCAGCGCTTCCAGCGCCGCCTGCATGGCCAGTGCATTCATCACGGTGGCCAGCATGCCCATGTAGTCGGCTGTTGTGCGCTCCATCCCCTGGGCGGAGCCCTGCAGGCCGCGGAAGATATTGCCGCCACCGATCACCATGCAGATCTCAACGCCCATCTCATGCACCGATTGCACTTCTTCGGCGATCCGGCGCACCGTTGGCGGGTGCAGGCCAAAGCCCTGATCGCCCATCAGGGCCTCGCCGGAGATTTTCAGCATCACCCGACGATACTTGGCCTTCGGGTCCATGGGCGGTCGTCCCGGCCCCGCTGTCTGTTGTGTCGCATCTGCAGGTCTGGGAAGGGTCATGTTGCGCTCCGCCTGGGGCCGGGTAAAGTCGCGCGCAAAATGGAGCAAAGCGTGCCGGGGTTCAATGCGATAGGCCTGTTTCGCGCAAAGGAACAGGACGGGACTTGAGGGATCTGCCGCAGATCCCGCCGGACGCCTGCGTTCTGATTGCCGGTCCGACCGCATCGGGCAAATCCGCGCTGGCGCTGGAGATCGCCCAACGCCATGGCGGGATCGTGGTCAATGCCGATGCCAGCCAGGTCTATGGATGCTGGCGCGTGATCACCGCCCGCCCGTCTTTTGTGGAGGAAACCCTCGCAGAGCATGCGCTTTACGGGCATGTGGACTGGCCTGTGACCTATTCGGCGGGGCACTGGCTGCGCGACGTCACAGCCCTGATCGCGGCATTCGAAGCCGGTCAGGCGCCGCGTCCGATCATCACCGGCGGCACGGGGCTTTATTTTCAGAGCCTGACCGTGGGCATGGCCGACATACCGGCAACACCGGCGGAGATCCGCGCGCAGGCGGACCGGCTGACACTGGATGTCCTGCGCGACGGGCTCGACGCGGCGACCGCGGGGCGCATTGATCTGGACAACCGCGCCCGGGTGCAGCGCGCCTGGGAAGTCCAACGCGCCACCGGTCAGGGTCTGGCACGGTGGCAGGACATGACACCGCCGCCACGCCTGCCGATTGCACGGGCCGTGCCGATTGTCTTTGACGTGGAGAAGGGCTGGCTGGAGGCACGCATCCGAACCCGGTTCGACTCCATGCTGGAGGCCGGGGCACTGGACGAGGTGGCAGCGATGCGCCCGCATTTCGACCCCGGGCTTCCCGCCTTTCGCGCGATCGGCGTGCCGGAGCTTGTCGCCTATCTGGACGGTGAGATCACCCTCGACATTGCACGGGAGCGCGTCTCGGTCGCAACGCGCCAGTTTGCCAAGCGTCAGAGAACCTGGTTTCGGTCGAAAATGGCCGAGTGGGTGCATTACCGTCCCTGACCCGCGCGAATTGGCGCATAGTGACCGACAGAGCCCCGTCCCCGCCCGAAACACCAGATACCAGACCCACAAGATGCATCACTATTCGGCCCATGACCAACCCGCCGCCGAGATTGCGGCGCTGAGCCTGGGACAGATGATGCGCGATGGCGCCTGGCGGCTGGAGCTTGCGCATGACCGGCCGGATCACCTGCTGATTTGGATCACCCGGGGACAGGGTGTTGGGTTGATCGACGGGGCGCGACGCGGTCTTGGGCTGCACAATGCTCTGTTTGTGCCGGCCCGGCATCTCTTTGCGCTGGATCTGGGGCGGCAGGTGTTTGGCCAGGTGCTGGTCATCCCCGACGGTGTCGTGCCGTCCTTGCCCGAGACGCTGTGCCATCTGCGCATCCGCGACGTCGCTGCGCAGGCCGAGCTAACCGGAATGTTCGATGCCCTGGCGCGCGAGCAATCAGGAGGAAGGATGATGCGCCAGATGGCCATGCGGGCCCATGCGGACCTGATGGCGGTCTGGCTGCACCGGCAGGTCGCGCAGAGCGACGCCCGCCCGCGCCAGAGCAAGGCGCAACGGCTGACGAGCCGGTATTGCGCCCGTCTCGTGACGCATTTCGCTTCCGGAGCGAGCCTGACCGAACACGCCACGTTCCTCAATGTCACGCCGTCGCATCTCACGCGGGTCTGCAAATCCGAGATCGGCAAGACCGCCAGCACGCTTCTCACCGAGCGGTTGTTGCATGCCGCGCGCCGGCTGCTCAGCGACACCGACGCTCCGGCCAAGGACATCGCCCAGCATCTGGGATTTGGGTCCGCCGCGTACTTCACGCGGTTCATTCAGCAACATACGAAGACAAGCCCGCTGCAATTGCGTCGCAAAGCCCGTTCGCGTGCCCAAAGCGCGGTTTGACCAATTGCGACCAGCCATATGTCGCTTTTGGACCCTTAAATTTCGGTTTGTTGCATTGACGCCGTCCGAAAAACCGTGCCGAATGGTTATTAACAGCGACCGACAATGCGCGGGTTACAAAAAAACCTCGGCAGAGGGAAGCGGACAAGCCCGCTAAAAAGTATCGCAGGGAGATACGAATGACAGACAAAACCATAACCGGTGCGCCGGTCCATTGGGCAGCGGAAATGCACGCCGAGGAATATCAGGCCGGGCAGCTCAGCCGGCGCGAGTTCCTGACGCGGGCCACGATGTTCGGTGTGACTGCGGCCGCCGCCTACGGCATGATCGGACTGCCCCGACCCGCTCAGGCAGCCGCTCACGCCCAGAACGGCGGCACGATCCGGGTGCAGATGGACGTACGACCGCTCAAAGACCCGCGGACATACGACTGGTCGGAAATGGGCAACCAGACACGCGGCACGCTTGAATATCTGGTCGAGTACAACTCGGACGGGACATTCCGCGGCATGCTGCTGGAAAGCTGGGAGGTCAACGAGGACGCCACGGTCTACACGCTCAACCTACGTCCGGGCGTGAAGTGGAACAACGGCGATGACTTCACGGCCGATGACGTTGCGCGCAACATCGAAGGCTGGTGTGACACCACGCTGGAAGGCAACTCGATGGCCGGGCGGTTTGGCACCCTGGTGGATGCCGATTCCGGCAAGGCCATCCCCGGTGCGATCGAAGTGGTCGATCCGACCACTGTCAAGCTGACGCTGCCCAAGCCCGATATCTCGCTGATCGCGGGCATGGCCGACTATCCTTCGGCGATTGTGCATTCGTCCTATCAAACGGATGATTTCACCAAGAACGTCGGCACCGGCCCCTATTTGCTGAGCGAGCTGGAAGTGGGTGTCAAATGCACGCTCACCCGCAACACCGATCACACCTGGTGGGGCGCGGATGTCTACGGCGGCCCCTATGTCGACACGGTGGAATACATCGACTTTGGCACCGACCCGGCCTCCTGGCTGGCGGCCATGGAATCCGATGAAGTCGACATGGTGCATGAATCTGTCGGTGAATTCATCGATGTCTTCGACTCGCTGGACTATGCCAAGTCCGAAGTCGTGACGATGGCCACCATCGTGATCCGCCCCAACCAGTTGGCGGAAGTGGACGGCAAGAAACCTTACGCGGACAAACGCGTCCGTCAGGCGTTGCAGATGGCCGTCGACAACGCGGTGATCCTCGAACTGGGCCAGGGCAACCGCGGCACCGTGGCGGAGAACCACCACGTCGGGCCCATCCACCCGGAATATGCCAAGCTGCCGGCGCAGTCCCCCGATCCGGATGGCGCCAAGGCGCTGATGGAAGAAGCCGGGATGATGGACTTCGAGCACGAAATCTTCTCCATCGATGACGATTGGCGCAAGAATTCGACCGATGCCGTGGCCGCGCAGCTGCGCGATGCGGGCTTCAAGGTGAAGCGGACGGTTCTGCCCGGTTCCACCTTCTGGAACGACTGGACCAAGTATCCGTTCAGCTCGACCAACTGGAACCACCGCCCGCTGGGTGTTCAGATCTGGTCACTGGCCTATCGGTCCGGCGAACCCTGGAACGAGTTCGGCTGGGAGAACGCGGATTTCGACGCCCTTCTGTCTGAAGCCCTGTCCGTCGCCGGCGCCGAAAAGCGCAGCGCGATTGCCGCCAAGGGCGAAGCGATGATCCAGGAAGAAGGCGTGACGATCCAGCCGTTCTGGCGGTCGATCTTCCGGCACAGCCGCCCGGGCCTTGTGGGCACCGAGCAGCATATCACGTTCGAACACCATCACTACAAATGGGGCCTCGGCGCCTGACGCAGGTCTGAACTTTCCTGGGGCCGGTCGCGCAAACGACCGGCCCCAGTCGCCTCCGTGCCAGTCGATGGATCGCCAAATCGACCCCGACCAGCCTCACCGAAAGGAGCAAGATGGGATCCTTCATCCTGCGACGTGTGGGGATGATGCTACTCACGGCCATGTGCCTGACGTTCATTGTCTTCTGTCTGACGAACCTCTACCCGAACCTCGAAAAGCTCGCCAAGACCCAGGGCAACTTCCGGATGTCCGACGAAGCGGTCGCCAGCTGGCTCGACAGCAATGGCTATGGCGAACCGATGCTCACCAAATACGGCCAGTGGCTGGGCGTTGTGCCGGGTTGGACGCGCGAGACCGACGACGGGCTTGACGGGCGATGCATCCGGGCCGCGCGCGAAGGGTCTGAGGCCGGCACCTTTTGCGGGATCCTGCAGGGCTATTGGGGCTATTCGACGGTCTTTCGCGAAGACGTCGGCGGCATTGTGGCCAAGCGCCTGGGTTTGACAGGCATCCTGATGTTCTGGGTGCTTGTGCTGATGGTGCCCTCGGCGCTGCTGGTCGGTGTGCTCGCGGGCATGCGCGAAGGATCGGTGACCGACCGGGCCCTGTCGACGTTTTCCATCGTGACCACGGCCACACCCGAATATGTGTCGGGCGTGCTCTTCATCGCGATCTTCACCTCATCGACGGTGGGTCTGAAATGGTTCAAGGGAACCGCGACCTCGGCGATGGAGTCACCGAATTTCGAGAACTTCTTCCTGCCGGTGCTGACGATTGCGCTCTATGGAATGGGCTACATCGCCCGGATGACCCGGGCGTCGATGGCCGAGGTCATGACGGCGCAATACATACGAACGGCGCGATTAAAGGGGGTCAGCTTTCCCAATATTGTCGTCAAACACGCCCTGCGAAACGCGCTGATCGCGCCCTTCACAGTGATC
>JBCDEC010000288.1:0-5194 GCA_039179965.1 Pseudomonadota bacterium
CCTCAACGCCGCTCGAATCCGCTGATCACAATGCCAAGGGCGCCCGGAAAGGGATCAAAGGCGAAACCGCGCAGAGCCGCGGCCTGCGCGCCCCAGGGCCTCCGGTTAGGTTTGGGACGCCACAACCCGATAAGGCGAAGCAAACCAGTGCTCTTCCAAATTGGGCCCGTCGCCGATGCGGTCGACCACGGCAAAACGACCGGGCGCGTGCAAGGGCGTCAGGACACCGTGCCAGGTGGCGCGGTGAAAGTTCACCCCCTGCCCGGGCAGCGTCAGAAACGCCAGCGGAAGCCCCGGCTGCCCGTCCTCATCCGGGGCCACAATGACCAGAAACGGATGCTCAGAAAGCGGCAGAAAGGCCTGCGAGCCCTCAGGGTGGCGCTCCACCATCTCAAGGGGCAGCGGGAGCGAGCGAGGCTGAGCGTCAAAAAGGCTGATCCCGGCCCGGCCGTCTGCGAAATCCAGGCGCGCGCGGTCATGGTATCTCCCGCAGAGCCCCTGATTGATCATCTTGTCCGGTGCGCCACCCGTGTCCAGCACGTCGCCGAACGGCGCAAACGCCGCCTCCGTCAAGGGGCCGGCGACCACGTCGGTCATGGCAGGAGTTCTTTCAGACGCAAAAGGGCGATTCGTTCGACTTGCCGACAGGCTTCGGAAAACTCGGTGTCCCGGTCCTGCGCCACACGCCGTTCAAAGGCGGTCAGAATTCCGGCCTTGTCGTGATCGCGCACGGCAATAATGAACGGAAAGCCAAATGTCTCGGTGTAGGCGGCATTGAGCGCCGTGAATCGTTCCCTTTCTGAATCCGTCAGGGCGTCGAGCCCGGCGGAGGCCTGTTCCGCTTCCGACTCAGCCGTCAATCGCCTGGCCGCCGCCAGCTTTCCGGCCAGATCGGGATGCGCCTTCAGCACCTCCAGACGCTTCTCGTCACCAGCCCTGCGAAAGACGCGCGTCAGGGCATTGTGCAGACCCACGGCCCGATCATGCGCCGGCCCCAGTTCCAGCGCATGGGCGCCTTCTGCAATCCAGGGCGAATGCTCGAAGATCCCGCCATAGGCGTCCACAAAGGCCGCCTGGTCCATCTGGGACGGGCGCGCAGGCGTCCCGGGCGGATGCGTCTTGGCCCAGTGTTCCGCGATTTGCAGACGTGTCGCGAACCAGACGCCGTCATGCCCGTTCATATAATCGATGAACCGCTGCAGCGCCGCCGCGCGACCCGGCCGTCCGACCAGCCGGCAATGCAGCCCGACCGAGAGCATCTTTGGCGCGCCCTCCAGGCCTTCGGCGTAAAGCACGTCAAACGAGTCCTTCAGATAGGAGAAAAACTGATCCCCCGCATTGAAACCCTGCGCCGTGGCAAAGCGCATGTCGTTGGCATCCAGCGTATAGGGCACGATCAATTGATCCCGATCGGCAATGTGCAGCCAATAGGGCAAGTCATCGGCATAGCTGTCGGCAATATAGGCAAAGCCGCCCTCTTGCGCCGCCAGATCCACCGTGTTCATCGAGGTGCGCCCCAGGTACCAGCCCCTCGGGCGGGTGCCCACCACCTCGGTATGGAGCCGGATCGCATCCTCCATCATCGCACGTTCCTCGTCACGCGCCATGTCCTTGAATTCAATCCATTTCAGCCCGTGCGAGGCGATTTCCCATCCGGCCTCGCGCATCGCCATCACCTGCTCCGGACTGCGCGCCAAAGCCGAGGCCACGCCGTAGATCGTGATCGGCAGATCCTTGAGCAGTCGATGCAGGCGCCAGAACCCGGCGCGGGCGCCGTATTCATAGATCGTCTCCATGTTCCAATGCCGCTGGCCCGGCCAGGACTGAGACCCGACGACTTCGGACAGGAAGGCTTCCGAACCCGCGTCCCCGTGGAGCAGGCAATTCTCGCCCCCTTCTTCATAATTCATCACGATCTGTACTGCGATCTTGGCGTCGCCGGGCCAGCGCGGATGGGGTGGCGTCGGCCCATGTCCGATCATGTCTCGGGGGTAGCGGGTCATCTCCGGTGCCTTCTCTTCCTGCCAGTCATTGTCTTGCGCCGCGCTCTGGCGCGTGCTCAGACTTCATGACCCGCCGCGCAAAAGGCAAGCGTTGAGGCGCAATTGGCCGGGTTGGAGCGACACAGAGCCTGCGGAAAGGATCGAAATGCCCGGATATCTCACCACCCATGTGCTCGACACCGCGCTGGGATGCCCAGCGGAAGGCATTCAGATCGAACTGTACCGCCTGGAAAGCGGGGCGCGGACCCATTTGCGGACATTGATCACCAACGATGATGGCCGCACCGATACACCCATTCTCCCCAAAGAGGACTTCAGAACCGGGCGCTACGAGTTGATTTTCTATGCGGGATCCTACCTCGACCGCAGCGCTCCGCCCGTCGACGGGCCGCGGTTTCTCGACCAGATCCCGATCCGCTTTGCGATGACCGAAGCGAACCACTACCATGTGCCCCTGCTCTTGTCCCCCTATGGCTATTCCACCTATCGCGGCAGTTGAGCGGCCCGGCACCGGCGCCCTGCTCAGATCCTGGGCCGCACCAACCGTTCAATCCGGACCAACGCGGGATTGGACCGCTTTGGCGTTGAACCCCGGACCGGATGCGCCCACAACCAGAGCACTCACAAGGAGAGCCATATGATCGATCCAGTGCTGATGGAATGGGCCAGCTTCGCGCTGCGTTGGCTGCATGTGATCACAGCCATCGCCTGGATCGGATCTTCGTTTTATTTCATCGCTCTGGATCTGAGCCTTAACAGGAACATCCCCGGCCC
Source organism: Pseudomonadota bacterium (assembly GCA_039179965.1). GTDB lineage: Bacteria > Pseudomonadota > Alphaproteobacteria > Rhodobacterales > Rhodobacteraceae > Marinibacterium. Next base: position 2,778 of record JBCDEC010000288.1, read on the forward strand.
CGCGGACGGTGAGGAATGGCAGGTTCATGGCGGCGGCTTCTATCACATTCAAAAGTATCTCGTGGCCCCCGCACAGATGCCCGAGCATCTGACCTGGTTCAAATGGGAATCCTATGCCACCTGGCTGTCAGGTGCCGCACTTCTGATCGTGGTGTATTGGGCCGGGTCCGAATTGTATCTGATAGACCAATCCAAGACTACGATTCCGACCTGGCTCGGCATCGTGATCTCGGGCGGATCGCTGGCGGTGGGGTGGGTGATCTACGACCGGCTCTGTAAATCGGGCCTCGCGGACCGGCCGACGATGCTGATGGTGATCCTGTTTGCGCTGCTCGTGGTTATGGGATGGGGCTACACGCTGGTCTTCACGGGACGCGCCATGATGCTGCATCTGGGTGCGTTCACCGCGACGATCATGACGGCCAATGTGTTTTTCATCATTATTCCCAATCAAAAGATCGTCGTGGCCGATCTCAAGGCAGGCCGGACCCCCGATCCGAAGTACGGTCAAATCGCGAAGCTGCGTTCGTTGCACAACAACTATCTCACTCTGCCGGTGATTTTCCTGATGCTGTCCAATCACTACCCGCTGGCCTTTGCCACGCAATACAACTGGATCATCGCCGCGCTGGTTTTCCTGATGGGGGTCACGATCCGGCATTTCTTCAACACCATGCATGCGCGCAAGGGCATGTCGTGGTGGACCTGGGCCGCGACGACGGCGTTGTTTCTGGCGATTGTCGCGCTGTCGGTCGCCGGGCGACCGGGTGTCGAGATCGAAGACAGCGTTGATTTGTCGCCCTTTGCCGCACGGTTTGCGTCAGCCGCCGGATTTGACGACGCCACAGATATCGTTCTTGGAAATTGTTCGATGTGTCATGCACGGGAACCCGTCTGGGATGGTCTCGCCGGCGCGCCGGGCGGTGTCTACCTTGAGACGCCCGAAGACGTCGCCCGCCATGCCCGCCAGATCTACCTGCAGGCCGGGCTCAGCATGGCCATGCCGCCGGCCAACCTGACCTATATGGATGTCGAGTCGCGCGCCGCGCTTGTTGCGTGGTATGAGGGCGCGGACGGGTGAGGCAATGCCATGATCATTGTGCTCAACGGCTATCCCGGAACCGGCAAGCTGACAATCGGCCGGCATCTGGCTGACGCGCTGAATGGACGGCTGCGCGATATCCATTCGGTCTACAACATCGCCTTCGCGCTTACCGAGTTCAAAACGCCGGCCTTTGGTGCGGCGGTGGAGCGCGTCGAGGCCGTTGCCCATGATCTGGTGCTGCAACGTCCCCCTGGCGAGCCAATCGTGCTGACCGCCGTTCTGGACGGACAAAGTGACTGGGGCGATGCCGAATGGGCGCGAATGGAGGCGCTCGGCGCCGCACGCCCACCCTTTTGCGTGGTCCATCTGCGCTGTGATCTGGAAGAAAACATCCGCCGGATCACCTCCGAGGGTCGTCGATCAAGCTGAAAACCCACCGATCCGGAATACGCCTACCGCAATCACCGCGAGGTCAAACCGCTCTACGGAGCGCGCGCCAACAACCTGCTTGATATCGACACCACCGCCCTGTCGGCGCAGGACGCCGCCGGCCGAATTGCCGCCTGGGCGCGCACGCTGCCGCGGGTCTGATGTTGACCACAACGCCACAACCAAACCCGACCAAACCGACATCGGCAAGATTTTGCTTCCGATTTTTGGGTGGCCCATGTCAGATAAACCCAAAGCTTGGGTCATAATCGCCGGACCCGGGCCAACCCTATGGGGAGGCGGTCTAACGCGATGCGTCTGGGACTTGGACTTGAGCCGAAACGGCAGGCTGTTTGGCGCGCGCTGCTTTTGGCGGCAAGCGCCTTCTTGATCTTCATTGGCCTGGCCGCCCAGGCCTGCAGCGTAGACGACTCCTATCTGCGCAACGAACGCCCGGACGGCGCGGGCGCGCCAACCGACATCAATCTGAGCTTTGGTGTCGCCGATGTTCTGGGCGTTGACGATGTCAACCAGCAGATTGTGCTGGATTTTTTCGTTGGCCTGACCTGGACGGACCCGCGTCTGGCCGACCAGGCCGGCTGTCGCTTTCCGGTTACCGACGTGTGGTTTCCCGAAATCTACATTCTGAATTCATCCCAACTGACCCAGAAACGGCGCAACGCGATGAATGATCTGGGTGTTCAGGAGGGCGGCCGCGTGACGTGGGTCAATCGTTACATCGGCGAGGTTTCAAGCTACCACAACCTGCGGCGCTTTCCGTTTGATTCTCAGGTGTTCTCGATCGAAATCAGCATTCCCGAGGCAAGCACGACTGAAATCATCCTGACCTCAACCGACGACGATACGTTCCTCGCCGAGCGGCTGAACATCGAAGGCTGGAATTTCCGGTCCATGACAATGACCGCTGACAACATGTTTGTCG
>JBCDEC010000289.1:0-5169 GCA_039179965.1 Pseudomonadota bacterium
CGGTATTTGGCCCATGTCAGGGCTGAGAGGGAGCTGAAGATATAAACACTTCCAGGGAGCGGGATCGGAGGCTCGGAGGAGGGAGGTTGTGATTGCAGCCATGCCTTTGCCGGGCGGCGTGTTCCTGCTGGGGGCAGGGATTGCCGGACTGGGGCTGATGCGGCGCCGTCGCAAGGCGGCCTGACCGGCCCGTCCCACGCCGTAAAACCGTCGGACGTCACAGCGCGCGGCAGAGAGATGAAGCCCTCTCTGTCGCGCGTCTGCCATGTCCGGCCGGTCTAAGCGGCTTTTGTCCCGGCCCGAGGGCCGGCCGGCGCATGGGCCTGAGCATCGGTTGCGGCCGATACGCCTGAACCCGGGCGCAGGTCATCCGCAAGGCTGGGCCCGTCTTGTGCCAGAGCTTCCACGTCATGACGCTTCAGAATTGTGCGGGCCGGGGGGCCGATGCCGGTGCCTGGCCGGGTCCGCAGGCGGGGATGGATGGCAAAGACCTCTTCGCGCACCTTGGGGGCCAGCTGGCCCAGAACAAAGGCGCCGGGATAAAAGCTTTCGGTCGGCGCGCCCTCGGCAAAGATAATTTCGTGCCGGTCCAGCAGCAGGGCGTGATAGGTGATCGCGTGTTTGCCTGACATTTGCCGGATCTGCGGCGCGCCCGCCAGCCCGACGGCAGGGCCAATGGCCTCGGTCACGCCGGTGCGGTGCGCCACATGTGGACCGGAAAATACCATGCGATGTTGCGGAGAGACGACCAGATCACGATGCGGCAGGTTGCGGCCCAGAGCGCCGGCCTTGATCTCGATCGGTTTCTGGCAATCGGTCTCGGGTGAGCCAAAGCGCAGCGTCCAGGATCCGCACCATCGCAGCGGCTGCGCACCGCGATCGGCGGTCTCAACCAGATCGCCCGCCCGCAACAGTTCGACCGGACGCGCGCCTGACGGGGTCAGGATCAGCGTACCGGGTGCAAAACAGGGGACATAGACAGGGTCGTAGCAATAGCTGCCACCTTCGTCGTCTTCTTCGCCGGGCACATACTGGTAGGAAAATCCTGCGGCCCAATCCGCCTGTCCGCTTTCCTCCGCGGCATTGGATTCACCAACGTTGGTCTTGCCCGCGAACCCGGGCAGGTTTGGAATATGGCTCGCGCTGGGGGAGAAGTTGACGACGATGTAATCGCCGGTCGACGGATTGAGCAGGGCCACCGATTCCGAAGCGCTGCCGGAACTGCCTTCGGACAATAGATTCGTGCTGGTCCCGTCGGCGCCGGATTCCACGCCACCTTCGCTGGCCTCCTGCATCCAGGCCGCTGGCGTGCCCGTGATTTCATTGATGATGTAGAGCGTTTCACCCGGTTCAAGAACCGTGCCTTTGGGAAAGGTGTGAAACAGCCCGTCCTGAGGTTTATCGGGCGCGTTTGTTCCGGTGGAATCGGACCAAATCTGCCAGCCCGACACATCCAACGGCGCATCGGTCGTGTTCATGACCGAGACAAATTCGTCTTCCTGCGTTGCGGTGCCGTCACCGTCCGTGTCGAATTCATCGCCGCCGGAATTGTCGCCGTAGATCTGGTGAAAGACGATACCGTCCAGTGAAGCAACCATTTTGCGCAGACACCTGAAGCCAAAACCAGCGTTCAGTTTAGGACCGCGGCCTAAAACAATCGTAAACGGCGCCCGGTCCCGCCGATCATGGCGCCTGGGGCGATCGGGTCGGGCGCAAGGGTCCGGCTCGAAGCGCACGGCGGGACAGGCTGGTGTGACCCATGGAGCGCCGGTCGGGCGCGAGATGTCATGGCCCCTTCGGCGCGGTGGCACCCTGGCTCTAGCGCTGTTTCAAATGCGCCTGCGCCTCCTGGCGCAGGATATCGGCGAGAACCTCGCTGCCGGCCCGGGGCTCGGGCAATTGCGGCTGAACCAGCGAAATGTCGCGCTGCGCGGACGGGTCATCGAGCGCAAAGAGGCGCACTTCGGGGCCGCGCCGCGCCTCGGTGGCCGCATAGATGCTGGGAACAATCGCAATGCCGGCGCCGGTGGCGGCCATCAGGCGGATCGCTTCCAGGCTTGTGCCTTCATATTCATCCGACACCCGCCCGCCGGCCCGCGCCGCCAGCCCCGCGACGATATGGGACAGACGGTGCTTGGACCCCAGGGTCAGAAGGGTCTGATCCGCCAGATCGCCCAGCTCCAGCCGGGTCCGGCCCTGGGCCACCGGATGATCGCGTGCCATCACGGCCCAGAGGGTTTCGGTAAACAGATACGCGCTGCGCGCGCCCGGATGATCCTCCGGCGTCGAAATGATCATGTCGAGCCGCCCGCTGCGCAGCCCCTCGTCCAGATCCCGGGTGCTTTCTTCACGCACGATCAGACGAAAGCTCGGGTGATCCCGGTGCAGCCGGCGCACGACCCCGGGCAGCAGGTAGGGGCCGATCGACGGCAGAACCCCCAGGCGCAACCGGCCGTGAAAGATCCCCCCGCCCCGGGCCGCCATCCGAAGGTCCTGTAGCTCGTGCAGGATCTGGCGGGCGCGGCGGACGATGTCTTCGCCCGCCGGTGTGATCTTGGCGCCGGAGCGGCCGCGTTGGAACAGGGTCACGCCCAGTTCGGCTTCGACCTCTGCCAGTTGCGCCGACAGGCTTGGCTGGCTGACGTTCAGTTGGGCGGCGGCAAGGCTCACCTGTCCGGTCTCGGCGACCGACACGATGTACTGGAGCTGGCGAAGGGTCGGGCGCAATATAGCCTCAGGCTCTGTATGTCAGAGCTTTATTGTATTTGAGGTTATATATCTTTCAACCCTTATACCGCAGCACACAGGTCCGGCCATCACGTCACATGCCGCGCAGACTGGCGCCGGACCCGCCGCCAAGGCCATAACAAAGGGGCAGTCATGGAACTTTCAATCGCCGCGCTGGCGAGCAACCTTCTTGCTCCGACGATCCTGTTTTTCATTCTTGGCCTGATCGCAGCCGTGGCGCGCAGCGACCTGTCGATCCCGGAGGGCGCGGCCAAGATCATGTCGGTCTACCTGCTGCTGGCGATTGGCTTCAAGGGCGGCGCGGCGGTGGCCGACAGCGGTGTCGACGGGCAATTGGTCGCCGCGCTGGGGGCCGGGATCGTCCTGTCCTTTGCCCTGCCATTTGTCGCCTACGCCCTGTTGCGGATCATGAGCCAGCTCGACGGGCTCAACGCGGCCGCGGTCGCCGGTCACTACGGGTCGATCTCGATTGTCACCTTTGTCACCGCTGTCAGCCTGCTGGAGGCGCGCGGCATCACCTCGGAGGGATACATGGTCGCCGTCGCGGCTGTCATGGAGGTCCCGGCCATCATGTCGGCGCTCTGGATCGCGGCGCGCAAGAGCGGTGTCGCGGTCAACAACAGCTCGCTCATGCGCCACATCATCGGCAACGGGTCCATCGTACTGCTGGTCGGATCCTTCGTGATCGGCGCCGTCACCGGCGACGACGGACTGGAGGATCTGCACCCGTTCATCGTGGTGCCGTTCACCGGCGTGCTGGCGATATTCCTGCTGGACATGGGCCTGTCGGCGGGCCGCAGCCTGATCGAAAACCGCAAGGACATCTCGGGCGGGGTACTGGCCTTTGGCTGCGTGATGCCGATCATCGGCAGCCTCTTCGGGCTGGCCGCCGGAGCGATTGTCGGCCTGTCCACCGGCGGCACCTTCCTGCTGATGGTACTGAGCGCCTCGGCCTCCTACATTGCGGTGCCCGCCGCGATGCGGCTGGCGCTGCCACAGGCAAAGTCGGGCATCTATCTGACGCTGGCCCTGGGGGTTACCTTTCCCTTCAACCTGACGCTCGGGATGCCGCTTTACTTCCTGTTGGCGAGCTGGGTCTAGCCGGCCTTCGGACCCGCAAACGAGACCGGGCGGGGCGCTTGCCCCGCCCGATGTCCCGGTTCCCCTGTGCCCCGGTTCACGCGGGATCAGGCCGCTAGTTCGTCGTCCTCGCCATCAAGATCGGATGGCTTGAGCGCCTTGGCGAGCATCTCGCCGTTCTGCTTGCGCAGCAGCGCGTCTTCGACCGCCGCCCCGACATGGATCGCGCTCTTGAACTTGGACCCGGTCTTGGCCTTCTTCGCCCGTTTGAAGAATTCCTTGCACAGTTTGAGCACCGCCGAGGCGTCGTCGCCCTTCTTGGCAATCTTCGTGCCGATCTCCATCAGCGTCGCGATCTCGTCCGCGCTGATGCTGTAGATATCGCAGAACTTCTTCCAGTTGACCTTGGGCACGATGTTCACCGCAATCGCCACGCCGGCGGCGGGCGGACGATCATCGTCATCGTCCCTGTCGTCACGCTTGATGTCGACGGTATCGGTTCCCGAATACGCGCTGTCGGTTTCGCTGTCGGTTTCACTATCGGACGTGTCGCCGGAGTCGCTTTGGGCATCGTCCGTCCTGTCATCCGAGGCCACGCGGATCGGATCGGGCGCCGGTTTCGCCGTCCCGTTCTTTGCGTCGATCTCTTTCTTCTTGCGCAACACCCGTTTGAGGATGTCAGCCGCTTTCATATTGCCAAACGGCCCCATGACCCCGACCAGCATCCGTTCCAGTTCGACAGCGCGGGCGCGCGCGGACTGGGGATCCTCGTTGATCAGATCCCGCAGGATCAGACCCAGCTGCGCATTGATCTGGTCGGTCAGATCGTAATCGGCAATGTCCGAAACGGAGGGCGCATAGTCTTGCCCCGTGCCAGATGTCGCATCGGAGGGCGGCGGCGTGCGCTGCTCCTCGGCGGCGGCGGCTTGGCGCTGCCTGTGGTTGCGCACCGCAGCATCGATGCGGCCAAGATCCTGGCGCAGGTCCGCCTCGGGGCCGTCGATGTCGCGGTCTTCGCGATCCGGCAGGAAGTTGTTCAGGATGCGGTCGGCGTCGATCTGCTCCATCATGCCCGCCTCGTCCGCGATCTGCTGCGCCAGCAAGAGCCCGCGGGCGACCGCCTGCCGGGCCCCATCGGCATCACCGCGCGCGTAGGCCTGGCTAAAGTCCATCCCGATGCGCATCATCTCGGGATCGTTCCAGATCTGGGCGGGCAGTTCATTGGCCGCCTCGGCCGCTTCCCGGTCGGCCCGGTAGAAATCCACCGCCGCCGCAAGGATCCGCCGGGCGATATCTGCCACGGAGGCGGTGCTGCGGCCTTCGGCCCGCATTTCTTCGGCC
>JBCDEC010000290.1:0-5158 GCA_039179965.1 Pseudomonadota bacterium
GCGCGGCAGCAGCAGCTGTTTCCGCAAGCTCGAGTGCATCAAGGTTCAGTATGGACCTGATGTTGAGCAGATCAGAATCAATGGGCTCAACTTCAGCACCGTCTGGCTTGCTGTTGGTCTCGAGTGTTTTGTCCAATTCGCTCTCAATCCTTTGCGGTGGTCGGGATCCGCTGGGATGCGCCAACCCAAGGCGCACACCAAGTGTCGGCACGCTCATCGCGATATGCGAATCGCGCGCGGTGAAACGGGTCCAGAATTAGGGCAAAAAGCGGCAAAATTATGGAGAGCGCCGGAGGCCTCAGTCCAGCATCCGGCGGGCGATGTCTTTCAGAGTTTCACGCAGATCGATATCGCCACCCATCTTCGTCAAGTCGTGGTCGCGCAGGATGAAAGACAGACCATGCACAAAGCTCCACAGCAAGAATCCCCGGTGCCGCACCTCGTCAGAGGCTTCGTCCTGACCAATACAAAGCGCCACTTCATGCAGCAGAACACCAAAGACTTGCTGTCCGGCGGCGGTTAATTCGTCGTCGACAATCCGGTCGGTGAACCCACCGAACTTCAGCCGAAAAACCGCTGGCTCGTTCAGCGCGAAATTGATGTATTCGAGGCCGATTGCCGTGATCCGGTCAGGCGAGCCCGGGGGAATGCCTTCGAGCGCCTTGAGTGTGTTTTCGCGGTGGCGTGACATGCCATCCAGGGCCGTGGCAACCAGCATTTCTGTTTTGTCTTTGAAGTGCTTGTAAGGTGCGGCCGTGGACACGCCGGCCAGCCGGCAGGCGTCTGCGACCGAAAACCGGTCGGGCCCCTTTTCTTCCACCAGTTGCCGGGTCGCGTCGATCAGCGCGGCTTTGAGATCCCCGTGGTGGTAGCCGGATTTCGCCAAGGTCTGCTGGGCCTGCTCGACGGTCTCTGCCGTCCTGTTTTTTCTGCCTGTCGTCATGATCCAGAAGCTCGCAGATCACGTAACACTTGTCAAAGTAAGTCTAACTAACATATGTTAGAGACGCTAACTTGACGAGGTTTGATATGACCACGCCGACCAAAACTGCCCCAACGACACCGAAACCCAGTTTCCTCAAACGCGCGTTGCTCTCGGTTTTGCGCACCGGCGTAACGCTCACGGTGATTGCCGGCGCGGCGGCGGCGGTTCACGTAGGATCGGGTTTCCTGGCCCAACGTGCCGAAGCCGTCCCGGCCCCGGATGCCGCCCCTGCGACGCCGGTGCTGACCACACCAATCGTCTATGCGCCGGGCTACATGGTCGAACGCAGCTTCATCGGCCAGGTCGAGGCCCAGCGCACCGTCGATATGTCCTTTGAACTGGCGGGCAAGCTGACGTCGGTCCTGGTTGACGAAGGCGACCCGGTCATGGCCGGAGAGGTGCTGGCCCGCCTCGATACCGGGTTGCTCACCGCCGAACGCGACCGGTTGCTGGCGTCCCGTCAGGCCTTTGAAGCGCAATTGCGCTTTGCCGAACAGACCGTCGCACGGAATGCGCAATTGTCAGAACGCGGCTTTGCCAGCCAGGCACGCCTGGACGAAGCCTTGGCGCGACAAGACGAGATGCGCGCACGGATCGCCGAACTTGATGCGGGTCTCAAGGACGTGGCGCTCAGACTCGCGAAATCAGAGATCACCGCGCCGTTTGATGGCCGCGTCACCCAGCGCCAAGTGGACGGCGGCGAAACGCTCAGTCCGGGCGTCCCGGTGCTTGAACTCGTGGAAACCGGAGCGCCGCAGGTGCGGGTTGGCATTCCGCTCGACCTGCAACCCGCGGCCCTTGAGCAGGTGCGCTTTCTCATCGGCGGGGCGGAACGCCTTGCCGCCCTGGTCACGCTGCGCCCGGATGTCGATCCGCTGACGCGCACGCGGACGGCTGTTTTTGCGCTCAGCGACGAAGCCGGAAGCACCTCGGTCGCTGCCTTTGGGCAGACCGCGCGCCTCGTCACGCAGGATATGGTCGCCGCAAACGGGCTTTGGATCGAAACGACAGCCCTGAAAGAGGGTCTGCGCGGTCAGTGGACGGTTCTGGTGGTCGATGCCGATGACATCGTCCGCACCGCCTCGGTCGAGGTGCTGCACACCGAACCGGACCGGGTCTTCGCGCGGGGCGTTTTCCCGGAGGGCACCGCGCTGGTTGATGCGGGCCCGCAACGGGTCACCCCCGGTCAGCGCGTCACCCGGACGACCGGCGAATAGAGGGCCGCGATCATGGAAACCCTGACCTTCCGCCAGCCCCGGCTTGTCGCCCTGATCATTCTTGTACTTGTCTCGGCGGGGCTATCATCCTTCCTGTCGCTGGGGCGGCAGGAAGATCCCACAATTACCAACCTCTTTGCCACCGTCACCACTCAGTTCCCCGGGGCCGATCCCGAACGGGTTGAGGCGCTGGTCTCCGCAGAACTCGAACAAGAACTCCGCAAGATCGCAGAAGTCGACGAAGTGAGTTCGGTCTCGCGCTCGGGCACATCCATCGTGTCCATCGAACTGATCGAGACCCTGGACGAAGCCACCATCGAGCAGGTGTGGGCCGAAGCGCGTGACGCAGTGGAAGATGCGCGTCAGGCGTTTCCTCCGGGCGTGCAGGCGCCGGAGTTCAATGCCGAGGGGATCTCGGCCTATTCGGCGGTCATTGCGGTGGCCGCCGAAGACCCCGGCTATCCGCTGACGCTCCTGTCGCGCCATGCCGAAGCTCTGGGAGACCGGCTGCGATCGATCCCGCAGACCCGCGCCGTGGATTACTTTGGCCAGCCGGAGGAAGAGATTCTGGTGTCGGTCGATCTCGACAAGGCCGCCGCGCTTGGTCTGTCTGCCGACGCGGTGTCTCAGCGTATCTTTGCCGCGGATGGCAAGGTGCAATCGGGCCGGCTGCAATCAGACGTCGATCTCAGCATCAATGTCACCGGAGAAATTGAAACTCTGGATCGCATCCGAAGCGTTGTGGTGCGCAAGAATGCGGACGGCGCGGTGGTGCGCGTGGGCGATATCGCAACCGTGGATCGGGGGCCCCGGGCTCCGGCCTTCGAGATGGCCATCGCCAATGGCATGCCCGCCGTTCTGGTGGGCGTGCTGGCGCAGGACGGCGTTCAGATCGACCGTTGGATGGGGTTTGTCCGCGATGACCTTGCGGCCGGGGCCGCGCAGGTTCCCCTGGGTATTCAGGAGATCATGCTCTTCGATCAAAGCGGGTACACCACCCGTCGTCTGTCCGAGGTCGGCATGAACATGGCGATGGGAGTCGGACTCGTTGTGTTGGTGCTGTTGATCACCCTTGGTGTGCGCGCCGCTGCTGTCGTGGCGCTGGTGCTGCCGGTGGTGTCACTGGCCACGCTCGCGACAATGAACATCATCGGACTGCCGATCCACCAGATGTCGGTCACCGGTCTGATCGTGGCGCTTGGTCTGCTGGTGGATGCGGCGATCGTGATGACAGACGAAATCCGCCGCCGCCTGCAGGATGGCATGGATCGGCTCCATGCCGTGAGTGAGGCCGTCCGCCGGCTTGCCGCGCCTCTTCTGGCCTCGACGGTCACAACGGCTTTGGCCTTTACGCCGATGATCCTGCTTCCCGGACCCGCCGGCGATTTCGTGGGCTCCATCGCGATCGCCGTCGTGCTCATGCTGATCTGGTCGTTGATCATTGCTTTGACGGTGACGGCGGCGCTGGCAGGCTGGATCCTGCCGGGGCTGGGGCGCTCTGGTCTCCTGAACAACGGACTGACCATTCCGTTCGTGGCCCGCGCCTTTCAGGCCACGATCCGCTGGTCGGTGCTGAACCCCATCCGATCGATTGCCGTGGCCTTGATCCTGCCGGTCCTGGGCTTTGCCGCCTTCCCGACGTTGACCGCCCAGTTCTTTCCGGGTGTGGAACGCGATCAGTTCTACATCGAGATCGACATGCCGGGCGGAACCTCCATCGACACCACGGCCAAAAAGGTGCGCGACATAGATGCGGTGCTGCGCGCGGATCCGGGGGTCGCCAGCGTCTATTGGAGCATTGGCGCTTCCGGCCCGGCCTTCTATTACAATATCATCGGCGACCGGTCGCGCGAACCCGGGTATGCGCAGGCGATGATCACCACCGCCACCAACGCGGATGCGGCCCGGCTGGTCAGTGTCTTGCAGACGGATCTCGATGCGGCCCACCCCGAGGCGCAGATCATTGTGCGCGATCTGGTGCAGGGCCCGCCGGTCGCGGCACCGGTTGAGGTCAAGATCCGGGGTCAGGACATCGCGGTGCTGCGCCAACTGGGAGACGAGGTGCGCAGCGTGATGGCCAATCTCGATTTGGTCACACAGGCGCGCTCCAGCGTGAACGGCGGCGCGCCGCAGATCCGATTTGAGATCGATGAGGATGCAGCCCGGCTCCTGGGCCTCGACATCACCGGTATTGCCGCGCAACTCGACGCTGCGCTTGTCGGCCGGACCGGAGGCTCCCTGGTCGAGGGCACCGAGCAACTGCCTGTCCGGGTGCGCTTTGGCGATGACATCCGCGCCGACCTTGGGGCAATCGCGACTCTGCCGATCCTTTTGCCCGACGCGCCGGCCTTGTCGGCGCAGGGCGTATTCCCTGCGGTGCCATTGTCGGAACTGGCGCACCCTGTGCTGGAGCCGGCGCAAAGCGTGATCACCCGTACCGACGGGATGCGCGAGAACACCGTTCAGGCATTTCTGGTACCCGGTGTCTTGCCAGAGGAAGCGTTGCAAGACGTGCTGGCGGCGCTCGACGAAGCCGGGTTCGCCCTGCCGCCTGGCTATAGCATGTCGCTTGGCGGAGACAGCGATGCCCGATCAAACACGGTGGGCAATCTGATGGCTTCGGTCGGGTTGATCGTAACCCTCACCATCGCAACCATCGCCCTGACATTTAACTCGTTCCGCCTCACACTGGTGACCCTGGTGATCTGTGTGCTTTCTGCGGGCCTGTCGATGCTGTCGCTGGCGGTCATGCAATATCCGTTTGGCATTCAGGCCATCATCGGTGTGATTGGCTCAATCGGCGTCTCGATCAACGCCGGCATCATTATCCTGACGGGTTTGCAAAACGACCCGGAGGCCGCCAGTGGCGATCCCGAGGCCATGGCGCGCGTTGTTACGGGTTCCAGCCGTCACATTGTCTCAACGACTGTCACCACCTTTGGCGGGTTTCTCCCGC
>JBCDEC010000291.1:0-5130 GCA_039179965.1 Pseudomonadota bacterium
CGCCGGTCTTCCAGTGTGTCGCTTACAAATCCGTAGAGCGCTTCGGCAGAGGCCTCGACATCGTCATGGTTGACATAAGGCGCAACCAGGCAATTGCTCAGCGAGTAGACATGGCCAGCGAACCAGCTGCTGTCTTCCGTTTTCAGACCGAGCACCTCGGCAATCATTTCCGCGGGAATCCGAGACGCACACAGCGCCAGAAAGTCAAAGGATTCGCCTCGCGGCAGCTCGGATACGATCTGATCCGCGACGGCGCGAACGCGGGCCCGTTTCTGTCGCAGGACCGGATGGGCAAAAACCCGGGCAAAGGCGCCGCGACGGTGTTTGTGATCTTCTCCGTTGGTCATCAACATGAACGTTTTCAGGAACGTCCGGCAGCGACCCTCCGGGATGCCCATGATGTCGCAAAACTGCTCACCCGGAATCTGGATCAGTGTGGGGTCGTTGGACAGGCGCCGCACATCTTCAATCCGAAGCGCGGTGACCCGGGACGGCAGAAGGCGCACCAACGGTGTGGCCTGGCGCAGCGCATCGATATCTTCAGCCGTTAACTTTACGAACTCTTCAATAGGGACAACCGGGATACCGTCCTCTCCGATATTCAGGTGCATGGGATAGCCTCGCTTGTTGGTTGCGTGGTCGAACCGGGGCAATTCCCATTGCCGCCAGGTCTTTGCAGCGGTCGTGCGACCGTGCAGCATTACCTCGCGTCAATCAACCGGGACCTGTGACTTCCGTCACACGCCTGGCCTGACCGGGAAGCGGTGCAGCCCATGCGGCCGGGCGGGGCGATGGACCGCCGCGCCCGGTCTGATGCGCCCGGTCAGATGCGCCTTGTGCGATGCGCCTTGTGCGATGTTTACTCCAGCCCGTAGATGCTCTCGCCACACGCGATCACAACACCGTCGCTGGCGCGTCTGGCATGGCTTTGCACCACCACGGACGGTGTCGGGGAAAACGCCTGAACGCTGGCACGGACGACAAACCCCAACGTATCACCCGCATCGATGTTGCCGAAGAAATGCAGGCGACGGTTGCGCATTGGGTATGCGGCGACAAGTTCCGGAACGGCGTTCGTCTCTGCGCGGGCAACCATGTCGTGGATGCTGGCGAAATACACCAGACCCACGCCGTTCAAATGCGCATCGGCGTCGATATCAAAAGACAGATGCGGCGGGCTGGTGTCCGCTGCAGCGCGGTCGCGGTCGCGTTTGCCAAGGGTTCGCATCAAGCTCGCCCGCCGGGCCGTTTCTGCAGTGCGGTCCACGTCAAAGCAGTCTTCCAGATCGGCGGCTTCAATGGTCGCGTTTTTCTGACCGTTGCGGCGCGCAAAGCTGGTGACGATCTCTGCGATGAGCGATTTGCCCTCGGCCCTGAGATCGAGCTGACTGCGCCAGCCGTTCTTCGCCGTCGGGCGCTCGACCATGTAAAGCGTGCACAGATCGTCTTCACGAAAGGAATTGGCATCTCCTCTGGTGCTGCAGGCGACCACCGAGGCCAGAACCCGGGCACCGGACTTGTCACGGAACTCTGATGGATTGACTCCCATTTGCATGGCAATGGAGGTCCAGTGGCGATGGCAGGCTTCGCGCAACAGCCATGACTGACGAACCCCCTTTGCGCTCATGTGCGGCATGCCCAGGCGAAACTGGTCTGTGTGATGGGCAGCGAAAGCCTTGTCGACGTCTTGGAATTTCATGTCACTCAACACTCACTAATGGTTACAGTTCTGATGTCGCAACCTCACGACGGAGCGCCCGAGTGCACGCGGATTCGCGTGAGCCTCAATCTGCGCCGCGCGGGATGACGACGCGGTCAGGCTCGCACCGCGCCATCCAAACAGGCGTCAAAGTGGCGTGAATCCCCGCGAAAAAGCGCGCGTGACTGTCGAAAAGAGCGCTAAAAATCAGGCCACAAACCGCGCGACCCAGAGATTTGGCCGCGCGACAGGCCTATTCGCAACCGGCTACCCGTCGTCCGGCAGCGGCAGGACCTCATCACCCAGTCGCCGGTCCGCCTGTGCCGGGTCCGTTGACTTAAACGCATGGTCCTCAAGCAGAGCGCGCAGCACGCGCGGGGCGGCGACGCTGGTCCCGTTCATCATGTGCCGCGTCCCACTCGCGGCGCCGGCAGCCGCAACTCCGGGACGCAGGATAGACCGGTCGGCAACGGCGCTGCAGGCGATTTTTTCATTGGGTCCGAACGTGCTGCCCGCGGGCAGTGGAGCAGACGAATAGGGCGCCGGAAAGGGTCCGGGCCGTGTCGTCGTGGAGTCGCCCACCGCTGCGCCCACGCAAATCACGTGATCCCGGCGACCTGTGGCCAGCGCATTCATCATGCCGGCCCGGCGCAGGCCGGACCGCGGCGGCACCGGATCGGTTTGCACCAACGCGCCGCGTTCGTCGCGCTGTGGCATGGTCGGGTCGTCCAGGTAGCTCTGTCGCCCGGTGTCGCCAAAGCCGGGTACCACGTCATCGCGCATCACCCAGGCTGCCAGCTCGGCCCCGGGATCCATGCCAACCGTGACCGTCCAGCGCCCCGGCGGAGCGGGCGCGCGTCCGGATTGACCCGGATCAGTGGGCGCCAGGATGATCGAGAGCCGCAGACCCTTTTGCCCGCCCTTGTCGTCCTGAAACTCGCCGGGCTGGCTGAGGCTCACGCGTCCGACCACATCGTCGCCGGCGTGGATCCAGCCCACGGCAGTTTTTGAGAAATCCTCGCTGATCCGGCGGCCGTCCGGTGCTGCCAGTTCAAGACCCAGAAAGCCCAGACTTTCGCCTTGGGGCAGGGCAATCCAGATGTCGAGCATGTTCGCGGAGGGATCGCCGGGCTGGAGGCGCCAGTGGAACTGCGCTTCGCCGCCCTGAGGCGGGATGGTCCTGACCGCATGCCCCTGCGACAGGTTCCTGTTCCCGGCGGCCATCAGTACGGTGACCGGGCCGCCGCCCAGGTCCCTGTGGGTGTCGATCAGCCCGTCGAGCGCGCGTTCCAATATATGCCGGCCGCTGCGGGGCCCGCCGCTCAGCGCGAGGCTGAAGTTGAGCAGCGTCGGGGCAGAACCTGCCGACTCCCGAACCTGGCTTAGAATGAAGTCCACACCCAAAAGGAAGCAGATCCCCAGGAAAGCACCGGTGGTTTCGCGGGCAACTATGGGCGGCAGGTTCACGGCAAAGATCGCAGGCGCTGACGCGCGGTCCTCGCCAGAGGCGCCGGTCGCGAGATCCAGGACATGTGTGCCGTGGCTTGCCGCGCGCGCCAGCGGGTTGTGACCGCCACCGCCAAAATCGATCTGCTCGAGTGCCCTCAGGATCTGTTCCTCGTCATCACCGGCGTCTTCGATTGCCTGATCGATCTCGGAAGCGGTCCATACGCGGCCAAACGGCATGACGCCCGCGGGCTCGGGACGCCCGGCCTGATCCCACAATCGGGCAATCCGCGTTGTCTTGTCGGAGGCGCGGAACCGGTGATGTGCCATGTTGATCGCATAGTCGATAATACCAACCACGGGCGGACCGCCCCGCTTGATGGCCTGATTGTCCCGGCTTTTGAACAGAGTCAGATCCGGCCGAATGGCTTCGGGCGTCACAGGCAGCAGGAAAAATCGCGGGTCCCAGTCCACATGCTGCGAGGCGACGAAATCCGCCATCTTTTTCAGATCAAGACCCTCGCCCGAAGCGGCCTCCGGCAGTTCCCAGACGCGGCTGCGACCGTCTCGTATGCTCTCGATGGGCCGCTGGTCGTCGATGACCGCCACATGGCGAAAGCTGGTCTTTGAGTCCGGCCGGTCCTTCAGGATCGTCGTGAAGTCGCGCCCTATCCCGGCAATCCAGGCGGTCATCGGATCGAAGTCAGGACTGTCTTGCGGGGCGTCTTTCAGTTCCAGTCTCACCGCCATTCTGCCTGCGCCTCCTGCCACAGCCAGCCCATCATCGCCATGGCGGTCACTGTCACCGACCCATTGTCAAAGTTGACGAGATCATTGGCCGCCACCGGAGTTGCACCGTCAAAGACCTGGGCTGCGAAAAAGTCGGTCGCCCCGATGCCTGGCCCCTCGAAGCGGGTGTTCTTCGCCGGCGCCGAGGTCTCGGGGGTTGCCATGGCGGCCACCGCCCCGGCAATGGTGTAGCCCAGAACCGCACCGGCAAAACTGTCGGCGGGGAAGTGTAGGCCGGCGACGGTCCTGTTGACCGCAATCCGCGCGGCCTGTCGGAACAACATGGCATCAACCCCTTGGGCTTTGGACCGGGTCGGAACCAACTGGCGGAGCGTCTCGGCAAGCGCAAAGGCTTCGGTTGCATGTCCGCTGGGCAAGGCGCCATGTCCCGGCATCGCAATCATCGGCTGGATCTGAGCGGAAAAGGCATCTGGTCTGCGGCAAGCCAAGGCATGTTTGCAACGCTGAGCGACACAGGCCGCCACGGTCTGAACCAGCGAAAGCAACTCGAAGGTCTTGGCCATCCGTCCTGCATTCATCGGCAGCAGCGAGGCGAAATACGCCGTGGTCCCGCCGATCTGATCGAGAATTTCCTGCGCCCGGTCGCCCCGAAGATCCGAATAGTCATGAACCAACGCGGTCTGCGCGAGGAAATCCTGCGCGGTCGGACGCACCAGCGTGCAGAGGCGCGCGCCCTCCAGATCAATGGCGATGGCCTCCGGCGATTGCGCATAAGAAAAGTTGGACAGAATCTCGGACAGAAGACACATCTGCCTGGACCAGTCCGGCCAGTGTGACAGGTTGCCGGGCTCATGTGTTTTCAAAGCCCAGTCCCCTTGTCCCGCAGGTTGCTGCGGCACGACGGGATCAATCCAAGGTCCGACAATCCCGTCCCGCGCGGTCATCAATCCAACAGGTGTGGCGATGTCGCCGGTGCCTTGTGTGGATTGGGTCGATTGCGTGGATTGCGTGGATTGGGTCGACTGTGTCGACTGGGTGGACTGCGTCGATTGCGTGGACTGGGTGGATTGCGACAGCGATGAAATTGGCATGAAACCTCCCTCGGTCTAACTGGGCACGCCCGCCGCGCGCATGGCATCTGCCCAACTTGCGGCAACGCCCGTGTGACGGGCCGCGTGATTTTCCAGATAGGCGCTGACGCTCATGTCCGGCGCCAGGCGCATGAGCACATCAAC
>JBCDEC010000292.1:0-5078 GCA_039179965.1 Pseudomonadota bacterium
ATGCTGACAACCGGGGGGCTCGCACTGGCCAATGAGCTCAAGCAGGACCACGGCAAACAAATCTTCCTCGACATGAAACTGTTCGACATTTCAAACACGGTCGAAAACGCGGTCCGGGGCTTTACACAATTCGACATCGACCTGCTGACCGTTCATGGCGATCCGCATGTGGTGGCGGCGGCAAAGCAGGGCGCGGCCGGATCCGGTATGAAGATCCTGGGGGTCACTGTTCTGACGTCACTCGATCGCAAGGATCTGGATGACTCGATGATCAAAAAGGGCGGAATGTCAGACATCGTTGTCGAACGGGCCGCGCGGGCGCTGGACGCGGGCGCCGACGGAGTCATCGCCTCTGCCCACGAGGCGGCGGCGATCCGCGCTTTGCCCGAGGCTGCAGGCCGGCTGATTGTCACCCCGGGCGTCCGGCCCATGGGCAGCGCGACCGGGGATCAGAAACGCATCGCCACGCCAGCACAGGCGGTGTCGGACGGGGCCGATCACATCGTGGTTGGACGGCCCATTTATCAGGCAGACGATCCGCGCGACACCGTTCGTTGCATTCTAAATGAGCTAAAGTCCGCCTGATCGGCGTCCCTGCGCCGGATATGTGATCTCAACAGCACAGTTTGCCCCTGGCTTACGTCGGGTCCGGCATTCCCGACTTTGACCTTTGCTCTGTTTCAGACATTTTGGAAACAAGACACTCCCCAAACGGACTTTACCTCTTCCTGTGGTCCGTTACCTCCCCCCGCCAATCGTGCGGGGGTTCTTTCTAACAAGAGCTGACTTTGATCAACGACACGGCAGATCGCGTCGTGGGTCTGCGCTGTGTCAGGATGCAAGGCGGGTCGCGGTCATCGGTTCGGCCAGGTAGCGGCGCAGTTGGTCGGCAAAATGCGGGATATTGAGCGCATTCTGCATGTAGGCCTGCGGAGTCATCAGCGCCCAGCCTTGCCCTTCGTCACCAAAGCGGATCTCGGCTTGTCGTGTCGCAGGCAAGTGTGCCGCAAAAAACCAGACCGTGCCGCGCGGACGCTCATACCGGTGTTGCCACACGACATCGGCAGGCCCGACGCGCAAACCAACCTCTTCCCGAGTCTCACGCAGAGCGCAGTCAAGCGGCGTCTCAGCGCCTTCCCGACCGCCACCCGGCAGGTCCCAGCGCCCGGGCCAGGGAATTCCGGCAATGTCATCGCGCTGAATCACCAGGAGTTCCGGCCCCAGAAACAAGGCGATTTTCGCGCCGGAGAAAGCACTGGACTGTGCACCTTGCGAGGTGTTTTCCTGGCTCATCTTCACGACCTTCCCGCGCATTGCCTTTTCCATGATACCCTCGCACATGTAAGCAACAGTTTTACATGTCCAAGACCGGAGCCTCGGGGTCATGCCTGCTTTTTGCCGCGCCTGCCTCACCAAGATCACGACGCACCCGCCCCCACGGCGGTGTCCGTCCTGCGCAAGCCCGCGCATATTGGCGCATGAAGAGCTTTTCTCGCTGTCCATCGCTCATATGGATTGCGACGCGTTTTATGCCGCGGTTGAGAAACGCGACAATCCGGATCTTGCAGACAAACCCGTCATTATCGGTGGCGGGCGCCGGGGCGTAGTCTCCACGGCCTGCTATGTGGCGCGGATCCGAGGTGTGCGCTCGGCCATGCCGATGTTTCAGGCGCTCAAACTCTGCCCGGATGCGGTCGTGATAAAGCCGCGCATGTCGGCCTATGTGGAGGTCTCAAAGGCGATCCGCGCGCTGATGGAGGCGTTGACGCCCGCAATCCAGCCACTGTCGCTGGACGAAGCCTTTCTTGACCTGACCGGGACCGAAAAGCTCCATGGAGCGCCGCCGGCCATCGTACTGGCTGGCCTCGTGAACCGGATGCAGGACGACCTCGGCATCAGCGGCTCGATCGGACTCAGCCACAACAAATTCCTGGCCAAGGTGGCTTCCGATCTCGACAAGCCGCGCGGGTTTTCGGTGATTGGCGCCGGTGAGACGCTGGACTTTCTGGCCGAAAAGCCGGTGAATCTGATCTGGGGGGTGGGACAGGCCTCGGGGGCGGCGCTTGATGCGGCTGGCATTCGAACCTTTGCCGATCTACGCAGGTGGGACAGGACGGATCTGGTGGCCCGATTTGGATCCATGGGCGAACGGTTGTACCATCTCGCTCGCGGCGCCGACCACCGGCCCGTCACCGCGCATGAGCCGATCAAGTCCATCAGCCATGAAACCACGTTTTTTGAAGACACGTCGGATCGTGACATTCTGGATGGTCATATCTGGAGACTGACGGAAAAAGTCTCTGATCGCGCCAAGGCGCGCGGACTGGCCGGTCGGGTGGTCACGCTCAAGCTGAAACGCGCAGACCATAAAATCGTGACGCGGCGCGTGGCGCTGCTGGATGCGACGCAGTTGGCGGACGTGCTGTATCGCACCGCGCGTGCGCTTCTGGATCAAACGCGCGACGACGGCCCCTACCGTCTGATCGGCTGTGGCCTGTCTGACCTGCGACCGGAAACCGAGGCCGATCTGTCAGGCGATCTTCTTGATCCAAATGCCGGGCGGCGCGCAGGCGCAGAACGCGCCGCGGACAAAATTCGCGCCCGCTATGGTGTAGATGCGATCGTAAAAGGGCGGGCGTTGCGCTAGATGCAGGAGCGGCGGGGTAAACCCCGCCCTACACGCCCCGGAACCGACCTATTCGGCCGCCAAAGGCATCTGATCGCGGTCCTGTCCGATGGCTGCGACCTCGGCGATCACCCGGCGCAAGAGCATCTTGAACGCACCGTAACGCGCATTCGGACGGATCCGGCGTTCGTCCATATAGAGCGCCCGGTCGATTTCCACCTGCACCGCGTGCTGGTTCCGCGACGGGCGCCCATAGGCCTGTGTCACGTAAGCGCCAGCAAACGGCGCGTTGCGTGCCACCAGAAAACCTGCCCCCGTAAACGCCGCTTCGATCTGATCGACGATATCGCCACAGGCGGCGGCTCCAAACCGGTCGCCCAGTACAATCTCGGGGCGGCGCGCGCCTTTGCGGGTGATCCCGTCCATCGCCTCGTGCGGCATGGAGTGACAATCAATGAGGATCGCTTGACCGAAGCCATGATGCGCTTCCGCCAGCAGGCCCTGCAGCGCCAGATGATAGGGACGCCAGTAGCGGTCGATCCGCATGCGCGCCTCATCCATCGAGATCTTGCCGCGATAGATCGCCCGGCCATTGGCCACCACCCGCGGGATCACGCCAAGTCCCGAGGCCACACGGGGATTGTGCCCCTGCTTGCGTGCCCCCATGACCAAAGCCGGATCGATCTCATCCGCCGACCGGTTCAGATCCACATAGGCCCGGGGCGCGCGCGCCGTCAGCAAGGGCGCGCCAAACTCGGTCGCGGGCTGAAACAGCTGGTCGACGAAAGCATCCTCGGAGGTGCGGATCGTATGCTCATCCAGCACCGACCGGTTCACAAAGCTGCGGGGATAGCTGCGCGCCGAGTGCGGCGAAGCAAACACCACACACGACACCCGCGACCGGGGCTGTAGCACATCAAAGGCGAGATTGGACATCGGCGCTCCTCATACCGCATAACATAGACCCAAAACCGGCTCATCCAAAAGGGCCTTGCGCGCTTCTGCGACTCCTTTTATACGCCCTCCACCGGCGCGGAATTCCGCGCCCCATTTTGTTTAATGGGGCAGGCCTCCGTTCTGGCATTCATGGGCGGTTAGCTCAGCGGTAGAGCACTTCGTTGACATCGAAGGGGTCACTGGTTCGATCCCAGTATCGCCCACCATGAATTCACCGACGTGATCCGGCCCGTCCAGGTAACGTCCACCGCAACCCTGGCGCCCGTCCCGAATGGCCGCGCCGACCGATAGGAGAGAGGCCATGAAGGTCAAAAACTCGCTCCGCTCGCTGAAGAACCGGCATCGCGATTGCCGGGTCGTGCGGCGTAAGGGGCGCGTCTACGTCATCAACAAGACGCAGCGCAAGTTCAAAGCCCGCCAGGGCTGACATCCGGCTCTTTGAGCCGACCTGAACACACGTGGCCAATGGCCACCGACAGAACCGCGCCCCTTCGGCGCGGTTTTGCTTTGTTGTGCCCCGGCCAGCGACCGGGCGGTTTCTTGCCAAATCCCGCAGGTGCTGATTATGCTTCACGTCAGAATGGGCAGGGCGCTGCACTGCGCCGCAGTGTCAAGGGGATCCTATGCCAGTTGCCTGCGTCCTTATGGCCGATATCTCCGGCAGCACAAAACTCTACGACACCGCAGGCAATACGACGGCGCTGAGCCGCATCAGCCGGATGCTCGACCGGATGCGCGCCCTTGTCGAACGCGAAGGGGGGCATTGCGTCAAATCCCAGGGCGACGATGTTCTGAGCTATTTCGATCAGCCTGAAGAGGCCTTCGCCGCCGCCTGGCATATGATCAATGAACCATGGAGTGATGGTCTTTCGGTGCATGCCGGCCTGTATATGGGCTCCTTTCTGAACCATGAAAACGATATCTACGGCGATGTCGTGAACATGGCGGCCAGGCTTGCCTCCCTGGCCAAATCGGGCGAGATCATGGTCGGCGGTGCGAGCTTTGATCTACTGGCACCGGACACCCGCGCGCGGCTCTTGCCGATCGGGGACATAATGCTCAAAGGCAAGGCCGAACCCACCCGGGTCTACTGCGGCTCAGTGATCGATCTGCACCAGCAGACCGTGGTGACTGTGCGCTCAACACCGAACCCGGCCCCGATGGCACAAGGCGCAGCCGTGACTTTTGGGGGGCGAATCTGGCATATTACCGAAGGTGAGGCGCTTACGGTCGGCCGGTCTTCGGAAAACGACATTGTTATTCCTGAAGCCTGGGTGTCGCGAAAACACGCGCAAATGACCATTCGTGCCCAGCAATTGGAGTATGCGGACCATTCTTCCGTGGGCAGTATTGTGCAATTGGCGGATGGCGAGCAAATTACGGTGCATCGGCGCGCGACGCTATTGTCGGGGTCCGGCGTGATTTTCGCGGGCAACCGGGCCGACCCGGAAAGCAAAAGCGCAATATCTTTTGCAATAAACAACCTAGCGGTGAG
>JBCDEC010000293.1:0-5048 GCA_039179965.1 Pseudomonadota bacterium
GCGAAACACGTCGGCGTTCTTGGTCAGAAGATCCTGCGTGGCGTGATTGACATGGGTCACGATAAAGTCGCGGTCCACCATCATCATGGCCGAAGAAGAGCTTTCGAAACCGGTGGATTTCAGCAGATCATCCCGCGCCTTGACCTTGTGCGGCGTGATATCAGTCGCGAGTTTCACCACGCGTTCGGGTTTGCCATCCGCGCCGAAAATCGGGTTGTAGGACGCGCTGATCCAGATCTCGGACCCGTCCTTGCAAAGCCGTCGGAATTCGCCCGACACCAACTCGCCCTGAGACAGCTTGACCCAGAAATCCTGGTAGTCTTCGCTCTTGGCATAATCCGGATCACAGAACATCCGATGGTGTTTGCCGGTGATTTCGTTCGGCGCGTAGCCGACGACGTCGCAGAAGTTCTGATTGGCCGAGACAATCGTTCCGTCGAGTTCAAATTCGATCGTGGCCATCACGCGATGGATCGCGTTCACAAGACCTTCGTTCGTTGCCGCTTGGCTGGCGTCATCGCCAGAAGACTTCGCTGGTTGCCCACCCATAGTAGACCCTCACATTCGTGCCCCCGTTGGAGGACCCTAGGATCAGATCACTTAAAAATCTGTTGCTCGGCGCGAGTGGGGCGGCTCGATCAGCACGCAAAGTGCTTTGATTTTTATGACAAAAAATGGCGCTTTAAAGGCGATGCGGGTCATTGACGCCCGCATCGCGTCTTGCCGGGATCACAGGCAAGGCCACGCGCAGGACCTGCCGCAGAAGGCCGGGCACCGCGCCTCAGGGCATTCCCATTTCGGTGCGCAAAAACCTGTCCGGGGCGTCGACCTCTTCGAGCTTCCGGCCGTTGATCCACCAGAACCGGTTGCCGACATTGCGCAGAAAACTGCGGTCGTGGCTGACGAGCAGGCAAGAGGCGCCATGCGCGAACAACTCGGCCTCCAGCGCCTCCTGGCCTTCGATATCAAGGTGGTTCGTCGGTTCGTCCAGCAGGTAGAAATTGGGTCCTTTCAGACGCAACACCAACATGGCCAGCCGGGCTTTCTGCCCGCCGGACAAAGCCGCGATAGCCGTGTCCTGCATCTGGAAGGACACGCCCGCGCCGGCCAGAACCCCCCGCACGCGCTGATCGCCGATGTCAAATTGCCCGCTGATCAGCCCAAAGGGCGTGTCGGTCGGGTCCAGCTGGCTCAGATGCTGATCGGAATAGGCGGAGGTCACGGACGCGGCGCATTTTACACGATCCTCCGCCCCGGCCAGCGCCCGCGCGATCATCTGCACGAGTTGCGTCTTGCCTGTTCCGTTTGCGCCCAGCAGAACCACCCGATCCCCTCGGGAGATCCACTTTTGGCCGGTCTTGTAGAGATCCCGCCCATCGGGCGCAGTCACCGTGACCTCGTCAAGGGTGATCAGCGCCTTCGCATGGGTGCCGCTGTTGGTCAGGCGGATGTCACCTGCCGAGGTTTCCTTGTGTGCCGGCTTGGCCATGGCTTCGAGCCGGTCAGCGCGCTCGGTCAATTGCTTGGTCTTGGTCAGCAGGAGGTCCGATCCCGAGTTGATCCCGACATTCTTCAGTTTCGCCGCCTGGCGGCGCAATTGCCGCGCCTTGTTCAGGTCGTTGGCCAGGCGCCGTTCGTCAGCGGCGTCCGCCTCGTCCAACGCCGTGCGCGCGGCGGTGAAGGGCAGGGGAAAGACCCGGGACTCCTCGGCGCGCAGAAACAGGGTGCGGTTGGTCGTGGCATCCAGAAACGCCCGGTCATGCGAGGTGATGATCACCGGCACGTCGCGCGGCAGAGCGGTCAGCCAGGCCTCCAGCCTGGCGATGCGCGAGAGGTCGAGATGGTTGGTCGGTTCGTCGAGCAGCAGCAGATCGGGCTCGGTTACCCAGGCGGCGGCCAAGAGCGCCGTACGTTGCCAGCCCCCGCTCAAGGTGGCCAGCGGCTTGCGCTGGATTTCATAGGGCACTGCGAGGTCATCCAGAACGACATCCACGCGCCAGCTTTCGTAATTGGCCTGATCGGGCGGCAACGCGGCCAGAACCAGATCGTAGAGCGTCTGGTGAAGCGCCGACTCGGGCACATATTGATGGACATAGCCCACGCGCAGGCCACGGGCGCGGGTGATCTCGCCGCTCGTCGGATCGAGATCGCCGGCAAGACAGGCCAGCAGGGTGGATTTCCCGCGCCCATTGGCGGCAACCAGACCAATGCGGTCACCCTTGTTGATGGTCAGGCGCAGATCGGTGAAGAGCGGGTCGCCCAGGGTGACACCCAGGGCATTCAGCGTGATGACGGACATGGAAAGCTCGGATCAAAAGAATATGGCCGCAAAAGCGGCGAAGGCGGCAGACCGTCGATCAAACTGTTCTATGGCCCGCCCTGCAAACGCGTTTACAGGGCTTTGCGGGGGCCATGCTGAAGTCGGCGAGTGATGCGCATGATCAGCAAGGGCCCTCCTCTTGTTGCGTGTGTCCGATGCCCAAGGCTAAGAACCCGCCCGCACGGAGGCAAGCACTTTGTCGCCCGCCCGCCTCAAAGGCCCAGAGCGGCCTTTTTGCGCTCTGACCATGTGCTCAGCGCCATATCGAAGGTCAACGCCATCAGCGACACGCAGAGGCCGAGCACAAAATTCTTGCCCAGATCAGTACCGGCGAGGGTCTTTTGCAGCTCCTGCCCCAGATCCTGGGTGCCGATGAAGGCGGCAATGATCACCATGAAGAAGGCGAACATGATCGCCTGATTGAAGCCGATCGCCATGGTGGGCAGCGCCAGCGGGATCTGTACCTTCCAGAGCTTCTGCGACCGCGTGGCCCCCGACATCTCAGCCGCTTCGGTCATCTCCGGAGGCACATTGCGCAGGCCTTCGACGGTGTATCGGACCAATGGCACCATGGCGAAAATCAGAATCGACATCACAACGGAGGTGGCGGTGATGCCAAAAAGCATGATGGCCGGGATCAGATAGACAAAGCTCGGGAAGGTCTGCGCGGTGTCACAGATCAGCAGGACGCGCTCAGACCGCCGCTGCGACATCGAGGCCCAGATCGCGATCGGCAAGCCGATCACGCTGGCCAGAATCACGGCGGAGATCACCGAATAGAGCGTGATCACAGAGCGGTCCCACCAGCCCGACAGCGCCACAAGTCCGAAGAACACCGCCGCATAGATGGCCGCGCGCCGCCCGGCCAGCGCCAGAGCGCCTGCGACGATCAGCAGGATAAAGGCAGGCGTCGGGATCGACAGCAGGAAGTTCCGGAACGGGATCAGGATCCAGACGTTGAAGACATAGCGGATCTGGTCGGTGACGGCCTTGACCGGTTCCAACCCCAGGAACCCTTTGATCGCGGCGTCGATCTCGCGCCCCTGCGACCAGCTTTGCCGCCGCCCAATTTCGGCAAACCACTCAACAAAATGTCCCAGAACGGTGAAGAAGGCAAACGCCGCCAGGCCGATCAGCAGATACTTGTTGCGCTTCCACCAGGGGGTGCCCTTTTCATGATGCTCCGGCACTTTGACTGTCCAGGCCTTGGACAGCCGGTCGAGCGTCACCGCCAAAAGCACGATCGTCACACCGATCTCAAACGACCGGCCGATCTTGAAGCTGCCCATGTTCGCCAGAAGTTTGGCGCCCAGCCCGGGCATGCCGATAAAGGCGGTCAGCACGACCATGGCGAGGCACAGCATGATGACCTGGTTCACGCCCACCAGGATCTCTGTCCGGGCGGCGGGGATGTAGACGTGGCGCAGCAACTGCCATCTGGTGCAGCCCGACATCTGCCCGGCTTCGACCACCGCCGGAGAGACTTTCTTGAGCCCCAGGGTTGTCATCAGGATCATCGGCGGAATGGCGTAAACGATCGTGGCCACGGCCCCCGCGGTCGGTCCGACCTTGAAGAAGATCACCGCTGGCAGGAGATAGGTGAAAAAGGGCAACGTCTGCAGCACGGAGAGGATCGGGCGCAGCGCGCGGTCGACCCAGCCGTATTTCCAGGCGGCAATGCCCAGCCCCAGACCGATCAGGAACGCCAGCGGAGCGGCGACGGTCAGAACGGACATCGTCTCCATCGCAATCGTCCACTGGCCGATGAGCGCGGTCCAAACGAATGTACCGCCGGCCAGAGCGGCCAGACGCCAGCCGCCCAGAGCATAGCCCAGCACGGCGGCGGCGGCGGCGATGGCGCTCCATGGGATCTGTTCCAGATTGGGCCAGCGTCGCTTGCCGTAGAGCAGGTTGGCCGACACATCGAGCATGAATTGCAACGGCCCTTCGGCGATCCAGCGCGTCACTTTCTCAAGACCCAGATCCGTGCGCACAAAGTTGAACAACGCGTCAAGCCAAAGGGCGAACGGCGGAACAAGCGCCTCGGGCACGCGGTTCAGCCAGGCGGGCAAAAGGCCCATGTAGTGCAAAAGCGTGATCACCACGGCCAGCGCCACAAGCGCCAAGGTGACCTGCGGCGGCGAATAGGCTGGCGCGGCGGACGCGCTCTGATTTGTGGTGAGAACCGCCATTACCCGGTGCCCACCAGAACTTTGAGCGCCTCCTGACGCGACATTGCGCCAACCGGTCTCTCGCCATCGGTGACCGGGATCATCTCGCGCGTGTCCGCCACCAGCGTCGCGGCCAGATCATGGATCGTCGCGGCCGCTGGCACCGCCGCGCCTTCGCCCGTGGCCTCTGGCCGGGCCAGGACACTGGCGTGCACCACACGGGATTTGTCGATGTCCTCGGTAAACTTCCGGACATATTCGGTCGCCGGATGCAGCACGATCTGATCGGGGGTGTCGCACTGCTCGACCGCGCCGTCCTTCATGATCGCAATGCGATCCGCCAGCCGCAGCGCCTCGTCGAAATCATGCGTGATGAAGACAATCGTCTTGCCCAGCATATCCTGAAGCCGCAGAAATTCGTCCTGCATCTCGCGCCGGATCAGCGGATCCAGCGCCGAAAAGGGTTCGTCAAGAAACCAGATGTCGGGCTCGATCGCCAGGCTGCGGGCAATTCCCACACGTTGCTGCTGGCCACCGGACAATTCGCGGGGGAAGTA
>JBCDEC010000294.1:0-5023 GCA_039179965.1 Pseudomonadota bacterium
AGATCAACCGTCAGCCCAAGCTTGGCTGTGTCGATCAGGATTTCCATGTTTTCCTTGCCGATCCGCAAGGGCGAGACGATCGGACAACCGCCAAAGATGACGGACGGCTTTTTCAGGAACGCGCCTTCGCCGCCCTGCGCCAGATCGAACATGCGGATCGCATGCGGGATATGCGCGCGGTCGCGAAACGAGAGACAGGCAGGTTTCTCGCTGCCCGCCAGCATTGCATAAACGACGTTCATGTCGTGCGTAAAGTCGTCGGTCTGATCTGTCGCCAGCACCGTGTCGCCGAGCATGTGGATGTTGTCCAGCCGATCCACCAGCCGGGTAAAGTCGTAGATGTCGCGCAGATTGGACGGCCGGTAAGATTTGGTTTCAGCGTCAAACGTGGTGACTGCCGTACCAGAATTGGCGAAGTAGACGCTTTGCGCCGTGCAGTGCATGTCGTCTTTGCCTTGGCGCGTGCCGCGCGCATGGACAAAGAATTCCCTGGCCGCATTTGCGAGCAGATCTTCCATGAGGGAGCGGGGAAAACACAGGCGGTTGTGATCGCTCATCACCGCCCCTTTGGGCAACACCAGATCAAGCAGTTCCGGGAAATGATCGGCAATGCCGGTCTGGTCCAGAACCGTCAGCGCGGCGTGATGGATGTTTTCCATGTCCTGTTGGCTCAGAGGCTTGTATCGCCCGCCCGACAAGCCCCCGTGAACGGCCTCGTTGCCGGTGGTCGCTTGCTGGACCTTGATGCGCGCGGCGCGCCCGCCCCCGGCCCGGCGGCGTGATCTGGCCTCAGCCATGCAGGCTCATCCTTGGGCCCCCGTCAGGCTCGATCATACCGAAATAGAACTCGTAGAAGGACTGAATCGCGGTTTCCATCTCGCCAAGGGGTCCGGGACGGAAGTAGTGCGAGTTGATACCAGACTGATTGTGACGAATGATGCGTTCGTCATCCAGCGAAGTAACATGCCAGAGCCAGGTCAGGTGATCGGTGTCATAGTCACGGCCCGGTTCGGCCGCTTCATGCACAAACCAGACGACCTGAATGTCGGTGTTCTGCAGATCTCTGGGAATAAAGCGATAGCCAACCATGTGATCCGAATAGATCAGGAACCAGTTGAGAGGTCCGATGCCCATATCCGTCGCACCGCCATCAAAGCCCTTCAGCGTGCCGAGCAGGGGCGCCAGCGCACCGCCCGATTTGCTGCCTGTCTTGTAGCCGTCGAACAAAGGGTACCGGCGGTAATAGGCGCTGGTAAATGGCGTTGCTGCGTCGCCGGAGAGGTCGAGTTCTTCTGCCGACAATCCAACCTGCGCCGCACGCGCCTGCAGAGGACCGATCAGGCCTTCCATTTCCCGTGGCGATTTCAGGCTGTGGGAACGTGAGTAATCCTTGTGAGCTGGCCCGCAGTGATAGCACTCCATGTAATTTTCAACGGCCAGTTTCCAGTTTGCGGGAACCGGGTAGGAAGCCGTATTGGCGACCTTCAGCTTGTCCAGACCATAGGGCGCGGTGAGTGGCGCAAGTCGGGTCAGATAGGGCTCCAACTCCGGTGTATCCGCGTCCGTGCACACAAAGATCAGCCCTTGAAACACCGTGACCCGAACCGGGAACAAGCCCCATTTGGACGGGTTGAAATCCGCCCCCATGGTCTGGCCGGCGCGCAGCTTGCCCGACAACTCAAACGTCCAGGCGTGATAGGGGCAGACAAAGACCCGTGTGTTGCCCGACGCCTCGGTACAGACCCGGGAGCCACGGTGACGACAGACATTGAGATGCGCCCGGATATCTCCGTCACGATCGCGCACCAGGATAATGGACTCCGGCCCGTAGTCGAACAGGACGTAATCCCCCGGATTGGGGATCTGACTGACATGCCCGGCCCAAAGCCAGTTGCGGTTCCAGACCCGGGTCATGTCGTAGTCATACACGGCCTGGGACGTGTAAAACCCGCGCGGCATGGCGTGGCCGGGCGCATACGCGGCCATCAGCGCATCGAGTTCATAGGGGCGCTCGGTCATGACACCTCCTGCAGGTCAATGGTTTCGCGGCGGAACCAGTCCTTGTCGCATTCCTCGGCAGGGCGCTCAAAGTTTCGCGCGGCGCGATGCCCGGAAAAGACGGCGTCCACAATCAAACCAGGTTGCGCCGCGTCCCCGATAAGCTCAAGGGTTTTGAGGTCCAGCGGTTTCAAACTGTCATGGAGAGCCGTGTTCCGCCTGCGCTCCGTGACCAGAAGCGTCGACCCGCAGGCCACCGCGTCTGTGCGACCCGAGAACACACACGCCAGCGTGGCCTCGTCCGGGCCAAGTGCGGACAGGGCATGATTGCAGCGTATCTCAACGCCCAACTCCAGAAGGCGGGCCTGAATGCGATGTTGTTCCAGCGTGTTGACGGCAAAGGATGAAACCAGGCTTTCCGGGGTGGCGAAAACGACCGCGTGCCCGTCCTGGGCAAGTTTCTCCGCAAGCACCCCGGCCAGGTACATATGGTCGTCGTCGTAGACGAGAACCGGCCCGTCAGGCAGTGCGCCACCGGCCATGATGTGCTCGGGCGTCCGCACCACCGCATCCTTTGCGATGGCGGGCTTGTGTCGCCGGGTGCTGCGCCCGATGCCGTCGCGACGCCACGGCGCGCCGGTCGCCACGAAGACGTTTTGAATGCCCAGTTCGGCGATCTGCCCGGCGTCCATGGCGCTGTCCCTGAACATTTCCACATTGGCGCGCTGGCTCAGATCATTGAGCCGGTAGTCGGCCACCCGACCCCACGCGGCAAGACCGGGCAATTGGCTTTCCGTGGACACACGGCCTCCGAACGCGGCCGACTGCTCTGCCAAGGTCACCGCGTAGCCACGACGCGCCAATTGCATGGCGCATTCCAACCCGGCCGGCCCGCTGCCGATCACCAGAGCCGCCTCTTCGCTGCCCTTTTGGGAAATGATCTCGGGATGCCACCCACGTCGCCATTCTTCGCCCATAGTCGGATTTTGCGTGCAGCGGATCGGGATGCCAAGGCTGTCAGAGGACACGCAGATATTGCAGCCAATGCATTCGCGGATCTCGTCAATCCGGCCCTCTTCAATTTTTCTGGGCAGGAAGGGGTCGGCAATCGATGGGCGCGCGGCGCCGATGAAATCGACGATGCCCTTTTTGACCATGGACACCATCATGTCCGGCGAGGTCAGGCGTCCGACGCCGACAACGGGCTTGCCGGTCACCTGTTTCACGAATGACAGATAGTCATTTTGATACCCGTCCCGTGACTGAAAACGCGTTGTCGCGCTGTCGTTGGCCCAACCGGAGACATTGACGTCCCAGAGATCGGGAAGGTCCGACAAGAGTTCCACGACCGCACGACCTTCTTCGGAGGCCTGCATACCGTCCGGGCCTTCCATCTCGTCGATGGCAAAGCGAAATGCGACGGCGCAGGTGTCGCCCACGGCATCGCGCGTGTCCTCCAGCAACTCACGGGCGAGGCGCACGCGATTTTCCAGAGAACCGCCGTATTCGTCGGAGCGGGTGTTGAGATGGGGCAGCATGAAATGCTGCGCAATCGACATCGAATGGCCGGCGTAGACGTAAACGATGTCCGCCCCGGCCGCCTTGGCGCGCAGCGCGGCCGCGCGGTGCCAGCGGCGCAGGTCACGGATATCTTCCTTGTCCATGGCGCGGGCGTGTTTGGGCATGATGGCGTCCACACTCATCTCGCTGGGCGCCAGCAGCGGCGCGCGGCTCAGATGATTGGGGGCGTGGTTGCCATTGTGGACAAGCTGGATGGCGGCCAGTGCCCCGTGTTCATGGACTGCGTCGGTCATCACACGCAGCGCCGGAATGTCGCGTTCGTCCCACAGGCGACCTTCCGGATAGGGGGAGAGATCGGAACTGGGATGAATCTCCGTTTCTTGGTTGGAGACCACGGCCCAGCCACCTTCCGCCTTGATCCCGCGCACAGCGGCGTCGGCGCGCGGGCGCAAATGGCCAAGCCCGGTACAATGAGGCACCTGGTAAAACCGGTTTCTGGCCGTCACGGGACCGATCTGAACCGATTCGAAAAGCAACGCATAAGGGGTCGCGTCGGGCATGTCGCGTGGTGTCCTTGAGGTCATGTGCCGGGGCCACAAAGCCCCGGCGGAGTGAGGGGTCTAGAACCCGGCTTTGATCCGCTCGAACTCGGACAGCATTTTCGCTTCAAGCTCGGGGTTCACGGCGTCAAAGAAGAGACTGCCTTCAAAGAAGGACTTGGGATCCGAGAATCCATAGGCTTCGATACTGGCCTGATCGGCAATCTCAAACGCCTTGCTGTTGGAGTGCGGATAGCCCCAGTTGTCGATGATGTACTGGCCGCTGACCGGCTCGGTCAGGGCATTCAGCAGATCATAAACCTGATCATCGGGCGTGGTTGCGGACTTCAGGTGAACGTAGCCACAGACCCATGTGGCAATGCCCTTGTCGACATCGCGCATCATGGCCGCCGGAACCTCGTTCCAGATGAGGTTGAGTTCCGACTGGTTCCAGGCCCAGCCCATATCGATCTCGCCACTGGTCATCGCCTGATCAAGCTGACCGGCATCCGACCAATAAAAGCGGATGTTTGGATGGACGGCACGCAGGAAGTCCGAGGCTTCCTGGAACTGCTCATCGGTCATGTTGGTGTAGTTGTCACCGTTGCCGGTGGCCAGTGCGGCCATGGCGTAGGCCGAAGAGGCAGCGTCCGGAATGGCGATCTTGCCCTGATAGGCCGGATCCGCCAGGAGTTGCAGCGAGATATCGTCCGCACTGATCTTGTCGGTGCGATAGATCAGCCCCGTGTTGCCCCATTCAAAAGGCAGCATGTAGAGATTGCCGTCTATGACGATACCGTCGACTTCCTTGATCTCGGGCAGCATGTCCGCCCAGTTCGACAGCTTGCTTTCATCAAGCGGCTGAATAAGATCGGCGGCCACCCATTTGCGGACGGCATCTGAACAGGGATGCGCAAGATCGGCCGAAAAGCCCGACATCAGCTTGGTAAAGGCCTCTTCCTGGC
>JBCDEC010000295.1:0-4996 GCA_039179965.1 Pseudomonadota bacterium
CTCGCGCCCGGCGCGACCATCGGGATCCTGGGCGGCGGACAGCTTGGGCGCATGCTCTCGGTCGCCGCCTCTCGCCTTGGACTAAAGTGTCACATCTACGACATTGACTCGGGCGCGCCCGCCCAGCAGGTGGCCGATCAATTCACAAATGCAGCATACGACGATCTTTCTGCGCTCAAGACCTTTGCAGCCTCTGTCGACGTCGTGACCTATGAGTTTGAGAACATTCCGACAGCGGCTCTCGATGCGTTAGAGGCCGCCTGCCCCGTTTACCCGCCTCGTTTGGCGCTTGCGACCAGCCAGGATCGCCTGGATGAGAAGACCTTTCTTAACGGTCTCGGACTGGCCACGGCCCCGTTTGCGGACTGCCCAAATCAAAGCGCTTTGGAAGACGCGGTGGCACGGATCGGAACGCCATCGATCCTGAAAACACGCCGGTTCGGATATGACGGCAAAGGCCAGGTGCGCCTCACCTCGCCCGAAGATGCGGCAACAGCCCTAAGCGATTTGAGTTGCGCGCCCGCAATCCTTGAAGGGTTCGTGGATTTCTCTACCGAGATCTCGGTTATTGCGGCCCGCGCGCAAGACGGCCAGGTCGCCGCCTTCGATCCGGGCGAGAACGTACACGAGGCCGGGATCCTGCGGACAACGACGGTACCAGCGCGCCTACCCGCGCGCCTGCGGTCGGATGCGGTCCTGATTGCCGGTCAGATCCTGAACGCGCTTGACTATGTCGGCGTCATCGGGGTCGAGTTGTTCGTGACGCCAACC
This sequence comes from Pseudomonadota bacterium, assembly GCA_039179965.1. GTDB lineage: Bacteria > Pseudomonadota > Alphaproteobacteria > Rhodobacterales > Rhodobacteraceae > Marinibacterium. The sequence goes on from JBCDEC010000295.1 coordinate 772, forward strand.
GGTCTGATCGTGAATGAATTTGCGCCCCGCGTGCACAACTCGGGCCACTGGACGCAGAACGGCACCGCGCAGGACCAATTCGAACAACACATTCGCGCCATCGCCGGGTGGCCGCTGGGCGACGGCACCCGCCACTCGGATGTGGTCATGGAAAACCTGATCGGCGATGACATGGACGCCCTGCCCCGTCACGCCGCTGGCGGCGGTGCAATCCACCTTTATGGCAAGTCCGATACACGTGCGGGCCGCAAGATGGGCCACATAAACCGCGCAACGCCCAAAACTGACTAGCGCTTCTTCTTTTTGAAAATACTCTCGCCGAAGGCGTCCTGCGCCCTCAATCTTCGCGGTCTTCGACCGGAAAGGCGCCCGTCGCCAGATAGCTTCGGGTCGCGGCGATCACCTCGCGGTTGACCATCATGAACGTGTGCGTCACCGGAAGGGACAGATGCGCATCCATACCCTCGACCTTCGTCGCTTCAACGGACACCTTTCCGTCATCCGGCCCTGGAATGATCCCCGAATAGATCGGGTTCAGCGATCTGTCCCCGGCAATCACGCCCAGGTCAAAATCGACTGCACCCAGCGTCAGAGGGGTCGCGTCCTCCCCCGTGCCAAGCTCCTGGCCCGCGGGCCCGTTCAGCGTGTCGAAGAGGGCAAGTTCTTGCAAGGCGTCCACCAGTTCCGAACCCTGGTTGGGAGGACCCAGCATCACGACGCGACCGATCTGGTCTGCGCCGACATCCTCGGCCCAGACCCGCAAGAGGATTCCCCCCATCGAATGAGTGACGAAATCGGTGGTCTCGGTCCCGCAGGCCGCCACGGCAGGCGGAATGGCCTCGTCCGCCAAGTCTTTGATGGTGGCCGTCCGGCTTGCGTATCCGCGGTTGATCACCGTATGGCCGTCTGCCTCCAGCGCGCGCGCCATGACTTGCATCGAGGTCGAAGTGCGCGCCAGACCATGGAGCAAGACCACACAGCCTGCCGTCGCCGGCCCCGCCAGGAAGATCGCACAAACGGTCAATGCGCAAACGCGTAACATGCCAAAGACCTAAGGGCAGAGACCCCGGCATGCCAGTCCCTTGCAAAGGGAGTGACGCACGGTCAGGGTGCGTGCATGACTCCTCGCCCGCCGCGCCTCGCCACCCGCGCCATCATCATGGAAGACAACCGGCTTCTCCTGGTCAACGCCTGGGCGAAGGCCGCAAAAAGCGACCTTCTCTGCGCTCCGGGGGGCGGGGTAGAGCCGCACACCTCGTTACCGGACAATCTGATCCGCGAAGTCTACGAAGAGACCGGTCTGACAGTCGCTGTCGGCGATCCCTGCATGGTCAACGAGTTCCATGCGCCGGACCGGGATTTTCATCAGGTCGATGTGTACTTCCGCTGTACGATCTTGGCAGGAGAGACGTCAGACAGTTGGACGGACGTGGACAACGTCGTGACAGAGCGACACTGGGTGACCCGGGACGAAATGGCCGAGTTGCGCGTGAAGCCCGACAGCCTTGCAGCGGTCGCTTGGGGAGACGTGCCTTTCTTCTACGACCCGCTCGAGCCGCTGATCCGCTGACAAGAGGGGGCCAGAAAATGATCCATTTTCTGGACCGATTTCTGGATCAGAAATCGGTTCCGCGCCGCTGAAAGGGTTGGATTATCCCGAATGCGACGCCGCCCAAAACAAGCGCTGAGGCCAACACCAACCGCAGCGTAACGTCCTCGGACAGGACGATCACACCACCAATTGTCGCAATAACGGGAACCACCAGTTGCGTCAGCGCTGCCGCCGTCGCTGTCAGCCGAGGCAGTACTGAATACCAGAGCGCATAGCCCATGCCGGACGTGACCACACCCGAAAGGCACGCCAGAAACACTCCGCGACCATCAATCGCACCGGGCACCAGCCCCCAGGCCAACAACCCGGGGATCGAAGCCAGCACAAACGCCCGCGCCGTTGCGGCCAATGGATCTTCGACCCGACGCCCTTGCAGAGAATAGGTCCCCCAGCCAAGCGCTGCTGCGAGCATGAGCGCGGCGCCGACCAAAGGGACCTGAAACGACCCTGCCGGCCAAAGGAGCCACATCAGCCCCGCAAAGGCGATCGCAGTTCCGATTGAGCGGGACAATGACAGCCGCTCGCCCTGCAGGACGGCGCCAGCGACCATCGTCAGCTGGACGCCTCCGAACAGGATCAGCGCTCCAAGACCGGCATCCAGCGTCAAATATGCGAACGAGAACCCCAGCATATAGAGAGTGAGCGTGCCAGCCTCGAGCCAAGCACCAGTTCCAAACATCTGAAGCCCGCCGCGCCGCATGAGAACCAATGCTGAAAGGAAGATCGCTCCGCTCACCAACCGGACGGCGGCGAATGCTGCAGGCGCGGTGCTCCCGTCGACCAGTGCCGTCCGGTTCAGCACGGAATTGGCCGCAAAGGCGACCATGGTGAGCGCGGTCAGTGCGATCAGGCGTCCCATTTCGCCTCAGGCTTCGTTCTTCAAACGGCTCAAAGTCACGGCAACATCCTTACCGCCATCGCCCGCCTTGCTCACGTCAAACGATTCCGCAAGGAACCGTCCCAGCGCCACGGGCTCCACACCGACCGAGCGTGCAATTGCGGTGAAAAGCGCACCATCCGTGAGAGCTGCATCGACAGAGAACCCCACGCGGTCTTCGTCTCCTCGGACGATCGGAAGCCGGTCCCGCAACATCGGGTTCGACGCAGGGCTCCGCTCCAGCACATTCAACATCGCCTCGAAATCCAGGCCCGTCCGGACACCGACGCGGACCGCATCGATATAAGCCCCCATCGAACCTGCGATGGCCATGTTGTTCACGACCTTCATCGCCTCGCCATCGCCCAGCGCGCCGACATGCACGATCCGGTCCGATAGCGTTTGGATCACGGGCATCAGCCGCGCCACATCTTCATCAGCGCCGCCGATGAACAGCCCCATCGACCCTGCAATCACCATCTCTGGCCCGCCCGAAATCGGTGCATCCAGCAAGCGGCCGCCCGCGGCAATGATCGACCCCTCAGCATCACGCGAGACGGATGGTGCGACCGTTGACGTATCCACAATCATCTTGCCGGAGAGATCCATCGCGGCCAGTTGCCCGAGGATATCGATCACCGCGGCATCGTCGTAAAGCGAGAGAAACGCGATATCAGCCGCCGCCACAGCCTCGACCAGTGTCCCGGCCAAGTCATAACCAGCCTCGCTCGCGACGGAGGCATCCCCCGCTGACCTTGTCCATCCAGTCACGGCCCAGCCTTCCGCCGAAGCCTTCGCCGCCAGTGCCGCGCCCATACGCCCAAGCCCGATTACTGCAAGGCGTTCTGACATCGTGTTCCCCCCGAAAATCCTTCGAAGGCACCCTAGCGGCTGGCACTCAAATGAAAAGACACGAGGAGGTCAGGAAGATGTGGTTTGCCCCTTCTTCTTGGCAAAAATACTCATCCATGACCGCAGCAAGCGATACCCCATCTGCTTGACACTTCCCTGTTCCGGGCACGGGGTGGGCGTGCCCGGGACAGGGCACACAACAAAAGGGCGCCCTATTGGACGCCCTTTCAAAGACTTCAACTGAGTGGCTTGATCCCTCTCGGCGCCTCACGGACGAGGCACCTGTTGGGCGCGACCCGATTTCCTGACGGAAATCAGATCTTACATCATGCCGCCCATGCCGCCCATGTCTGGCATGCCGCCACCAGGTGCGCCGCCACCGGCTTTCTCTGGCTTGTCGGCAACCATGGCTTCGGTCGTGATCAGAAGGCCAGCAACCGAAGCTGCGTCTTCCAGAGCGGTCCGAACAACCTTGGCCGGGTCAATGACGCCAAACTTGAAGAGATCACCGTACTCTTCTGTCTGGGCGTTGAAACCAAAGGTCGCATCGTCCGACTCGCGGATCTTGCCAGCAACCACCGCACCGTCAACGCCGGAGTTCTCGGCGATCTGGCGCAGCGGGGGCTTCCAGTGCGCGACGAACGATTGCAACGCCTGCGTCCTGGTCGCTGTTGGCGCCTTTGACACCGTCGAGTGCTTTAGCACCCTGAACCAGCGCCACGCCACCACCGACGACGATGCCTTCCTGAACGGCCGCGCGGGTCGCGTTTAGCGCGTCATCAACGCGGTCCTTGCGCTCTTTCACTTCGACTTCTGTCATGCCGCCAACGCGGATCACAGCAACACCGCCTGCGAGTTTCGCAACACGCTCCTGCAGCTTTTCA
>JBCDEC010000296.1:0-4948 GCA_039179965.1 Pseudomonadota bacterium
CCGCACCTCCGATCATGGCGCGCGCGGATTGTCGTTGTTTCTGGTCTCCGGCGGAACCCCGGGGTTTCATCTGGGCCGCGCGGTGACCGGCAAGCTTGGCATGCGGGCCGCGAGTTGCGCGGAACTGGTCTTTCAGGACTGTCAGGTGCCCGACACCCACCGCGTCGGGGCTGAGGGAACCGCTGTGATGCAAATGATGCGGACGCTGGAGATCGAACGACTGGCCTTGGCTGCGATTGGCGTGGGCATCGGCCTGAGGGCTCTGGAGATCATGAACGCCTATGCCTCACACCGCCGGGTCGAAGACCAGCCCTTGCGTGCCTTTGGGCAAATCCAGCGCCATATCGCCGAAACCCATGCCCAGGTGATGGCGGCGCGGGCGCTGGTCTACGAGGTCGCCAGCAGCCTCGATCTGGATCGGCCCGGTCCGGGGATCGGCGCGGATTCCGCCAAGCTGGTGGCCGCTCAGGCCGCACAGGACGCAGCAGATCGTGCAATTCAGGTGCTTGGCGGCAATGGCTACGTGGCCGACTACGAGGTCGAACGGCTGTGGCGGGACGCCCGGCTTTTATCGATTGGCGGGGGAACCAATGAAGCGCTCCAAAAGAACATCACCCGCAACCTGTCGCGCCGACCCGGACGACTGACCTGATGGTCGACGCGCGGATTGTGCAACCCGCCACTCCGATCGGCGGATGTCCGACCATCTCGCGCATGTTTGCCGCCAAGACCGGAAAAAGTCTCCTCAGACACAGTCTGGGTGCTTGCGCCCATGCGACGGGGGCCGTTAGTCTTATCGCGCTTCTCGCAATTCGTTACCCGCACGCTTTTGATCATTAATATGTCTTGGTTTCCTGATGGATAGTGTTTCCGACTTCTTGTGTCAGTCCACCCGCGCGACGGTTTGCCGGTGGGACGACGCACCGCAAAGCGGAGAGGGCTTTGAGCAGTTGGACAAGCGGGCAGGTCAAGTCGCCAGCGCCTTGTCACAGATCGCCCGCCCCGGCGACCGGGTTCTTGTCGGCCTGCCGACTGGTGCCGAGTTCCTGGTGGCCTTCTTTGGCTGCCTCTATGCGGGTGTTGTTCCGGCGGCCGTGGCTCCACCCAGCGGGCGTCGCCGGACAGAGCGTTTGAAGCCTCTTGTCGATGTCGCGGAACCGGTGGCCCTGATTGGTGCCGGGACCAGTCCGGCGGCGGGGACGGAATCCGCCTCTTCGGCGGGTCCGGGACCGGCCGGTTTGGACCGGGTGGCATGGCTGGATCTGGACGCGCTTGAAGACGGCTCCGATTATATGCGCCGACCGGCCGGACCGGAGGATCTGGCCTATCTGCAGTTTACGTCCGGTTCAACGGCTGTGCCGCGGGCGGCCATGATCCGGCACGGCGCGGTGCTGGCCAATCTGCATGCCATGCAGAGTGCGGCGGAACTGAGCCCGGATGCGGTGATCGCGTCCTGGCTGCCCATGCACCACGACATGGGGCTTATCCTGGGGCTTATGGCGCTGCGATACGGTTATGGCCTGACGCTGGAACGCCCCGAGACATTCACACGCGCACCCATGCGGTGGCTGGAAGCGATGTCGCGCCATCGTTGCGAATTTGGCGGGGCCCCGAACTTTGCGTTCGATTTGCTCAACCGGACGCGCGCAGCGCCCGAGACACCTTTGGATCTGTCCTGCCTGCGGGTTATCTTCTGCGGCGCCGAGCCGATCCAGCCGGCCGTGATGCGCCGCTTTGCCCAGCGCTATGCCGCGGCGGGCGTGCGGCCAGAGACGGTGTCTCCGGGCTATGGCATGGCGGAGTTTACTCTGATGGCCAGCTACGTTCGCCCTGTCGACGTCGCCCGCACGCGGGTGATCGGGGACGGGCGCGAAGTGATCTCATGCGGACGGGTGTCTGAGTGTCATGCGGTCGCCATTGTCGATCCTGAGACGGGCCAGCGCTGCGTCGATGGCTCCGAAGGCGAGATCTGGTTGACCGGGCCATCCAAGGGCGCCGGCTATTGGCAGGATCCCGAGGCCACCGCGCGGACATTTGAGGCGCGCCTGGCAGGGGACGACCGGACCTGGCTGCGCACCGGCGATCTGGGATCGCTGCACGACGGCGAACTCTTTGTGCTGGGCCGTATCAAGGATGTGCTGATCATCCGCGGGCGCAATCTGCATGCCGAAGACCTCGAAGCCGTGGTCCGGGCCGCCCATCCGCTGATGGCCACGGTTGCGGCGACCACCGTGGAGACCGCCTCTGGCGAGGGCATTGGCCTGTCCTGCGAGTTGAACAGGGCACTGCCAAAGGACATCGCGCCGCAAGAGATCCAACAGGCGGTCCAGCGCGAACTTGGAGATGTGTTCGGTTTGTCGGCCAGCCGCATCGCGCTGGTGCGGCGCGGCGGGCTTCCGCGCACCACATCGGGCAAGATCCGGCGCGCCGATTGCCGGGACCGGCTTAGGGACGGCAGCCTGCCGATCCTTCACGACTGGCAACCGGACACCACGCCGGCCACCTTCACCAAACCCGACACGGCGCACCGGGCCGACGAGATCCTGGACTGGTCCCTGCGCTGGTTGCAGGTGAAGTCCGGTATCGAGACCTCCGGCATCACCAAGACAACGCCACTGGACAAGCTGGGGCTCGATTCCCTGACAGCACTGGAATTGTCACATGATCTGGAGGACTGGTTGCGCCGTCCGGTGAGCAGCACCGCACTCTTTGAGGCGACGTCGCTGGCCGCGCTGGCCGCGCAGCTGGCCGATAACCAGCCGGGCTTTGCCGAGCAACCGGCAGCGCCAGGCACCGACGGTGGTTTTGATCTGAACCGCCGTCTGAGCGAACTGGAAAGCATGAGCGATGGCGAAGTTGAACGCCTGCTGGCCAGCCGCATCAACCTGAGACCGGTGGAATGACCGCCGCTGCCCGAACCGGACCGCGTCGTGACCCGATTGAGCGAACAGTGCCGCTCTCACCCCGGAAGACCCGAAGTTAAGAGGACGTCATGCAACGCCTGACCGACCTGTCCCCCCAGCGTTTGGCGCTGCTGGCGCTGGACCTGCAAGAGCGACTGAAATCGATGGAAGGCGCGGCGCGCGCGCCGATTGCCATTGTCGGCATGTCCTGCAATCTGCCCGGAGCACCGTCGATCGAGGCCTATTGGGATCTGCTGTCCTCTGGTCGGGACGGGATATCCGAGATGCCGCAGGACCGCTGGGATCCGGACGCGTTTTACTCTGCCGATCCCGATGCACCGGGCCGGTACTACACCAAAACCGCAGGCTTCGTTACAGGTCACGACCAGTTCGACCCAGCGTTTTTCGGGCTCTCCCCGGTCGAGGCCGCGAACATCGACCCCCAGCATCGGTTGCTGTTGGAATCCACCTGGCATGCGCTGGAAAATGCGGGCCTGCCGCGCGAGGCGCTGGTGGGCAAGAGGGTGGGCAATTTCGTTGGCATCTCCACCAGCGACTACCTGCAGTATCAGACTCGCTACAGTGAACGGGCGGCGATCGGCCCCTATCTTGGCACAGGGACCTCAGCCAGCACTGCAGCCGGTCGGGTGAGCTACATCCTCGGGCTCAACGGGCCGAGCCTTGCGGTCGATACGGCCTGCTCATCTTCGTTGATCGCGGCACATCTGGCGTGCCAGAGCCTGCGGCTTGGTGAAAGCGACGTTGCCATTGCCTCAGGTGTGAATCTGATGCTCATCCCGGATACCTTCATCTACTTCTGCAAGCTGCGCGCGCTCGCAGTGGATGGCCGGTGCAAGACCTTTGACGCCAGTGCCGATGGCTATGGCCGCGGCGAAGGGGCCGGGAGCGTGGTGCTCAAGCGCCTGGCCGACGCCGAGCGCGATGGCGACCCGATCATCGCTCTGATCTGCGGGTCGGACATGAACCATTCCGGGCAGTCCAACGGCCTGACGGTCCCCAGCGGGAAGGCGCAGGAGGCGGTCGTGCGCACGGCGCTGCGCAATGCCGGGATGGCGCCCGAGGACATCTCCTTCATCGAAGCGCATGGCACCGGGACATCGCTGGGCGATCCCATCGAACTGCATGCTTTGGGCGCGGTGCACCGCAAACGGCAGGACCGGCTGATGATCGGCTCGGCCAAAACCAACATTGGCCATCTGGAGGCGGCGGCCGGCATTGCCGGGTTGATCAAGACCGCGCTGGCCTTGCAGCACCGTCAGATGCCGCCGCATCTGAATTTCAACCGTCCCAACCCGCATGTCGACTGGGGCGGGATCCCGATTGACCCGGTGACGCGCCTGACGCCTCTGCCGGCCAACAAACTGGCTGGCGGGGTGAGTTCCTTCGGGTTTGGCGGCTCCAATGCCCATATGGTGCTCGAAGCGGCCGATCCGGCGCCCGCCACGGCCACCACGCCACCGGCGCGGCCCGCACACCTCCTCACCTTGACCGCCCGCAGCGCGACGGCTCTGAAACGGCTGGCCGAGGCCACGGTTGCCAAGGTCGAAACCACCACCGACCCTGCGGCGTTTGCCGATTATTGCTATTCGGCCAATACAACGCGAAGCGATTTTGAACACCGCCTCGTGCTGCGCGCCGCAGATGGCGGCGAGGCGGCTGACAAGCTCGGGACATGGATGAACGACGCGCCCACTGATGGCGTGGCATCACATGTGCTGGCGGCGGGTCAGGCGTCGGATCTGGCCTTTGTCTTCAGCGGGCAGGGCGCGCAGGTCGCGGGTTTGGGGCAGGTCCTCTACGAGACGCATCCGGTGTTCCGCGACAGCCTCGATGCCGCCGCTGCCTGTATTGGCGATCGCCTCGACATGCCGCTCACCGAGCTGATGTGGGGCGCCGGGACAGAGCGCTTGAGCGACACACAGGTCACCCAGCCGGTGCTTTACGCTTTTGAGGTCGCCCTTGCGCGGCTCTGGGCCTCTTTTGGCGTCACCCCAAGCATGGTGCTGGGGCACAGCGTCGGCGAG
>JBCDEC010000297.1:0-4931 GCA_039179965.1 Pseudomonadota bacterium
CTCGTTTCGCGCGCGGCGATCTGTGCGGCGGTTTCTGCGCAACAGGCCTGATCGGCCAGCACAAGCTCTGCCCCGGTGGCGGCCAAAGCCAACGCACTGGCACGCCCGATCCCGCTGGCCGCACCCGTAACCAGCACGCGGGTGCCCTCCATCCCCGGTTGATGCAGGCTCATTTTGGTCTTCGGTCCCTCATGTCCCGGGGATCTTGAGCATTCAACGCCCTTTGGGCAAGAACGGCGGCCCGCATGAGCCACAGCAAGCACAAAAAACAGGCAGTTGGCCCGGCTTTTGACGGTATGTGGCGAGGCGGCAAGGTCATGTGACCGTCCAACCGTCGGATCCGGCAGGGGCTGGCGGAGCGTGGCGCAGCGGCCTAAACTCTCGCCTGACGGCGCACCGCGCGCTCAAGGCACAGGAGGAATGGACATGGACGGTCAATCTCTTAGCGATCCGGTGATGATCCTTGGGGCGGCGCGCACCCCGTTGGGCGCATTCCAGGGGGTGTTCGCAGGTGTCCCGGCCACGGACCTTGGCGCGACGGCCATCCGCGCGGCGCTGGAGGGGGCCGGCGTGGCGCCCGAAGCCGTCGACGAAGTGCTCATGGGCAACGTGCTGCCCGCCGGTCTGGGACAGGCCCCGGCGCGGCAGGCCGCTTTGGGCGCAGGGCTCCCGACGTCGGTGCCATGTACGACCGTGTCCAAGGTCTGCGGGTCGGGTATGAAATCGGTAATGCAGGCGCATGATGCGATTGTCGCCGGTTCTATCGATGTGGCCGTTGCAGGCGGCATGGAGAGTATGACCGGCGCGCCCTATCTTCTTCCGGCTGAACGCGGCGGCGCGCGGATCGGGCACTCCAAGGTGCTCGACCACATGATGCTTGATGGGCTTGAAGACGCCTATGAGATCGCTCCGGACGGCACCCGCCGCTCGATGGGGACCTTTGGCGAGGACTGCGCCGAGCGCTATCAGTTCACCCGCGACGCTCAGGATGCCTATGCCATCGAAAGCGTGACCCGCGCGCAAACGGCCGCAAATGACGGCACTTTCGATTGGGAAATCGCGCCGGTGACCGTCAGGAGCCGCAAGGGCGATCTGGAGATTGCCCGGGACGAAGGCCCGCAGAAGATCAATCCCGAGAAGATCCCGAACCTGCGTCCGGCCTTCAAGAAAGACGGCACCATAACGGCGGCCTCGTCTTCGTCCATCAACGACGGTGCTGCGGCTCTGGTGCTGGGGCGCGCCAGCCGCGCGGAGGCTCTGGGCCTCACGCCACTGGCACGGATCGTGGGCCACGCGGCCTATGCCGGCGAGCCGGGCTGGTTCACCACCGCACCGATCTACGTCAAGCAGAAGCTGGCCGAACAGATTGGCTGGTCCCTTGAAGACGTTGATTTGTTTGAAATTAACGAAGCCTTTGCAGTTGTTGCCATGGCATCGATGAAAGAGCTGGGACTGGCGCGGGAACAGGTCAATGTCCACGGTGGCGCCGTCGCCGTCGGGCACCCGATTGGCGCCTCCGGCGCGCGGATCTTGGTGACGCTGCTGGGCGCGATGCGCGCGCGCGGCGCGCGCCGGGGCATTGCCTCGATCTGCATTGGCGGCGGGGAAGCCACGGCCATCGCGGTGGAGACCGTCTGAGCGCGGGCCCAGCCCCCTCTGATCAGGGCTGACCGGCGCCGCCCTGGCGGGACGCGCCCGTCTTGGCGCCCGCGCCTGCCCGCGCCGTCGATGGTGTCGCTGACAGGGCAGAGGCGCGTGATCTGACGTGCGCGGGTGCGGTGTATCCAGCCAGTGCGGCTTCCGAAACGTCACCTTGACTTGCCGTTCCCGGCTGTGACTGCGGCACTGGACGCCTGCTGTGCGCGGGTCTAGGGTCGCGCGAATTGGCCCCGTTCGGGCCCTGTTCTGCCGCGGAGATCTTGGCATGCAGAGCGCTACGCGACCACAAAGGGTGCTCGCCGTGTCAAGCCAGGTCGCCTATGGCCACGTCGGCTTGTCCGCAGCCGTGCCTGTGCTTCAGCGCCTTGAGATTTCGGTCTCCGCTTTGCCGACGATCCTGTTGTCAAACCATCCCGGATGGCCGCATGTGGCCGGCCGGCCGGTTGGCTGCGACGACCTGCGCGAGATGATTTCGGCGATCGAACGAAACGGATGGCTGGCCGCCCATGATGTGGTGCTGGTGGGCTATCTGCCCTCTGGCGACCACGTGGCGCTGGCCGCCGAGTTGATCGATCGCCTGCGCGAAGTCAATGCGCAGGTCAGGGTGGTTGTCGATCCGATTCTGGGTGACTGGCCCAAGGGGCTCTACATCGCGGATGCTGCCGCGCAGGCCATTCGCGGCGCGCTGGTGCCACGCGCGGATGTTCTGACGCCCAACCTCTTTGAACTGGGCTGGCTGAGCGCACAGCCAGTGCAGACCGCCGCCGAGGCCACAGAAGCGGCGGCCCGACTGGGGCGGCGGGTTCTGGTCACCTCGGCCCCGGCCGGTGCGGGGCGGACGGGCGTGCTGGACGTGGCCGTAACGGCGACAGGGCAGAGACACAGCACACTTTTCGACACCGCGCTCATTGACGACGCCCCCAATGGTGTCGGCGACGTGTTTTCCGCCCTGATCGCCGCGGGGTGCGAGACCGAGGACGCGGTTCGCCGCCTGCATGCGCTGATCTGCGCCAGCCAGGGCAGTGCGCATCTCAGGATTGCCGAGGCCGCGGGCGCATGGTCATGAAGACCTGTTTGTGCACCGGTCGCGGCTGCGGGCGCCGCGCGTTGAAAGACAAAAGCAGGGACAGGAGCTTGCAGCAATGGTGACAGATGGACGCGACGGCTTTCCCGACACCGGTCCGATCTCCGATCTCAGACACCTGGATCTGTCTGACAGCTGGCTCGCCGGGGTCCCCGACACGGTCGCCCGCGCGCTTCTTGCGCGCTGCGAGCCCGTTGATGTTGCCCGCGGAGACGGGCTTTATGAGATCGGCGCTCCGGCGAAGGAGGTCTATCTGATCTGCGACGGAGTCATCGGGTTGCAGGGTCTGGTCGATCCGAAACGGATCGGTCATTTGCTGGGACCGTCAGCCTGGTTTGGCGAAGGTGCTGTCCTTGCCGGCCTGCCCAGGTTGCTGTCTGTCACCGCAATGACGGATGCCCGCCTGGTGCGCTTGCCGATGTCGGAGATTGACTCCGCCGGTCAAAGCTACCCGGGGCTGTGGCGCGGTCTGGCCGTGTTGTCGGCGCACAATTGCGCCGTCACCACCCGGGTCGCCCGGGATCTCATGATCAGCCGCCCCGAAGACCGCGTCGCGGCCGTGCTCGCCCGCTTGCAAGACGGGTTGGGCGGCGCACAAGACATACCCCTGTCGCAAGAACAGCTGGCCGACATGTGCGTCCTGTCACGCGGTGCGGTGTCGCGCATCCTGGCCCGGATGGAAGCCGCGGGAACGGTGCGGCGCGGCTATCGTGCCCTGCGCTGGCTGGGTCAGGCCGCTGACTGATCGTCTCTAGCGGCCCTGCGGCACGGTGCCGTCGGCGACCCAGCCGTCAAAGATCGCCAGAGCGGTCTCGGCAAAGGCCGCGTCGTTGATGTGATCTGGAATGTCCGTGAAGCCCAGGGGCGGCGCAATGACGCCCCGCAGCGTTTCGCAAAAGGCATCCAGCGCTTCAGGGTCATGGGTCACGCCTCCGGGCCGGTCCCATTCTTCCAGGCCCCCGGCGGGCAGGATCACATGGGCCGGGCCGGTGCCTTGCGCCAGCCGCTTGGCCATTTCGCGCGCCGTGTCGCGACGCTCCTCCGCGTTCAGCGCGGAGGATTTGATCAATCGGTTGTGGGCATGGAACGGCCGGTCGGCGTATCGCGCGGGAATGTCCTGCCAGCCGGCAAAGTCGATGAGGTCAAGGCACCCGGGGGCCACGATCTGCGGCACACCGGCGGCGCCGGCCGCGCGCAGCCGGTTGGGGCCGCTTGAGGCGACCGAGCCGGCCATCCAGTTGCCAAGCTCCGGCAAGGCGAAATCCATCACGCACACGAAACCGCCGTCCGCGGCGATGGTTTCAAAGGCGGCCCCGCCCATACCGGTTGCGTGAAAGATCGCCACGTCAAAGCCGCGCTCTTCCAGGGCCGGTTTGAGGCGCTTCATGTAGGACAGGCAGGACGAGCCCAGCGAGGTCATGCCGACCACGGGCCGTTCGGTGGCGGGCGGCTCGACGGCGCGCGCGGCGCCCAGAACGGCACCGGCGGCCTGGCTGAGCGCCGCCTTGCAGACCGAGTTGAGCCCATAGAGGCCCCCCGCCCAGAGGATCATCTGGACGTCCGCGGCCAGCCGGTCGGCCGATATGAGCGGCGAGAAGCTGACGGTGGAGACGATGTACTTTGGCACGCCCAGCGGCAGGGACTTGCACAGATCGAGCGCAAGGTCGGTGCCCATTGTCCCGCCCAGCACAACAACTCCGTCGATCTGCCCGGTATTGTGCAGCGATCTCGCCAGCGCCGAAGCGCCGGTGGCCATAATCTGCATCGCGGTGTTTTCGTCGTCACAGGCAATGGCCGCGGCGATGGTCTCGCCGGCGGCCTCGGCGACCTGATGTTTCGACAGATCGGTCGGCGCCTCCGGATCCCCCAGGACCGAGACATCCATAGTCAGGGTTCCCCCGCCCTGCGCCTGAATGCGGGAGGTGATATAGGTCAGCTCGTCGTTTTTGGTGTCATATGTGCCAACCACCAGGATTGTCTTGTCCGGCATGGGTCTCTCCTCCCTTTCAGTGCGGCGAGTGTGGCGGGCTCGATACCAAATGAAAAGCGCCCCGATGCGCGCCAAAGCCTTCCAGCAAAGGCCCGGCGACGCGCCAGGACGCCTCGGCGACGCCTCCAGGACACCCCCGCGACACCCCACCCTGACGCCCCAAAGCGCCCCCAACGGCAATGCGCGGCTCCCGCCCCC
>JBCDEC010000298.1:0-4921 GCA_039179965.1 Pseudomonadota bacterium
ATCGAATTTCAGGGAAACACCGACAATGACATGGGGCTGGAGTTCTACAATCTCAGCCACCGCTACGGGTTCCAGTGTCCCAACTGGCCGTACTTCAAGGACGTACAGATCGACCGAAAGCACTACATGGCCAAATCGGGCGTGCTGTCGCAGACGATCACCACCACGATGCACGTGACCACCCATATCGACGCGCCGGCGCATGTGGTTCAGGGCACGCCCTTCATCGACGAGGTGCCGCTGCCGCATTTCTTCGGCACTGGTCTTGTTGTCTCGGTTCCCAAGAAGAAGTGGGAACAGATCACCGGGGACGATCTGGAAAAGGCCTGTGGCCATGCCATCCGCAAAGGGGATGTGCTGATCATCAACACGGGCTGGCACAAACAGTATGAAGATGGCGACTATTTTGCGTATTGCCCGGGCCTCGTGCCCTCGGCCGCGGAATGGATGATCGAAAAGGGCGTCAAGGTTGTCGGTCACGACACTCAGGCCAACGACCACCCGCTGGCCACAGCCATCGGACCGCAGCGCAATGGGCCAATCCTGCCGCATCTCGAAAAGGAATACCTCGAGTGGTCCGGCGGCACCCCCTGGGAGGTTGATTTCCCCGAGTGGGAACCGGTGCATAACATGCTCTTCTCGCAAGGTATTCTGGGCATCGAAAACGTCGGCGGCGATCTTGACGCGGTGACCGGCAAACGCTGCACCTTTGCCTTCTTCCCGTGGAACTGGGATCGCGGCGATGGCTGCATCATCCGTCTCGTTGCGATGATCGACAAGGGCCAGTCCTACCGGATCGAACCGGGCGAAGACTTCTGAGATCCGCCCCAGCGAAGAGGTACGTGTCATGCTCGTCAAACGCTTCCAGGACGCCGAAAGCTATGAGGCCCCCAACCATTTTGGCTGCTATGGCCTGCGGTTGCAGGGGTTCGAAGAGGGCGGACCGACCAATCAGTGGATCGGCTTCAGCCAGTTCCTGCCCGGGGGCGGTGCGGGGCCGGACTCGACGCCCTTTGAAAAGGTCTATGTCGTGCTCGAGGGCGAAATGACCGTGAGCGTGGACGGAACAGAAACCGTTCTGGGCGCGATGGACAGTTGCACCATCGCCCCGGGCGAGATCCGGACCATCGAAAACCGCGCCAACCATGTCTGCAAGATGCTGGTTGTCATCCCCTACCCGCCGGAGACGTGATCATGACCGAAACCACACATGCCCTTTCGATGTTCGATGTCAGCGGCCATGTGGCCCTGATCTCCGGCGCTTCGGGCGCATTCGGGATGGTGGCCGCACGGGTTCTGGCAAAGGCAGGCTGCAAACTTGTGCTGGCCGCGGGCAATCAGTCCGCGCTGGCCGAGATTGCAGCGGAATGCGAAGCGCTTGGCGCCGAGGTCCGCGCCGTCAACGCAAGGCCCAGTGACGAAGCCGCCTGCGCCGCGCTGGTTGACGAGGCAATCAACGCCTTCGGGCAGCTCGACATTCTCGTTGTCGCCTCGGGCATGAACAAGGTTGCGCCTATCACCGAAATGACGCCGGACACCTTTGAGACGGTGATGGATGCCAACGTCACCCAAAGCTGGCTTCTGGCGCGCGCCGCCGCTGCGCATATGACCGAGCGGGCCTATGGCAAAATCGTCTTTGTAAGTTCGGCGCGCAGCATCTTGGGCCATCCCGCCGGCTACTCCGCCTATTGTGCGTCCAAGGCGGCGGTCAACGGGATCACCAAGGCCCTGGGGTGCGAACTGGGGCCCACGGGCGTCACCGTCAACGCCATTGCGCCGACGGTCTTCCGCTCGCCACTGACTGCGTGGATGTTTGAAGACACCGATGAGGCCTCTGCGGTCCGCCAGGGGTTTCTGGCCCGCGTCCCAAAGGGTCGGCTGGGCGAACCCGAGGACCTTGCGGGCCCATTGCTGTTCCTCGCCTCGCGCGCGTCGGACTTCTACACCGGGCACATCCTGCATGCTGATGGCGGCTACACGGCGGGCTGACGCAGATGGCAGACACACAGCATATCGCGGTGATCGGCGCGGGGCTTATGGGCCATGGCATTGCGCTGACCCTGGCCAAGGCCGGGCACCACGTGACGGTGACCGATCCGGTCGAGGCCGCCCGCGCCGCGCTTGCCGATCGCATCCACGCCTCGATGACGGCGATGGGCGATGGCGATGGCCTGATCGCACAGACCCTGAAGCGGATCGACCTGGCGGGCGCCACGCCCGAAGCGGTGTCCAAGGCGGATGTGGTGATCGAAGCCGCGCCGGAAAAGCTCGCCCTCAAACAGCAGATCTTCGCTGAGGTCGAGGCCCATGCGCCAGAGGACTGCATCCTGGCGTCCAATACCTCGGTCATGCCGATCACCCAGATCATGTCCGGACTGTCCCGCAGGACCCGGGCGCTTGGCACCCATTGGTGGAACCCGCCGCATATGATTCCGCTGGTGGAAGTGATCAAAACCGAATGGACGGCGCCCGAGGTGGCGATGCGCGTCTTTGATCTGCTGACGGATGCCGGAAAGACACCGGTGATGGTCGAGAAAGACGTGCCCGGGTTTATCGGCAACCGTCTGCAACATGCGCTCTGGCGCGAAGCCATTAGCCTCGTCGAAAACGGGATCTGCGACGCCCAAGCCGTTGATACGGTGATCAAATCGAGCTTTGGCCGCCGCCTTGCCGTGCTCGGACCACTTGAGAACGCCGATCTCGTGGGCACGGATCTGACGCTCGATATCCATAACACTGTGCTCCAGGATCTGGATCACAGCCCGGCGCCCTCACCCTACCTGAAAGCGCTCGTGGGTGAGGGTCGCCTGGGCATGAAAACCGGACAGGGCTTTCGCGCCTGGACCGAAGACGAAGCCAACGCGACCCGCCAGAAGGTCGCCGATCACCTGAGAAAGCTCGACGAGATACTTTGACCAGACCGCCGGTTGGAAGACCGGCAATGGGAGGACCACATGACCAAGACATTCAAGACTCCGACCCGTCGGATGTTCCTGTCGACCGCCGCCGCCTCGCTGGCCGCGCCGGCAGTGCTGACAGGCACGCGGGCCTACGCTGCAAATCCGACACTGCGGATTGGCCATGTCAGCCCGCGCACGGGCCCGCTGGCGGCGTTCGCCGAGGCGGATTCCTACGTGCTTGACGGGATCCAGAAAGCCTTCGCAGGCGGGCTGGAGAACAATGGCAAGACCTGGGACATCGAGATCATTACCAAGGACAGCCAGTCGAACCCGAACCGCGCGGCCGAAGTGGCGGCGGACCTGATCTTGGGCGACGAGGTCGATATCCTGACCGCAGCCTCGACGCCGGACACGGTGAATCCGGTGGCGGATCAGGCCGAAATCAACGAAGTCCCCTGCATCACCACCGATTGCCCCTGGCAGCCCTATTTCTTTGGCCGCAACGGGGTGCCGGGCGAAGGGTTCGAGACCACTTATCACTTCTTCTGGGGTCTCGAAGACGTCATCGCCGCATTCCTCAATATGTGGGACGCGACCGGTGTGAGCAAAACAGTCGGCGGCCTCTTCCCCAATGACGCGGATGGCAACGCCTGGGGAGACGCCGAGCTTGGTCTGCCCAAACCGCTGGCCGCCGCGGGCTATACACTGACCGATCCGGGCCGCTATCAGCCACTCAGCGACGATTTCTCCAACCAGATCGCGGCCTTCAAGGCGGCGGGCTGCGAGATTGTCACCGGCAACATGATCCCGCCCGATTTCGCCACCTTCTGGAGCCAGGCGGCTCAGCAGGGCTTCAACCCCAAAGTCGTCACCATCGGCAAGGCGCTGCTGTTCCCGTCGGTGATCAATTCGCTGGGCGATCGCGGCAATGATCTGTCGACCGAGGTCTGGTGGTCACCGCATCACCCGTTCTCGTCCTCGCTGACCGGGGCCAGCGCCAAGGATCTGGCCGAAGGCTACATGAAGGCTGCAGATCGGCCGTGGACTCAGCCTCTGGGCTTCAAGCACGCGCTCTTTGAGGTCGTCGCTGATGTGGTCAAGCGCGCCGAAGATCTGGAAGACCCCGGTGCCATCGTGTCCGCGATCACCTCGACGGATCTGAACACCATCGTGGGACCGGTCAACTGGGCCAACGGGCCCATCAACAATGTCACCAAGACACCTCTGGTGGGCGGTCAGTGGCAGAAATCCGGCGACGCCTACGAACTTGAGATCGTGGCCAACGCCACCGCGCCGGAAGTCCCCGTAACATCGGAAATGAAACTGCTGGGCTAGCGCCCGCGTCGGCGCCCCTGCGGGCGCCGACCCACCTCTCCTGCTGGGGCATCATGGCACCTCTCCTCTCTCTTCAGGCTCTGGACAAGGCATACGGCGCTGTCACGGTCGCCGATGCGCTGAGCTATGATGTCCAGGCCGGCGAAGCCTTGGGCGTTATCGGGCCAAATGGCGCCGGCAAGACCTCAATGTTCAACCTGATCACCGGGACAGTGCGGCCCAAATCGGGTGAGATCCTGTTTGACGGCCAGACCATCACCGGATGGACCGCCGCCCGACGCAGCCAGTCGGGCATCGCGCGGTCGTTTCAGGTGCCCCAGCCGTTTTCCGGCATGACCGTTTTCGAAAATGCCATGATCGCAGCGACCCAATCCGCCGGTCTGCATGGCGCCCCAGCCGAACGGCTTTGCCTGGAGGTCCTCGATCAGACCGAATTGCTCGGCAAAGCCAACCTTCTGGCGGGCAGCCTGACGCTGTTGGACCGCAAGCGCCTGGAACTCACGCGCGCCATGTGCGCCAAGCCCAAACTGCTGCTTCTGGACGAAATCGCTGGCGGTCTCACCGAAGCCGAATGCACGGCGCTGATCCAGACCATCAAGGACATCCGTGCATCGGGCGTCACCATCATCTGGATCGAACATGTGGTTCATGCGCTTCTGGCTGTCGTCGATCGGCTCATCGTCATC
>JBCDEC010000299.1:0-4911 GCA_039179965.1 Pseudomonadota bacterium
AAGCAAAGCTCTGCATAAGAGCAAGCCCCAAGCGTCAGACCGCCTGCGACCGCCACACCGGTGCGGACCGGTGCAGGCGGTCTGACGCTTGGGGCTTGCTCTTATGCAGAGCTTTGCTTTAGCTGCCTGCAATTCAAAATAAGGACGTGCGCCACATGATCATGTCGATGACAGGATTTGCCGCCGGGCGCGGCAACCTTGGCGCCGTTTCCTGGACCTGGGATCTGCGCAGCGTCAATGCCAAGGGGCTCGATATCCGTTTGCGGGTGCCCGACTGGCTCGATGGTCTGGAATCCGCATTGCGCGCGGACGTGGCAAAGTCGGTCAAGCGCGGCAATGTTTCCCTGTCGCTGCGGGTGCAGCGCGGCGAAGACAGTGCGGCCCTGCGCCTAAACGATGGAAATCTCGAACGGGTGCTCGACGCGCTTGCTGAAACCGAACGGCGCGCTGAATCGCGCGGTCTGGTGCTGGGGGCGTCGTCGGCGGCAGACATGTTGTCCTTGCGCGGTGTCTGGGATGTCTCGGGAACCGAGGATGAGACCGCTCCGTTGGTGAAAGCCATGAAATCGGCCTTTCCCGACTTGCTCGCCGACTTTCTCGCCATGCGAAAAACCGAAGGGGGCGCGCTGCAGAAAGTGCTTTTGGAACAATTGGATCAGGTCGAAGCGCTGGCCCATCAGGCCGCGGGCCTCGCCGAGGCGCGCAAGCCGGTGGTGGCGGAGACGCTGCGCAGCAATCTTGCCCGGGTGATCGACGCCACGGATGCGGTGGATCCCGACCGGCTGGCCCAGGAGCTGGCGTTGCTGGCGGTCAAGGCCGATGTCACCGAAGAAATCGACCGGCTCCGCGCCCATGTCGATGCGGCCCGGACCCTGCTCGATGCTGGCGGCGCCGTGGGACGCAAGCTGGACTTTCTGATGCAGGAGTTTAATCGGGAAGCGAATACGCTGTGTTCGAAATCGCAATCCAGCGACCTGACGGCCGTTGGGCTTGAGCTGAAAGCGGTGATCGATCAGATCCGCGAACAGGTCCAGAACGTGGAGTGACCCGCCATGAGCGATATGTTGTCTGATGCGCGTCGCGGGCTGCTGGTTGTGCTGTCGTCCCCGTCAGGGGCCGGCAAATCCACGCTGGCGCGACGCCTGCGCGAATGGGACAGCTCGATCGTCTTTTCGGTCTCTGCGACCACGCGTCAGCCCCGGCCCGGTGAGCAGGACGGGCGCGAATACCATTTCCTGAGCGAGCATGACTTCAAGGCCCAGGTCAGCCACGGAGACATGCTGGAACACGCCTTTGTCTTTGGTCACTTCTACGGCTCGCCCCGACACCCGGTGCAGGAGGCGATCGAACAAGGCCGCGATGTGCTCTTTGACATCGACTGGCAGGGCGCGCAGCAGATCCGCAACTCGGCCCTTGGCCAGCATACCTTGTCGATCTTTCTGTTGCCGCCGTCGATTGCCGAATTGCGCCGCCGGTTGGAGACCCGGGCACAGGACGATGCCCAGGTCATCAAGCGGCGCATGCAGAAAAGCTGGGACGAGATCAGCCATTGGGGCTCTTACGACTTTGTTCTGGTCAACGATGATCTGGATGCCACGGAGGCCCAGCTCAAGACCATCATAGAGGCCACGCGGATGCGCCGGATCCAACGCCCGGATCTGGTCGAACATGCCCGCACCCTGCAGGAAGAATTCGAGGAATTGTCATGACCATCTACGCCCTGAACGGTGTGCATCCTGTCTTGCACGAAGACACCTGGGTGGCGCCGGATGCCAATCTGATTGGAAACATAGCCCTGCACGAAGCGGCGTCGGTCTGGTTCGGCTCGACCCTGCGGGGAGACAATGAACCGATTGTCATCGGTGCGGGCACCAACCTTCAGGAAAACGTGGTCTGTCACACCGACCCGGGCGCGCCGATGACAATAGGGCGCAATTGCACCATCGGCCACAAGGTCATGCTGCATGGCTGCACGATCGGCGACAACACCTTGATCGGCATGGGGGCGATTTTGCTCAACCATTCTGTCATTGGCGAGAATTGCCTGATCGGGGCAGGGGCCCTGATCACAGAAGGCAAGGAGATCCCGCCGGGCAGCCTTGTGATGGGGTCTCCGGGAAAGGTCGTGCGCCAGCTCGATGACGAGACCATTCAGGGTCTGACCCGGGCGGCCTTGCATTATCAGGAGAACATGCGCCGGTTCCGCGACGGGCTGACGGTGGTCGCATGAGGCGCAATGGCAAGGGCTCGCTGATGCGCCCGGACCCGCTGCCAGAAAGCGCGTCCTGGCCGGTGGTTACGCCGCTGTCGCCGTCCGTGGTCTATGCCTCGGACAGCCCGGATGCGCTGGACGATCAATACGAGGGCCGGGCCAAGGGCTTTACCTACAGCCGCGAAGGCCATCCGAATGCCGAGGTCGTCGCGGCCCGGATCGATGCGATGGAGGGGGCTGAGGGCGGTGTTGTAACGGGCTCTGGCATGGGGGCTGTTTCGGCGGTTCTGATGGGCTTGCTGTCAGCAGGCGATCACGTGATCGGCGGCAACCAGCTTTACGGGCGTTCGCTACGCTTGATGGCGGAGGATCTGCCGCGCTTGGGTCTGGCGACCACATTGGCCGATCCCGGAGATCTTGATGCCGTCGAAGCGGCGATCCGTCCGGACACCAAGATGGTTCTGGTCGAAGTTCTGTCGAACCCGACCTTGCGCCTGGCCGATGTCACCGGGCTGGCGGCGCTGTGCAAAGCGCGCGACGTTTTGCTGGTCGTGGACAACACGTTTACCACGCCGCTGGCGTTCCGCCCGTTCGATCATGGCGCCGATATTGTTCTGCATTCGGTGACCAAACTGATGGCGGGCCATTCCGATGCGATGTTGGGGTATGTGGTCGCCCGCGACGCGGCGCTGAGCGACCGGATGCGCGTCTTTGCCGTCACCGCCGGCCTGACCCCAAGCCCGTTTGATTGCTGGCTGGCAGAACGTGGATTGCTGAGCTTTGCGCTGCGCTTTGAGCGGGCCGAGGCCACGGCGGCCCGTCTGGCGGATCATCTGGCCGGTTTGCCCGGCGTTCGGCGGGTGCTCTATCCGGGGCGCAGCGATCATCCCGATCACGCCGCCGCCATGGCGCTGTTGCAAGGGCATGGCTGCAACATGGTGAGTTTCGAGATGGACGGGGGCCGCGCTGGCGCCAACGCCTTTGCCCGCGCCGCACAGGACTTGAGCTTTGCGCCGACTTTGGGTGATGTGGGCACGACGCTGTCGCATCCCGCGTCCTCTTCCCACCGGGCGTTGACGCCGCAAGAACGGGCCACTCTGGGCATGTCTGAAGGGTTTTTCCGGGTCTCGGTCGGGCTGGAAGACCCTGAGGCGCTCTGTGCGGCCTTCACCGGGGCGCTGGAGGCGGCTGCCGCAAAATAGTTGCAATCCGCCACTAAACCTGATCAGCGCTTTTTCCAACAGGAAAGGGTCCGGGATGAACGCTTCCGAACTGATCGCCGACCTGCTGGCCGGGCTGCCGTTGCCGGCGGTGCTGATCGATCAGTCTGAGCGGATCGTATCGGCCAACACGCCGGCGCTGACCCTGTTGGGTCAGCAGATCGTCGGGCGGCATTTCGCGACCATTCTGCGTCAGCCCAAGGTGCTGGAGGTGATCGAGGCCTGTTTGCGGGACCGCCGCCCGCGCCGTGCCCAACACCTGACCAATGACGGCGCGCAGGACCGGCTTTTTGAAGTGACCTGCCGATACGTGAATGGCATCGGAGCGGTGAACGCCGGCGCCTTGCTGATCAGCTTTCAGGACGTGACGCATCTGGAACAGGCGGGCAAAATGCGTCGCGACTTCGTCGCCAACGTCAGCCATGAGCTGCGCACGCCGCTGACCGCCATCATGGGCTTCATCGAAACGCTGCGCGGCCCCGCGCGCGACGACGCAGAGGCCCGGGAGCGGTTCTTGGAGATCATGGAGGGCGAGGCGTCGCGTATGAACCGGCTCGTCGGGGACTTGTTGTCGCTGAGCCGGGTCGAGGAAGAAGAGTTCATTCGGCCCAAGGACAAGGTGGATCTGTCGGCGATTCTGGCCTCCACCCTGCGCTCGGTGCGCCCGCTGGCGGAAGAGGCGGGCGTCAGCCTGTCGCTGGCCGCACCGGAGTCCGAGGTTGTCGTGATGGGCGATGCCGATCAGCTCCAGCAGGTTTTCACCAACCTGATCTCCAATGCGCTGACCTATGCGTCGGAAGGCAAGAGCGTACATCTGAGCCTGACCACGTCGGATCGCGACCCGGCGGTGCGGGCGCCTGCGGCCCGCGTCAAGGTGATCGACAAGGGGCCGGGCATCGATCCCGTTCACTTGCCGCGCCTTACCGAACGCTTTTACCGCGCGGACAGCCATCGGTCTCGTGACCTGGGCGGAACGGGTCTGGGTCTGGCGATTGTTAAGCACATAATCAATCGCCACCGGGGGCGTCTGCGAGTGGAAAGCGAATTGGGGAAGGGCTCGGCCTTTACCGTGATTCTGCCGCGCTGAGTGATTCCCGTCATTTGCCAATTGTCACCCTACGTCAGGCGCCATTGGCAAGTTGTCTGCTTGTCGAGCCGTGTTTTTCGGTTTCCGGAGCACCACTTAGCGAAAACGGGTTAAACGATTTAAAATCAATTGATAGCAATCTATTTCTCATCTTTGTCATATGGTGTGTCGCATAACCGCTTGAAAAGAATTTGTCGAAATTCACGGAAACCCCCGGCGCTGTCATCCAACTGTTAAAAACTTCTCGATCAATACGATAAGATGCGTTGAAACAACAATACACAAGTTTATCATCTGGCAAACCTAGCTCTTTTCTTTTTATTTTCACATCAGGTGCGTCATGTGCGACAGTAGAATAGGTACCTTCTGGCATATAGACAAGTTTCTCAGAA
>JBCDEC010000300.1:0-4864 GCA_039179965.1 Pseudomonadota bacterium
GCCGCGCCGTGTCACGGGCGCGGAAGAAATACTGCTCATGGTTTTGCCTCGATTAGCCTGAATATGACCGTGTTTACCGGCCTTGGCCTCTTTATACTGCGCGCGGGGGCGGCTGTCACCTCCCCTGCACGCAGAGAGCGGCGCGATGCCGGTTTTGGGGCCCGCCAGGCCTATCCTCAGAGCAGCGGCGCGATCCGGGGTGCAAAATAGGTGAGGATTCCGTCGCACCCTGCGCGTTTGAAGGCCAGAAGGCTCTCTTTCATCACCTTGTCGCCGTCAATCCAGCCGTTTTGCGCCGCGGCCTCGATCATCGCGTATTCGCCGGAGACCTGATAGGCAAAAGTCGGAGCGCCGAACTGGTCTTTGACCCGTCGGCAGATGTCCAGGTAGGGCAGCCCGGGCTTGACCATCACCATATCGGCCCCTTCGCCCAGATCCCGCGCCACGAGACGCAGCGCTTCATCCGTATTGGCCGGATCCATTTGATAGGTGTTCTTGTCGCCCGTGAGCGCCCCGGAGGCGCCGACCGCATCCCGGAACGGGCCATAAAAGCTCGATGCGTATTTCGCCGCGTAGGACAGGATCATCACGCGCTGATGTCCGGCGGATTCCAGTGCCTGACGGATGGCGCCGATCCGGCCGTCCATCATATCGGACGGCCCGATGATATCCGCGCCTGCATCGGCCTGCGCCAGAGCCATCTTCGCCAGCGCCTCGACCGTTTGGTCATTGATGATCTCGCCGTCGACCACGAACCCATCATGGCCGTTGATGTTATAGGGGTCCAAGGCCACGTCGGTCATGATCGCCATCTCGGGAACCGCTGCCCTGACCGCGCGAATGGCCTGGTTGGACACATTGTCTGCCGACCAGGCCATGGCACAATCCTCGGTCCGATCTTCCAGAGCCGTATAGGGAAAGATGCAGATGGCGGGGACACCTGCGTCAAAGGCGGCACGGGCCGCGCCCGCGATGCGATCGACCGACAGGCGGTTGACGCCAGGCATTGACGGCACCGGCTCTTCGATCCCTTCGCCGGCACGCACGAAAACCGGCCAGATCAAATCCTCCGACTTCAGCGCAGTTTCCCGCACCAGTCCGCGGATCGCCGGTTTCTGGCGCGCACGGCGAAACCGGGCGGTCGGGTAGGGTGCAACATGAGGCAGCATCAGGACACCTTCGCTTGGTCTTTTTCCCTTGGGTGCCATGGAATGGACGCCTGAGCAATAGATCAGGGTGGCGCAGACGCCGCGCCCGGGGCGCACGCAGCACCGCGCCAGCAGCCCCGGCTTGCACTCGCGCAACGGCAGTGGCATGACGGAACGCGCATCTTTGAGGTGGGTGCGGCGCGTTTCGAATTGATCCGGAACGGGTGGGGCAGCGAGGCGAACGCGTGGACTGGTACAAGTCAATTTTCGAGCTGATCGACATGCGCTCGTTTTCGAACCTCTGGTTCTGGATCGTGCTGGCTGTCATGTGGTCCTCGGCCAGTCATTGGGTGATGGGAATCCCCTATGACATGATCACCCGCGCCCGGCGCCTTGGCGGGCAGGCCGCGCAGGACCTCGAAGACATTACGCGGGTCTATGTCAATCGCATGGTCTATATTGTCGAGGTCTCCGGCCTGTGGCTGCTCGGCCTGACCTGTTTCGTGATCTCCGGCCTTGCGGTGCTCGGCTTTTTCTATGACGTCGAATTCGCCCAGGCTGTGTTTTTGCTGTTTCTGCCGATGTCCTTCGTCGGGGCTTTGAGCCTGCGCACCGCGCGCGATATTGCGCGGCGCGGGCTGATCGGCGAAGATCTGGGCAAGCGGTTGTCCCGACACCGCATCCATACGCAATTGATCGGCACCGTGGCGATCTTTGTCACCGCGCTTTGGGGCATGTATCAAAATCTTACCATCGGCGTGCTCGGCAACTGACGTCTGCAACGCAATCGTCGCCGCCCGCAACAGATCGACAGGGTCCTCATGAGCTCTTCTGACCACATTTCGGTGGGCGGCGCGCCCGAAGGGTTTGATGCCCGGCTGATCCTTGACGACATCGCCAAAACCGGCGGGCCGGTCATTCACGTTGCGCGCGACGACAAGCGTCTGGCCGCCATGCGCGCGGCCCTGGCGTTCTTTGCGCCCGATATGCCGGTCTTTGGCTTTCCGGGGTGGGATTGTCTGCCCTATGACCGCGTCTCCCCCAATCCTGATATCTCGGCCGCGCGCATGGCCACGCTGGCGGCGCTGGTGCATGAGATGCCCAAGGATTTCGTCCTTCTGACCACGCTCAACGCTGCAACCCAGCGGGTTCCGGCGCGCGCGCTTCTGCGCGAGGCGGCGTTCACGGCGCAGGTCGGCGGGCGCATCGATGAAGCCGCCTTGCGGGGCTTTCTCGTGCGCATGGGGTTCTCGCAAAGCCCGACGGTCATGGAGCCGGGCGACTACGCCATTCGCGGCGGAATCATCGACATCTTTCCCCCCGGCGAAAGCGGGCCGGTGCGGCTGGATCTGTTCGGAGACGTGCTGGACGGGGCGCGCCGTTTTGATCCGGCCACCCAGCGCACGACCGAAGCGCTGGAGCGCATCGAACTCGCCCCGGTCTCCGAAGTGGTTCTCGACGAGCCCGCGATCACCCGGTTTCGCCAGACCTACCGGCTGACCTTTGGGGCGGCGGGCACGGACGATCCGCTCTACGAAGCGGTGAGCGCAGGTCGCAAACACGCCGGTGTCGAGCATTGGCTCGGGTTTTTCCATGACCGCCTGGAGACGTTGTTCGACTATCTCCCCGGCGCGACGGTGACGCTTGATGACCAGACCACCCCGGCGCGCCTGTCGCGCTGGGACATGATCGCGGATCAATACGAAACGCGCCGCCTGGCGCTGGAAGACCGGTCCCATCGTGACAGTGTCTACAAACCCGCGCCGCCAGAGATGCTCTATCTCGACGATGCGGCCTGGGAGGCGGCGGTGCGCGAGCATCGTATCCTGAAGTTCCATCCGCTGGCGCAGGCCAGCGGCCCTGGCGTAATCGATGCCGGCGGACGCATTGGACGCAACTTCGCGCCCGAGCGACAGCAGGAAAACCTGTCGCTGTTTGGCGCGCTGGCCTCGCACGTGACAGTAAAACTCGAGTCCGCTCCGGTGGTCATCGCGTCCTACTCCGAAGGTGCGCGCGAACGTCTGACCGGCTTGATCGAAGACGAAGGTCTCGCCGAGACCATTGCCATTCCGGACGGAACCCGGATTGGCCGACGCGGCCTGCATCTGGCCGTCTGGGCGCTGGAACACGGGTTTGAAACCCCGGAGATGACAGTGATTTCAGAGCAGGATGTGCTGGGCGACCGCTTGATCCGGGCGCCGAAAAAGCGCCGTCGGGCCGAGAACTTTCTGACCGAGGCCCAATCTCTGTCGCCGGGCGATCTGGTGGTTCACGTCGATCACGGGATCGGGCGCTATCAGGGGCTTGAGGTCGTGGAGGCGCTCGGGGCCGCCCATGAATGCCTGCTTCTGGAGTATGCCGAGGGCGCCCGGCTCTATCTGCCGGTGGAAAACATTGAACTCCTCTCGCGCTATGGCCACGACGAGGGCCTGCTTGATCGTCTGGGCGGCGGCGCCTGGCAGGCCAAGAAGGCGCGCCTGAAAGAGCGCATCCGGGAGATCGCCGATCGCCTGATCCGCGTGGCCGCCGAACGCGCCCTGCGCAAGGCGCCGATCCTCGATCCGCCGCCGCATGCCTGGGAAGAGTTCTGCGCCCGCTTTCCCTACGAGGAAACCGACGATCAAATGCGCGCCATTGGCGAGGTGATGGAGGACATGACCTCCGGTCAGCCGATGGATCGACTGGTCTGCGGAGATGTCGGCTTTGGCAAAACCGAAGTGGCGATGCGGGCGGCCTTTGTCGCGGCCATGACCGGTGTGCAGGTGGCGGTGATCGCGCCGACGACACTGCTGGCGCGCCAGCATGCGGCCGGCTTTCGCGAACGGTTCCGTGGCTTTCCGGTGAACGTCCGGCAATTGTCGCGGTTCGTGTCATCCAAGGACGCCGCCGCGACCCGGGCCGGGCTGGCGGACGGGACGGTGGACATCGTGATTGGCACCCATGCGCTTTTGGCGAAAAGCGTTCGGTTTCAAAATCTTGGACTTCTTGTCATTGATGAAGAGCAGCATTTTGGCGTGAGCCACAAGGAACGTTTGAAGCAAATGCGCTCGGACATTCATGTGCTGACCCTGACGGCCACACCGATTCCGCGGACGCTTCAGCTGTCGCTGTCGGGCGTGCGGGATCTGTCGATCATCGGCACGCCGCCGGTCGACCGGCTGGCGATCCGCACCTACGTCAGCGAGTTTGACAGTGTGACCATCCGCGAAGCCTTGTTGCGAGAGCACTACCGCGGTGGACAGAGCTTTTACGTGGTGCCTCGTATTGCGGATCTGCCTGAGATCGAGGCCTTTTTGCGCGAACAGGTCCCGGAGGTGACGGTCGTTGTGGCCCATGGCCAGATGGCGGCCGGGGAACTGGATGACCGGATGAACGCCTTCTACGATGGCAAGTTCGATGTCTTGCTTGCCACGACGATCGTGGAATCCGGGCTCGATATCCCGACGGCCAATACGATGGTGATTCACCGCGCGGACATGTTCGGGCTGGCGCAGCTTTACCAGATTCGCGGGCGGGTCGGGCGGTCCAAAACGCGGGCCTATGCCTATCTGACCACCAAGCCGCGGGCCAAGCTGACCGCAACTGCCGAAAAGCGGCTGCGCGTGCTCGGCTCACTGGATACGCTGGGGGCCGGGTTCACGCTGGCCAGTCAGGATCTCGACATCCGGGGGGCGGGGAACCTTCTGGGCGAGGAGCAATCGGGCCAGATGCGGGAC
>JBCDEC010000301.1:0-4846 GCA_039179965.1 Pseudomonadota bacterium
AACCAGGTGGACAACGCGTTCACGCGTCAGGATCCGCGTGGACTGTCGTTTGAAAACACCTTTGGCGGCGCGACGTCTTTCTTGCGGCGGCGCTACACCAAGGACCTGACTGGCGTGGATATTGCCGTCACCGGCGTGCCCTTTGATCAGGCGGTCACCAACCGGCCCGGCACGCGGCTGGGCCCACGGGCGATCCGGGAGGCTTCGGCCCTGCAGGCGACGGATGCGCCCTATGGCTGGGGCTATGACCCTATTTCAGAGTTCAACATCGTGGACTATGGCGATCTGGCCTTTGATTATGCCAATGTGCCCGCCTTTCCGGACGCTTTGACACGTCATGTCAGAATGATACTCGATGCGGGCGTGGCGCCTGTTTGCCTGGGCGGTGATCATTACATCAGCTTTCCGATCCTGCGGGCCATGCATGCGGCCCATGGGCCACTTTCCCTGATCCACATCGACGCCCATTCCGACACCTGGCCGGATGACGACATGTCTCGCATCGATCACGGGACGATGTTTTATAAAGCGGTGACATGCGGCTTTATCGACCCTGAGACGTCTGTGCAGATCGGCGTTCGCACCACCAATCCCGACACGCTGGGGGTCACCACCTTTGACGCACGCGCCGTGCATGAACGCGGCCCGGCAGATATTGCCCGGGCCACGCGGGCGATTGTCGGGGACCGCCCGGTCTACCTGAGCTTTGACATCGACGGGCTTGATCCGGCCTTCGCGCCGGGCACCGGCACGCCGGTCTGGGGCGGGCTCAGCTCGGGTCAGGCGGCGATCCTCTTGCGCGACCTGGCAGGGATCAACATCAAGGGCGGCGACGTGGTCGAGGTGTCTCCGCCCTTTGACACCACGGGTGCCACTGCCATCGCCGGCGCCCATGTGGCCGTCGACCTCATTTGTCTCTTGGGATGGAATTTACGCGGATGACACAGCCGAACCAGCCGATCTCCGGCAATGATCTGGCACGTTTCTCGGGCCCGAACACCTTCATGCGGCTGCCGCAGGCGGGCAAACTGGAGGGGGTGGACGTGGCCGTGCTGGGCATTCCGATCGATATCGGGACCTCCTGGCGGTCCGGGACTCGGTTTGGCCCCAAGCAGGTGCGTGCGGAAAGCGCAATGATCCGCCCCTATAACATCCAGTCCGGCGCCGCGCCGTTTGACAGTCTCAACGTGGCAGATATCGGCGATCTGGCGATCAACACCTTCTCGCTCGCCGACAGCCTTCGAATCATCCAGGAGAGCTACAGCGTGATCCTGCAAAGCGGCGCTCTGCCGATGGCCATCGGCGGGGATCATTCGCTAACGTTGCCGATCCTGCGCGCCGTGGCAGAACGTCACGGTCCGGTCGCGCTCATCCACGTCGATGCCCATGCCGACGTCAACGACGAGATGTTCGGCGAAAAGGAAACCCACGGCACGGTGTTCCGCCGCGCCTATGAAGATGGATTGATCGATCCGCAAAAAACCTACCAGATCGGATTACGCGGCACCGGCTACGCCGCAGATGACTTCAAGGAAGCGGCGCAATGGGGGTTTCAGCAATTCCTTGCCCCCGAACTGTGGCACCGGTCCCTGTCGCCGTTGGGGGCGGAGATCCGGCGCGATATCGGGGACGCGCCGGTTTATATCTCCTATGACATCGACAGCCTGGATCCGGCCTATGCGCCCGGAACCGGCACGCCCGAGATCGGCGGTCTCACAACCGCACAGGCGATGGAACTGATCCGCGCGTTCAAAGGGCTCAACGTCGTGGGCTGTGATCTGGTCGAAGTGTCGCCGCCCTATGATACATCCGGGAATACGGCGCTGACGGCTGCAAATCTGCTGTTTGAACTGCTCTGTATCCTCCCGGGTGTGACCTATCGATGAAACCGGACAAAAGCGGCGGGCTGGGAAGACTTAAAAAAGGCATTGCGCACAACGAAATGGGACGTCTTGGAATGACAGTCATGATCTTGCTGGCCGCCCTGGCCATTCTGGTGGGCTATATCCGGCTGGCGCCGAGCGATCCGGCCGTTTGGAACCGGATGCCGGCCTTTACCGCTGACAAGGATATGGCGAACGGTGTCGAACGTGTGGTGCAGACCGGCCCGGACGGGCTGCGACACCTGGCGGACGTGGCCCGCCAGACACCGCGCACGACGGTGCTGGCGGGCACGCCGGACGACGGCATGATGACCTTTGTCACCCGCTCTCAAATCTGGGGCTTTCCGGATTACACCACGGCGCAACAAGACGGCGACACGCTGAAGATCTACGCGCGCCAGCGCTTTGGGTCGCGCGATCTAGGAGTCAACAAAGCCCGCGTCGATGGGTGGATTGCCCGGCTCTGACAGGTTGGCGATCGAGCAGCCATCCTGCACCTTGCGCCACATCGGTACGTTCAGCGACATCTGGCACTGAGCCATGAACATGTTGCCATCCACCTGCAGGCATATCATCTCACCCAGTTCCACCCGGCTGCCACCCTTGTCGGTGCAATAACAGTCAATGGTTTTTCCGCCAGGACCAGTGACATCGGCCGCGGCATGGCTGGCCATCAGGGCGGCCAGAAGGAGCGCACATGATTTCTTCATTTGCACAGGCTAGCACGGGCGAGGACTTGACCAAAGCACAACGATGTCACAGACAACGTCAATGATCCCCGAAGACAGACTTGAGCAGATTTCGCAACGGTTCCAATACCTCGAAGCGGCGATGGCCGATGGAAGCGGAGATATTGCCGAGCTCGCGAAAGAATATTCCGAGCTTCGCCCCGTGGTCGAACAGATCTCGGCGTGGCGTGGGATTCGGTCCGATCTGGCGGAGGCGGAAGCCTTGCTTGACGATCCGGACATGAAGCCTTTGGCCGAAGAGGAATTGCCCATTCTGCGGGCCCGTCTGCCCGAGGTCGAACAGGCTCTGCAGATTGCATTGCTGCCCAAGGATGCCGCCGATGCGCGTCCGGCGATGCTGGAGATTCGCCCCGGCACGGGGGGCGATGAAGCAGCGCTTTTTGCGGCGGATCTTCTGCGCATGTACCAGCGCTTTGCCGATGCCCGGGGCTGGAGCTTTGAGATCATCGACGAACAGGCCACCGAACTGGGCGGGATCAAGGAGGTCACCGCCCATGTCAAAGGAGAAGGGGTCTTTGCCCGCCTGAAATATGAAAGCGGCGTGCATCGCGTACAGCGGGTTCCGACGACCGAAAGCGGCGGGCGCATCCATACATCCGCAGCCACCGTTGCCGTTCTGCCCGAAGCGCAGGACGTCGATATCGAGATTGCGCCGCAGGACATCCGCATCGACACCATGCGGTCCTCCGGTGCCGGCGGGCAGCACGTGAACACCACCGATTCCGCGGTGCGGATCACGCATTTGCCGTCGGGCATCGTCGTGACGAGTTCGGAGAAGTCGCAGCACCGCAACCGCGAAATGGCCATGCAGGTGCTGCGGACCCGGCTCTACGACCTTGAACGCCAGCGACTGGCCAGTGAAAGATCCGCGGATCGTGCGGCACAGGTGGGCTCTGGCGACCGGTCCGAGCGCATTCGCACCTATAACTTCCCGCAGGGGCGCATGACGGATCACCGCATCAACATGACGCTCTACAAGCTCGAGTCTGTGATGGGCGGTGATCTCGATGACATCATTGATGCGCTCACGGCCGATGATCAGGCGCGCCGCATGGCGGAGATGGGCCTATGACGACCGCCGCCGAAGCCATGGCCACCGCGACTGCGCGTCTGCGCGCCGCCGGCGTCGCGGACCCGGCGCGCGATGCGCGGGTTCTTCTGGCCCATGCCGCGCGCATCGAGGCGGCGCGGGTCACGCTGATCGCGCCGGAGGATCTCGAACCGGACATCGCCGAACGCTACGACCGGCTGATTGCATTGCGCTCGGTGCGGGTGCCGGTCTCGCATCTCTTGGGCGAACGGGCGTTTTACGGTCGCGGTTTCAAGATCAGCCGGGATGTGCTGGACCCCCGGCCCGAGACCGAAATGCTGATCGAGGCCGCTCTGGCCGAACCATTTGACCGGGTCCTGGATCTGGGCACGGGGTCAGGCTGTATTCTGGTGACCCTGCTGGCCGAGGTGCCGCAGGCGCGAGGGATGGGCGTCGATCTCTCGGAGGCCGCCTGTCTGCAGGCCAGCGCCAATGCGGTGATGCACGGGGTGCAGGATCGGGCCCGAATCCTGGTCTCCGACTGGTTCTCCCGGGTCGACGAGCGGTTTGACCTGATCGTGGCCAACCCGCCCTACATCGCTGCGGCCGACATGTCCGGTCTTGAACCGGAGGTGCGGGATCACGAACCCGATCTGGCGCTCACGGATGGCGGTGACGGGCTGAGCGCCTACCGCAGGATCTGCGGCGGCGCCGCCGGATTTCTGGAGGTCGGCGGCCGGATCATCTTTGAAATCGGGCCAACCCAGGGGGAGGGCGTGGCGGAGATCTGCGCCAATGCCGGATTTGCGGCTGTGGAAATCCTGCCCGACCTTGATGGCCGTGACCGCGTTGTGCGCGCAAGTGGCCTTGGGTAAAGCCATTGAATTGGAATTTTGCGCCATTTCGGCATTAAAAATCAGACTTTCAGAGATGAGGGGTCTTGTTTCACGGGCCGGGACATGCTTATTCAACACAAGTTGCTGCGCTGGACGCTGAAACGCTCCCGCGCAACTCCAAGCCAACAAGTCGTCGACCTGGAACACTCAGAGCGCGCGAGGCGCAAAGCGGGTCCCGACACGGTAGAAAAATTGACAGCACATATATGAGATCGTCCAAATCACGTTCGCGGTCTAAGTCGAACCGCAACCGTCCGTCCGGCGGAAACGTCGTCAACCGCGTGTTTG
>JBCDEC010000302.1:0-4834 GCA_039179965.1 Pseudomonadota bacterium
CGCCAAACGCCTACCTCGAAAGCCTGCCGATCGGTCTGAAGGGCGAGCAAATCGTCGTCGGCAACGAAGTGCAGGGCTAAGCGAGCTCTGGACCCCGGCGGGTTCCGCCGGGGTCTCCCGCAGCCGTTTTCGGACCGGCAGGACGCGCAGAGCGCCCGAGGCCGTCCAAACCGAACAATGCAAGGACAGGGTCCATGACAACCGTCGATCCCGATTTCGAAGCACAAGAGGCGCGCGCGGCGCGCAAAGCCCGTACATTCGCCCGGATCAACAAGGCGGATGCCTGGTTCCAGGTTCTGGGTCTCGCCTGGATGACCCCGATGCTGAAGGCCGCTGCCGGTGACAACCCGCGCGCGCAGATGGGCGAGGTTTGGCGACTGCTGGGCGTTCCGCTTGTCGCGATTGGCGCCTTCCTGCTGCTTTGGGGCACATTGGCCCCCACCGTTCAAACCTCGCTCGGCGCCATTCCCGGGCCGTCACAGGTCTGGGAACAGGTGATCAACCTGAACGAAGATGCCAAACGCGAACGCGCCAAGGAAGTCGCGTTCAACGAGCGTCAGGAAAAGCGCAATGCGGATCTGGTGGCCGAAGGCCGTTCGGACCGCGTGAAGTGGCGCACCTACACCGGCAAGCCGACCTACTACGACCAGATCTGGACCTCGATCAAAACCGTCTTCTTCGGCTTTCTGATCGCCACCATCGTGGCCGTGCCGCTGGGTATTCTCGCCGGCCTGTCCGCGACCGCGAATTCTGCGCTCAACCCCCTTATCCAGATCTTCCGGCCGGTCTCGCCGCTGGCCTGGCTGCCGATTGTCACGATGGTCGTCTCGGCCACCTACACCACGGCGGATGGCTGGTTCTCCAAGTCGTTCCTGATCTCGGCCATCACCGTGACGCTGTGCTCGCTCTGGCCCACATTGATCAATACGGCGCTGGGCGTGAGCTCCATTGACAAGGACCTGGTGAATGTCTCCAAGGTCTTGAAGATGAACACCTGGACCAAGATCACCAGGCTGGTGCTGCCTTCGGCGCTGCCGCTGATCTTCACCGGTCTGCGCCTGTCGCTGGGCGTTGGCTGGATGGTGCTGATCGCCGCGGAGATGCTGGCGCAAAACCCGGGTCTTGGAAAATTCGTCTGGGATGAGTTCCAGAACGGATCGAGCCAGTCGCTTGCCAAGATCATGGTCGCGGTGTTTACCATCGGACTCATCGGCTTCCTGCTCGACAGGATGATGTTTGCGATCCAGTCGCTCTTTACCTTCACCAACAACCGGTAAGGTCCCATGTCCGTCCTTGAATTCAACGATGTCTCGAAGAGCTTCGGCGAAGGCGCCAATGCGACCCATGTGCTGAAGACCATCAATCTCAAGGTCGAGGAGGGCGAGTTCCTCGTGCTCCTCGGCTTCTCCGGAACCGGCAAAACCACCCTGATCAATCTCATGGCAGGCCTGGAAAAGCCATCGGCAGGCGCCGTGACCTTCAAAGGCAAGCCCATTGACGGGCCGGGCCGCGAGCGCGGCGTGATCTTTCAAAGCTACTCGCTGATGCCCTGGCTGACGGTCAACGGCAATGTGGGGCTTGCGGTGGATACGATCTTTCCCGGCCTGTCGCGGAAAGCGCGGGCCGAGAAGGTCGCGCATTACGTCAAGATGGTCGGGCTGAGCCACGCCACGGGCCGGCGTCCGGCAGAGCTGTCGGGCGGTATGCGCCAGCGGGTGAATGTGGCCCGCGCCCTGGCGATGGACCCTGAGGTTCTGCTGCTGGATGAACCGCTGTCCGCGCTGGATGCATTGACCCGCGCCAATCTCGCCGACGAGATCGAGCGCATATGGCAGGCTGACAAGAAGACCTGCGTGCTGATCACCAATGATGTGGACGAGGCCATTGTGCTCGCGGACCGGATCATTGCGCTCAATCCCGACGGCACCCTGGGCGAAGAGTTCAAAGTCACGCTTCCGCGGCCTCGCGAGCGGGCAGAGATGAACCACGACGAGACGTTCAAGACGCTGCGCGCAGAGGTCACCAATTACCTGATGGATGTTGGGATCGAAGCCAAGGTCGAGGGCACGAAAGTGCTCCCCGAGGTCACGCCCATCCATGGTGTCCCGGCGGCGGTGAAAAAGGCCCAGGAAGGCCTGATCGACGACCGCTATCTGGATTTCTCGCAGCTTCACAAGGTCTACCCGACGCCAAACGGGCCCTTGACGGTCGTGGAGGATTTCAACCTCAAGCTCGACCGGGGCGAGTTCATCTCGTTGATCGGCCATTCCGGGTGCGGCAAGTCGACGGTGCTGACGATGGCCGCGGGGCTCAATTCGATCTCCAAGGGTGTGATCAAGCTGGACGGCTACGAAGTGCGCGATGCCGATCCCGAACGCGCGGTGGTCTTTCAGGCTCCGTCCCTCTTCCCCTGGCTTTCGGCAAAAGAGAACGTGGCCATCGGCGTGAACAAGGTCTACCCCAAGGCCTCGCGCGCCGAGCGGCAGGACGTGGTGGAGTACTACCTCGAACGGGTTGGCCTGGGCGATGCCATGGACAAGGCCGCGTCCGAGCTTTCCAATGGCATGAAACAACGGGTTGGCATCGCGCGGGCCTTTGCGCTCAGCCCCAAGCTGCTGCTTCTGGATGAACCCTTCGGGATGCTCGACAGTCTGACCCGCTGGGAGTTGCAAGAAGTGCTGATGGAAGTCTGGTCCCGCACCAAAGTCACCGCGATCTGCGTGACACATGATGTGGATGAGGCAATTCTGCTGGCCGACCGCGTGGTGATGATGACCAACGGTCCGCAAGCAACCATCGGAAAGGTGATCGATGTGGATCTTCCACGTCCCCGGTCACGCAAAGCGCTGCTCGAACATCCCGACTATTACAACTACCGCGATCAGGTTCTGAGTTTCCTTGAGGAATACGAACACGGTGCCAAGCCCAAGCCGAAAGCGCCGCCCAAGGCCATCGCGGCGGAATAGCTCTTGTCGCCAGGGCCCCCGGGTCCTGGCACAGCCCTTTCACCTGCCCATCCGGGGCGGAGACGACCCAGAGTGGCCTTTGCGACCCCGCGCCGGCGGCGCGCCCCGGGCCTCAGGAGACAGAGAATGCAGAAACTCATTGTGATCGGAGCAGGCATGGCCTCCGGCCGGGTGATCGAACACCTGGTCGAGACCGCGCCCGGCGCCTATGACATCACGCTGTTCAACGCCGAGCCGCGCGGGAACTACAATCGGATCATGCTCTCCCCGGTGCTGGCCGGGGACAAGACCTATGACGAGATCGTCACCCATGAAGATGCCTGGTACGCCGAATACGGCGTGACCTGCCGCTTTGGCGAAAAGATCATCGCGATCGACACGGTGGCCAGAACGGTGACGGCCGACAATGGCGATGTGCTGGCCTATGACAAGTTGCTCTTCGGGACCGGGTCCAACCCTGTCATGATCCCGTTGCCGGGTCACGATCTGGACGGTGTGATCGCCTATCGTGACCTGGAAGACACCGAGCGGATGATGTCGCTGGAGGCCGGGCAGAAGGCCGTTGTGATCGGAGGCGGTCTGCTGGGTCTGGAGGCGGCCGCCGGCATGGCCGCGCGCGGGATCGATGTCACGGTGGTGCATCTGATGGACCACCTGATGGAACGCCAGCTTGATGAAGCCGCGGGCTATCTGTTGCGCAAGGCGCTGATCGACAAGGGCATCACGGTCAAATGTTCGGCCAATTCGAAGGAGATCCTCGGGGAGGGGGGCAAGGTCAGGGCGCTCGTGCTGGATGACGGCACTGAGCTGCCCTGCGCCTTGCTTGTGATGGCCGTGGGCATCCGCCCCAACGTGGCGCTGGCCAAAGCGGCCGGTCTTGCCGTGGGGCGCGGCATCCATGTGGATGACCAGATGGTGACCTCGGTCGAAGATGTGCTGGCGGTTGGCGAATGTGTCGAGCACAACGGCACGCTCTTTGGCCTTGTGGCACCGCTTTACGATCAGGCAAAGGTCGCGGCGCAGACGCTGCTGGGCCATGACGCGCGCTTTGTGCAGAAAGAGCTGTCAACCAAGCTCAAGGTCACCGGCTGTGATCTCTTCTCCGCCGGTGACTTCGCCGATGGCGAGGGGCGCGAGGACATTGTTTTCCGCGACCCGGGCCGCGGCATCTACAAGCGGCTGATCATCGAAGACCAACGCATCATCGGCGCTGTTTTCTATGGCGATACCGCTGACAGCAACTGGTTCTTCGGTCTGATGCGGGACAAGACCGACATATCGCAGATGCGCGAGACGCTGATCTTCGGGCCGGCCTTTCAGGGGGGTGCCCCTGTGGACCCTATGGCGGCCGTTGCAGCCTTACCGCCTGACGCAGAAATCTGCGGCTGCAACGGCATTTGCAAATCCAAGATCACCGACGCGATCAGCGCCGGTGCCACCGAATTGGGCGCGGTGCGGACGACGACCAAGGCCAGCGCCTCCTGCGGGACCTGCACGGGTCTTGTCGAGCAGTTGCTGGCCGTCACGCTGGGCGATGCGTTCGAGGCCAAAGAGGCCAGCATGTGCGGCTGTACCGACCTGACTCATGAAGAAGTGCGACGGCTGATCAAGAGCCAGGGGCTGAAGTCCATGGCCGCAGTCCATCAGGAGCTGGGCTGGAAGACCTCATGCGGCTGTCATGTCTGCCGTCCGGCGCTGAACTTCTACCTGCTGGCCGATTGGCCGGTTGAATATCAGGACGATCCGCAAAGCCGGTTTATCAACGAACGCAAACACGCGAACATCCAGAAAGACGGCACCTTTTCGGTGGTGCCCCGGATGTGGGGCGGGATCACGAACCCCAGGGAATTGCGCGCGATCGCGGATGC
>JBCDEC010000303.1:0-4830 GCA_039179965.1 Pseudomonadota bacterium
CTGATACTGCCGGAAGAGGTCTTGCGCATCGTAGGGCCCGTAAAAATCTTCTCCCGCAGAGTTCTTACCAGGACCGGCATGGTCGCGGCCCACGATGAAATGCGTGCAGCCGTAGTTCTTGCGGATAATCCCGTGCCAGACGGCTTCGCGCGGACCGGCCATGCGCATGGCCAGCGGCAGAAGCGACATCGTGGTGGTTGAGCCCGGATACTTGTCCAAGACGGCCTCATAGCAGCGCACGCGGGTAAAGTGATCCACGTCGCCGGGTTTGGTCATCCCCACGACCGGGTGGATCAGGAGGTTGGCCTGAGCGCCCTTTGCGGCGCGGAAGGTCAGTTCCTGATGCGCCCGGTGGAGAGGGTTACGGGTCTGGAAAGCCACGATGCGACGCCAGCCCAGTTTGCGGAAATAGGCGCGCAGCTCGTTGGGGGTGTCGCGACGGGCGCGGAAATCATAGTGGATGGGTTGCTGTAACCCGGTGACCGGTCCGCCCAGGTAGACCGGGCCAGCCGAATTGTGCAGGTAGTTGACGGCCGGATGGGCATCATCATCGGCGCCGAACACGTTTTCGGCCTCTTTTGACTTGTCCGGAGTCCAGCGGTCGGTCACTGTCATGGTGGCCAGGATTACACCTTCCTGATCGCGGAGCGCGATGTCCTCGCCGATCTCAATGGTATCGGCAAAGGCCTGGCTGACATCCAGCGTGATCGGAATGGGCCACAACACGCCATCAGTTGTGCGCATGGACTCGACGACCCCATCGTAGTCTTCTTCAGACAGGAAGCCTTTCAGCGGCGCGAAGCCGCCGTTCATCAAGAGTTCCAGATCACAGATCTGTCGTGGGGTGAGATCGTGGCTCTTGAAGTTGCCCGCTTCGACTTTAAGCTTCTCAGCGCTGTCGTAAGAAACATAGAGTTCCGGGATGGGAGCCAGATTGCTTAGCACGGTCATATGAAATCTCTCGATGGTTCGTCTTCCGGACACCGGCAACACGGGTGCCCTTCCGCGCGCGGCATAGACTGTGCAGGTGCAGAAAGTCTAGCGCCAGAGGGGAGAATTCGGGGGTGCGTGGTTAATTAAGCCGCGTTTTCGGGAGACAATGCGGATCGATCGGTGGGTTTTTGCCACCTTGCGGCTGGAAACCAAGCAGATGAGGTCTAAGAGCCTCACGCCGATGCCATCACATCCGCACCTTTGAGCGCTGAGACGAGTCGCGATGCTCTCGCGACAGGCAGCGCCTCCAGCGGCTCGTCGCGACCGCGCAAAGTCATCGAAACCATCGGCAGGAAAGCGATGTCGTGGCCCGCGGCTTCAAGCACCGATCCTGACACCAGCAGTTCTACCTTCATGGTCTTGGTTTCGCCTTCCAGGCGGCTGGCGGCATTGACGGTATCTCCGATGATGGTGCGCGGTGCATGATCTGCGGCGCCGATCTCTCCGAGCACCAGATCGCCCAGATGCAGGCCCATGCCAATGTCGATTGGCGCAATCCCCTCGGACTTCAACGTTGTATTGAAGGTGGCGAGCGCGGAGCCAATACCGGCGCAGGCCTGAATGGCCTTGCGCGCCGAGGCCTCCGGGGTCTTTTCGTCAAAGATCGCCAACAGACCATCACCAAGGTACTTGTCGACCGTGCCGTGATTGCCGGTTATCTGCGGCACCACGGCATCAAAAAACCTGTTCAACAGGAACACGACGTCATAGGGATATTGCCCGGCGGTGCGGGCCGTAAATCCCCGAATGTCCAGGAAGAGAATGGCGAGACGGCGTTCCTCACCCTGGCTGGCATGGGCGCGGTCGCGTACGCCATCGCCGCGAAACACGCGAAACACCGTCATGGGTTCCGTCGGTCGGATCTGGCAGGCCAGCCGGGCATTGGCCGGCGCATTGGCTGAGGCCAGCGTTTTGAGCTCCGCCTCAGAGGGGGGCGCAAGGTGTTCGGCGCCATCCTCGATAATCACCCGGCAGGTCGAACAGCGCCCGCGTCCGCCACAGAGCGCCGCATGAGGAATGCCATTGGCGCGCGAGATATCCAGCAGAGACGCACCACGCGCGGATTTTACAACCGGGCCGCGACGATATGTGATCTCAATCTTGCCACGCCGCGTGAGGATCCGCCGCAGTGCCCAGGCGAGCACAGCGGCGGCGAGCGCGATGTAGAACGCCATAAAAGTAGCATCACGCAGATCGGCGATCGTGGCCATGGCGCCGGGATCCGGCCAGTTATAGGCTGTTTGTACTTCCCGGCGGGTGGCCGGGTCCGCGAGAAGGGCGGCAACCCGGCGCCCTTCGCTGGCGTAGCCTGCCAAAGCCCAGCTTGGCACAAATGCCGCAAACGCCGCCATCGCCGGTTCCCATCGGACCCACCAATTGGCGTTGCGCAGCCACATGAAGATCCCGATACAGGCATGGAGCCAGACCAGCACAAGCAAAAGCCCTTGTTTCCAGCCGGCCCAGGTCCCCCAGATCAGTCCGGAGATGAACCCGATTTCCACATCAACTTCAAAAATCTCTGTCGCCGGGCGGACAAAGGTCACATGCGGGATCAGCAGGATCGGGATGGCAAGTCCCGACAGATACTGGATCCAGGTTGACAGCGGCATACGGAACTTCTGCACCTGGACCAAACGGGCCAGCGCCAGTGTGAGATGGGTCACCAGCGCGGCATAAATGACGATTGTGCCCGGCGCGCTGTGCTGCACGGCTTCGCGAACGAGCTGCATGGCGGCCGCCGCCTCGACCGAGACAAAGGCCAGACCCAGGTTCAGAAAATGCAATGTCGCATGGACGAACAGGATAAGTCCGCTGGCGATCCGAAGTTGAGTTGCGCGGGAGCCGCGCCAAAGCGCATTCATGTTTGGCCTTGTTCGCCTGGATCCGTCGACAGGGATCCTGCCGCACAGGTCCCCGATGAAGCATGAAGAGCCGCCCCGGACGGGTCAATGGGGGTGCGCGGGCTTGTGTTCACCGCCCGCGTTCCAGTCTGCCGGGGGTTCGACTGGTTTCCGTCGTGCCGGGTATTTGGAAAAAGAAAGAAGCAGCAGCCTGTGCGATCTGGCTGGCGTCTCGACGCGGGTGATCAGATCGCCATGAAGCCAAAGCGGGTTTACTCTGCGGCCGCAGGCACAGCGGTGTCCTGTTCTGCAAGAAAGCGTTCCGCGTCGAGTGCCGCCATACATCCCATGCCGGCGCTGGTCACAGCCTGTCGGTAGACATGATCGGTCAGGTCACCGGCCGCGAAAACGCCGGGGATTGATGTTCGGGTTGTGCCGGCCTCGACCTTTACATAGCCGCCCATATGGGTTTCGAGCTGATCCTTGACCAGCTCGCTGGCCGGCGCGTGTCCGATAGCAATGAACACGCCCTTTGCGGGGAACTCGGTGAGAGCGCCACTGCGCGTGTCGCGCAGACGCACCGCTTCCACGCCCTTTGGCATGTCGGTGCCCACCACTTCGTCCAGTTCGTGGAACCAAAGGGTCTCGATCTTTGGGTTGTTAAAGAGCCGCTCCTGCAGGATTTTTTCTGCACGCAAACTGTCGCGGCGATGAACGAGGGTGACCTTGGAGGCGAAATTGGTGAGAAACAGAGCCTCTTCGACAGCCGTGTTGCCGCCACCGACGACAACGATCTCCTGACCGCGGTAGAAAAACCCGTCACAGGTTGCGCAGGCCGAGACGCCAAACCCCTTGAACGCATCCTCCGAGGCCAGCCCCAACCATTTGGCCCGCGCGCCGGTACACAGGATCACCGCATCGCCGGTGTAAACCGTGCCGCTGTCGCCTTTGGCTGTGAACGGGCGTTTGGACAGATCGAGATCGGTGATGATGTCGCCGACGATCTCGGTTCCCATGGCCTTGGCATGGGCTTCCATCCGAACCATCAGGTCAGGGCCCTGCACCTCGGTATCCCCGGGCCAGTTTTCCACTTCGGTTGTGGTGGTCAGTTGCCCGCCCGGCTCCAAACCCTGCACCAGAACCGGTGCCAGCATCGCGCGGCTGGCATAAACGGCGGCAGTATAACCTGCCGGACCCGAGCCGATGATCAAGACTTTGGTGTGACGGGTGTCGCTCATATCAAATCTCCCAAACCGACCTGGCAGCCCATGCCGCGCCTCGCATATAGGCGCAGGACGTCAGCGGCGAAAGCCCCCTCGCCGTTCTGTGAGGCGTTGAGCCAGAGGTCAAGGGGCGCAGGTCTGCGAAAGAATATTGCGCAGTTCTGGCGCGCTGATATAACAATCGCAAAATGGAGACCGCACGATGGCAACGACCCGCCTCGACCCGATCGATCGCAAAATACTGGCCGAACTGCAGACGGATGGCCGCATGACCAATGTGGAATTGGCGCGTCGGGTTGGCATCTCTGCGCCACCCTGCTTGCGGCGGGTCCGGACCCTGGAAGAAGCCGGCTACATTCGCGGCTACCACGCGGAAGTGGATGCGCGCGAACTGGGCTTCGAAGTTCAGGTCTTTGCCATGGTTGGCCTGTCTAGCCAGGCCGAGGCCGATCTTTCGGCCTTCGAACAGCGCTGTCGCAGCTGGCCGCTGGTGCGCGAGTGCCACATGCTGAACGGCGAGGTGGACTTCATGCTGAAATGCGTCGCGCCCGATCTGTCGACCTTTCAGACCTTTCTGACCAGCGATCTGCTGACCCATCCAACCGTGGCCAGCGTGAAAACCTCGCTGGTGATCCGCGGCGCCAAGGACGAACCAGGCGTGCCGTTCGACATTCTCGAAGACCGTCTGAGCCGCAGCGCCTAGAGCAGAGGCGACAACAGCAGGGAAAGCGTGCCACCCCTGCTGCTTCTTTCTTTTTGAAAATACCCCGGAC
>JBCDEC010000304.1:0-4822 GCA_039179965.1 Pseudomonadota bacterium
AACAGCCTGATCATGGACCAGCGGACTTTCTGGATGTTCGTCCTGCTCTATCTGGTCTTCAAAGGTGGCGGGTGGCTGTCGCTGGATGCCTTGACGCGTCGGATGGCGCCTCCGGGATTAAACTAGGCCCGCTCTCTCGTTCCGGTCGGCCAATCCAATCGCTCAAGCAGCCAGGTCGGTGATCAATCCGACTTGGCGCCCAGGTCCTCCTGAACGGATTTGGTCCAGCCGAGGTAGAGCGTGCCGTTCGCCTCAATCAGCGGACGTTTCATCAACGTCGGATGCATCGACAGGAGCGCATCCGCTTCCTGGTCCCGCGCCGCTTCGTCCAGTCCGCGCCATGTGGTTGATTTGCGATTGATCAGTGCGTCGCCAAACATTTCCAGGGCCTGCGCCTTGATCGCCTCCGGCAGACCATCGTCACGAACGTCTACAAATTCAGCATCGGCAAAAACCCGCCGTGCCTTCCTGCATGTGTCACAGGTCTTTATCCCGAATATTCGCATATTTTTTGCTCCTTGGGTGCGTCTAATTGAATGGCTGCGACCGGAATTTGCGGGTGTTTTCCTTGATTTTTGCAAACGCCGTGCAAAACTCAAGGCGTGTGCAAAGTCATGTCAGCCTCCGGCGCGTGCCTGGCAGGACCGGGGGTCTGACTGGCGCATATGCGCAGCTTGGCATCCGCCTGCGGGTGCTCGACATAAAGTAAAAGGAGACACGGGACATGCCAACCGGCACCGTGAAATGGTTCAACACGACCAAGGGGTATGGTTTTATTGCCCCTGACGAAGGCGGAAAAGATGTGTTCGTACATATCTCCGCTGTAGAGCGGTCCGGTCTGACCGGGCTCGCCGACAATCAGAAGATCGGCTACGAACTGATCGAAGGACGTGACGGTCGCACCATGGCGGGAGACCTCAAACCTCTCTGATACGGGACAGGCGTCGATTTTCCCAGCCACTCTGCAACACACTTACTTGTGCTGCGCCCTGGCCCCGCCCGGGCGCTTCTTCAAATGTCACAGGCTGCCGACCTTCAGGACCGCAGCCACCATTATCCGAAATCTATTTCCAACACGCCTGCGCCGACCCGCGGGCTGACATCAGAAGCAGCCCTTGGCGCCTTCTGGGCAGGACGTCGTGCGGCCCGGGTGCCGGCTGCGCCGGTATGGGGTGCGCTTGGCCTCGTTATAGGTGATCGTCTGGTTGGGCACGCCGCAGCTGGTCGTCCCATCCATGGACACAGGTTGCAGACCCGCCGGACAGTAATTGACGTGCGATCCGGTCGGGTAGATGCCAACGGGCAGTTCTGACGAGGATTGCTGGATGGTGGCCGCGTCACTGGCCAGCAGCGCGCTGCCAGCGAAGGTGGCGACGACGGCGAAAATCAGACAGGAACGATGGAGCATGGGGCCTCCGAAGGCCTTGTGAACAGAA
Organism: Pseudomonadota bacterium; assembly: GCA_039179965.1. Lineage (GTDB taxonomy): Bacteria > Pseudomonadota > Alphaproteobacteria > Rhodobacterales > Rhodobacteraceae > Marinibacterium. The sequence goes on from JBCDEC010000304.1 coordinate 1,437, forward strand.
GGATATTTCTTCACTCTGCCGGGAGCTGCGCGAAGATGTCCACCTTTTTGTTGCCCCGAATTGCGACGTGGCATGCGACGGGAGGTCCGTCCGACACAGCTTTGCCGCAACGCCAGACCGGTCGGGCGGACCTTAGGCCGGGTCTTTCAGCGTTTGCTGCCAGTGTTCACCCATGGCCACAATGCAAGAGGTGCCGCCGGCATAGGTGATGACCAATGTCCAGTCGCCACGCTCGTCGGTCCAGACTTCCATGACCTGTTCGGGGCCACGAACGCCGCGGGCCAGCTGCTGGGTCCCGAACTGATAGAGCAGCTTGTCGCGCATCCGTTCGGTGCTGTCGCAGAGGACCTCGGCAATTGGAGAGGGTCCGCCGAAGGCGGAGGAGGCGCACAGAAGCGACGTCCAAAGGATCACAGGTCGTATCATGGCGACTTTGTAACACTCATATGACACTTTGTATATAGGTAAGCTATACACTCCCGATCACTGGATGTGAGATGTTTGACAGCGGCGCGCGACGCTGGTCTGCCTCTTCAGCATGTCCGAGAAGGGTCACAGCACGCCGGATACGGCCGGTCTGATATGGGCCGGAGTCCCCCTGGCCGATGCCGCGCGGGTGCTCGTCATCGTGCCGGGCGCACTCACGCCGCTGCGCGTGTTTGACCCGCTGACTGACCCTGTGTCTTCGGACACTGCGCTGCTGCTGTTGGCTTTTCCCGGGCTGGACGGACGCCCCTTGGACCGGCCTGTGCGTGTTCGCGAAACGGCGCGCCATGTCGCGCGGATACTGAATGGGGCGCCGCATGTGAGTCGAATCGATCTTGTCGGCCTTTCCGCAGGCGCCGCTATCTGTCTGGAGATCCGCGGGCGGCTGACCTGCCCGCGCGTGACGCTGGCCGCCATTTCCGCGCCGGCGCCCTGCCCGCGTGTCCTCTTTGGCGTGATGCGCATGGGCGCGGACCTCATCGCGATCCTGCGTGAGAATATGGGCGCGTCCTGGACTGTGATCTGGCACCATCTGTTTCTGGTTCTGCTGTTCGGTCGCGGTGCGCCGCCGGCGACCCTTCCAAAAGACGACAGCGGCCGCCCGGTTGGCCCGTCCATCACGCCGACTCCGAAACTCTTGCTGTATCACGGCGCAGGCACCGCGCTCTGGCGGCCATCGTCGGCAGCGCTGCGGGCGCGCAGCCCGGTCTGTTTCTTCCATGGCGCCCGCGACACGGTCAGCCCCGCCAACGCGATTGCGCGCCTTGCGCGTCGGCTGAACGCAGCCGAAGTGCAGCTTTACCAAGACCGGGGGCACCTGCCGCATGTCCTGAACCCGGTCTTGTTCACAGACATCCGCCGCTTCTGGCGCGCGCAAAAGCGTCATTGGGCCATCGAAGCTGGCGAAAAAGAGAGCTAGGGCGCCAGAACCGACTGCAGTTCGCGCCATTCGCGGGCCGACAGGCCGGAGCTTTCCTGCGTCACGGCTTCTCCGGCCAGCATCCGCCGCACCACGCCAAGGGCCGTCGCGCTGAGCGTTTCGGCGCCCAGACGGTATTCTTCGAAAGCCCCGTACGCAAAGGGCACCCAATCGGCCACAAGCTTGCAGATCTCGTCGGCATAGACCCGGATCTCGTATTGGGCATGCGGATCGGCCCGCAACCGCAGGAAGTGGAAGAGGTTGTGCAGATCCACCTTCCAATACCACTGGGTATAGATATTGGCCGGCAGGTTCATCCGCGCCAATTCACGCGCCAGCCCCTGCTGATCCTCGTTCGAGATCATCTCTTCGTAGTGATCATAGGCCCGCATGCTGTCGGACTTGAGCATCTCAAGCACGCGCGCCGCTTCCGGCCCCTCCAGCGCGGCGCCGCGGCCCTGATTGTTGACCTCCGACTGCGCCGCGACATGCTCCGGCGCAGGAATATAGAACTCCCGGTCCAGTATAGAGTATCGCGCGGAATACTCGTTCACGTTCGCCGTCCGATGCCGAATCCACTGACGTGCCACAAAGACCGGCAGTTTGACGTGCAATTTGACCTCGCACATTTCAAACGGCGTCGAATGCCAATGCCGCATCAGATACCGGATCAGACCTTCATCGTTCTGGACCGATTTCGTGCCCTTGCCATAGGACACTCTGGCCGCCTGGCAGATCGCCGCATCGTCGCCCATGTAGTCGATGACCCGCACGAACCCATGATCAAGGACCGGTTTGGCAACGTACAGATGAGCTTCCATCCCCGCGGACACCGCCCGCAGTGTGGGCTGCGTCTGCGCGCGCAAGTCATCAATTTCATTTTGTTGCTCAGACGACAGGGGCATGACGCGAAACCTTCCTCAAATCGAGTCGCCCCCTACCATATCTTGATAATCCGGCCAGCGAAACACGATATGAAGTATGGCATCCATGCCATGCCAACAGCGAATCGGCAGAACGAATCGCGTATGCAATTGACTTTTGGCGATATCGTGCAAAAACTTGGTTCAAAAGATGCACAAAAAACGCTGAAAAAACACTGAGGCAGACAGGCATGGACAAGATCTTCATCGCCGCACTAGCGGCGGTGCTGGCGCTATCGGCATGTGATAGCGACGGCACCAATCCGTTCGATGAGGCGGAAGAAGAAACCGGCGACACGGATGGTGACGGCGAGGGCGATACGGATGCAGACGGCATCTCGGGTGATAGCACTTTACCGCCTGGCACGGCCTCCCCGACACCTGACAGTGGCATCACCCGGACCGAACCGACGGCCGCGGATGGCGGCAACGACGGTGACGGCTTTGTCACCGACGTGCGGTATGATGCGGACTCGGACACCTTCTTCGTCGACAACCTCGCCTTTGACGCGGCAAACGTCTACGAGCGCGGCACCGCTGTCAGCAGCCTCGGGCCCTACGCGGTCTATGAAAGCACCGACAGTGTCACCGACCCGCTGACCGGCAACAGCATCCCGCAGTTGACCTACCGTGCAATCTACGGTGTCAGCGATTCAGGGAACACTCAGTTCGCGGTCGTGCGGACCGGTTCTTATGTCGAATACGGGTTTGGTGGCTTCGTCTACCAGCGCAACAACGGCGTGACGCTGCCCTCCAGCGGGCAGGCGATCTACACCGGAACGACGGCAGGCCTGCGAGACTTCAGCGGCGCTGGCGGGCTGGAATACACCACCGCCGACATGCAACTGGCCATCGACTTTGAGGATTTCAACGAAACCACCGGCACCCGTGGCGACGCTGTGCGAGGTGTTGTGTTCAACCGTCGGGTCTTTGATATCAACGGCGGCGACATCACCCAGCAGGTCATCGACGGCATCAACGACGATGCCAACGCGTCTTTGGTGGAGATCCCGACCGTGCGATGGGTCATCACCAACAACGCCATGGACGACAACGGC
>JBCDEC010000305.1:0-4722 GCA_039179965.1 Pseudomonadota bacterium
CGCGGTCTTGTTTACCGCCATGGCAATCGTGTTTGTCGCGGGAATGGTGCTGGAGAGCCTGCCCGTCACAATCATCCTCGCCCCGATCCTTGCCCCTGTGGCGCATTCGGTGGGCGTGGAGCCCGTTCAGTTTGGTGTCATCTTTCTGGTTGGTGCCTCCATTGGGTTCATCACCCCGCCCTATGGGCTGAACCTCTACGTGGCCTCCGGTGTCACCGGCGTGCCCTATTTCAGGCTTCTTAGGTATACCTTCCCCTATCTGGCAGCCCTGATTTCCGTGTGGATTATCGTCGCGTTGGTCCCGACGCTCTCGACGATCCTGATACCTTCTGGGTAAAGAGGGAGATCAAACAACTGTCACGAGACTGTCATGCCAGACGAAGAGACAAAGGACACAGACATCCCGGTTAATCTTCGCCTGCTGATCATTCTCGAAGAAATGGCTGCAGCCGGTGTCCCCGTGACACCAACCGAGGTGAACCGGGTGGTGGGATTGCCAAAACCCACCATCCATCGCCTGTTTGCAACCCTCGAAGATCACGGCTTCATACAAAGAGAGATCGATGGCCGGGGGTATTCGCCCGGTCAGCGTCTGCGCAAACTGTCTTCCGAGATCTTGTCGTCGCTGCGCATTCGGATGGCGCGCACAGCCGTACTGAGACGCCTTGCGGACGAGATCGGCGAGACCTGCAATATCGCCATGCCCGAACGCGAAGACATGGTTTACGTCGACCGTGTCGAAACGAAATGGCCGCTTCGCATTCAACTCCCCATCGGCTCGACCGTGCCGTTTTACTGCACGGCCAGCGGCAAGATGTACCTGAGCACCCTGGACGACAAACACCTGAAAAGTTACGTGAAGTCGGCCAATCTGAAAGCGCGCACGAAGCGGACGGTGACATCGCCCGAGGCTCTGGCGGATGCGATCAGAGACATCCGCACGATCGGCTATTCGACAGACAATGAAGAATTCATGGATGGCATGATCGCGGTTGCGGTGCCCATCAACGATCAAACCGGCCGCTTGGTTTCAACATTGTCCTTTCACGCGCCTGTGCAGCGTCTTCGCCTTTCGGACGCGATCAAACATGTTGAGACATTGAAAATCGCGGCGTCCGATCTGTCCGCACTGATATCCGGCAGTGGGTAGGACAGGCCTTCAGGACCATGGATGCCCTGAAAACCGGGCGCGTTTCAGGGGGTGGGTCAGGCGGTCAAGGCGGGTTCAAATCAGCTTCGCTCGGTTTGGTGGCGGTCCAAGACCGGTCCGGTTCATGCGCAAGACCAAGGACCAGTCCGCCGCGCTCAGGCCCCGCTCCCCGTGACGGGGCTGCCTGATCCGTTTGCGCGAAACTGGCATGCCAGCGCGTGAAGATGTGTCATGTCGTCATCTCGCAGACCAAGCTCATCGAGATGTTTGACCAGTGCATCGAGGTAGTCGAAATTCGGGCCCAGCCCGCCTTCGGCGAAGGCGATCATCTCGGCCGCCGTTTCGTGGGAAATGTCCGGCATGTAGCGCGGGTTCGCATGGTTCATCACGAAGGCCAGCGCCTCGACCGGTCCCTGCGGCGTGTCAACGTCGAGAAAGACCGGCCGATAGGCGCCGGCAAACATTTCGCGCCGCCACATGAAGTCGGTCTCCAGATCCACCATCGGCGCGGCGATGCGAAACACAACCCCGTTGCACCGGCCGCTTTCGTCCAAAGCGGCCATGACGCCGGGTCTCTCACGGCTGCCCCGCCCCCCATCCAGGCGCATGCAAAATCTCCGGTGCCACCCGGTCAGTACACCGCACCGGTACTCTTCGACATAGACCGCCGGATCCCAGATCAGCGAGCCGTAGGCAAACACCCACAAATCGCGCTCCAGACGGCCCGACAGCACCTCTTGGCGATTGGCTTCACGGGCGTCATGCTCCATGCGCCACCCCGCCGGCCAGCCTTCTTCTATGGCAAGCGCATCCATTTCGGCAAATCGGTCATAGCCCAGACGCATCGATGACTCGTCCGGAGGAATGATCAAATCGCGCAAAGCGGGTGTATGGCGGAACACATGATCTGGAAACGGCATGGGACACTCTTGCCGTTTTTTTTCAGCGGAGGCTAGTCACGCTGAACGCGGCAATAAGCCTCCGCCGAGCCATGGGTTTCATCCATGCTGCGCAGTATCGGTTTTTGTGGCACTCAGAGCGCACCGAGATGCGTGTCCAGCGCACCGAGCCTGTCCGCCCCCCAGAACCGTTCGCCACCCACGATGTAGAAAGGGGATCCGAACACGCCGGCGTCCAGAGCCTCTGCCGTGTTTTGCGCCACCCGCTCCTGCGCCGCCACCAGATCATCGGCGAGCGCGCCGGCATCGAGCCCCACGAGGGCGAGCTTTTCGGCGACGACGGCGGCGTCCGCGACGTCTTTATCTTCTGCCCAGACGGCGCTCAGGAAGGCCTGCGCCAGTTGTCCGGCATCCGCACCCCGATCTGCGGCAACGATGATGGCTGCCGAGGCCGGGACCTGATCCGTCGGCCAGTGCGCGGGCTTGAGCTTGAGAGGCAGCCCGGTCGCTGCGACGCCGCGTTTGAGTTCCTGCAAGCGGTACTCCTGGCGAGACCAGTGACGCTTTGGGACGGGCACGCCGCCGGTCTCGCCAAACAGTTTCAGGATGTCCATCGGCTTGTACACCACCTCGGCGCCGTGCTTCTGTGCGACGTCTTCAAGACCCGTTCCGGCCAGATAGGTGAAGGGGCTCAGTACGGAAAAATAATAGTCGATGCGGGTCATAAGCGTCTCCTGTTTTCACCAGATGCAGTGCCACGCATCCCATGTGGCGGCAAGGCCGTGCAAACCCGGAGGTCTCCTGTGAAGTCCATCACCGGTCGGTCCCTATGGACAGGCACCCGGGCGTGGCGCAAGTATTCTCGCCATCGCCCCCAACCCGAGAGGATCACCCGATCGAGCCGCATGACTTCTGGCAGGCCTTCCAGGACGCTCCAGCGATAGAGGCCCCGTATCAGGACCGCTATCCGGCGCGTCTCGCGGACGGTCGTGTGCTAGCCCTGCCGATCCGACCACTGGCCGGGACCCAAACCGCGATCGCGTCTCTTATTCTCAATCAGGCAAGCTTTGCGGTCGAAGCCTCTCTGGCTGACGTACTGGCCCGCCGCATTGGCGAGGTCGAGCCCGACATTGTCGTTGGTTTGCCCACGCTTGGCCTGTCTCTGGCCCGGTTGGTGGCCGAGCGCCTGGGGCATACACGCTATGTTGCGCTCGGCACGTCGCGGAAGTTTTGGTATGACCCCGATCTGTCGATCCCGCTGTCCTCCATCACCAGTCCGAGCAAGGAAAAGCGCCTCTACATCGACCCACGGATGCTTGCGCTGTTTGAGGGGCGGCGGGTTTGCCTGATCGATGACGTTATCAGCACGGGCACATCGATGCGCGCCGGGCTTGATCTTCTTTCCATGGCGAACATCAATCCGGTCGTCATTGGCGCCGCCATGCTGCAAACCCGGCGCTGGACAGAAGCAATTGCCAGTGCCAACGCTCCGGTTCTCGGCGCCTTTGAGACGCCGCTGTTGCAAAAAACGCCAACCGGGTGGGTAGAGGCCGGCTAGGGCGCCGTGAGCCGGGTCAGAATATGCGCAAGCGCCGCCGCGCCGTCGACCTTGCGCGCCACCTGCACCGGATGCCGGCCCGACAAAAGCGCGCCACCGTCCCGGGGGGCGGACAGATCCACGCTCAGGTGCATGGTCTCGCAGGTGAACAGCTCCGGCGCTTCGGCAAAGAGCACAACACAAGGATCGTGGAGCGGTCGGCTTTCGGCCACATCGCCTCCGTCGGTGCTTTTGAAATATGCGTCGATCAAGGCGGCCGACGCCTGCGCCTCTGGGCGCCCGCTTGCCGCCAGACGCGCCACGTCGCCGGGGGCCGCCCGCACCCGTCTGGTCACGTCCAGCGGGATCAGCGTGAGCGGCAATCCGGCGGCGAACACGACCTCGGCCGCCTCGGGATCAGCCGCCATGTTGAATTCGGCCTTCGGCCCGACATTGCCGGGCTCGTCAATCGCCCCGCCCATGGCAATCACCCGGCGCAACCGCCGCGCGGCGTCTGCGTCTTGTTCAATCAACTGCGCGACGTTGGTCATCGGCCCCAAGACCAGCAGGTCGACTGTGCCCGGCGCGTACTGGCGCAGTGTATTGGCAATCCAGTCCACGGCGCCAGTCAGAGCCGGCTCCCGTGGCTCCGGGACCGCGATCCCGCCAAGCCCGTCCTCGCCATGGACGTCGAGCGCGGCAAACGGAGCCCGCTTCAAGGGTCGGTCAGCGCCGCTGAAAACCGGACGATCCACGTCGGCAAAGGCAAGAATGCCTCCGGCGTTCCGCGTTGTGCGCGCAAGGCTGATATTGCCCGCCACCGTTGTCAGGCCCAACACGTCCAGACCCGGCGCACCAAGCGCACAAAAAATCGCCACCGCATCGTCAATGCCAGGGTCGGTGTCGATGATCACGGGCGTGGCCATGGAGGCATTTCCTTCGGGCTTGTCGCAGACCACTATCCGGCCGATCTTTGATGACGACAACCGAAAGCCCGCGCATGCCTGCTGATCTGCCTGACGATCTCCTTATCGACGCCCACGGCGAAACCATTATTCGGCGCGATCTTGTGCAGGTGGCCCTTGGACGGCGCCCGGCAGATTGTGTCCTGCACGTGGGCCGCCTGTTCGACAGCG
>JBCDEC010000306.1:0-4710 GCA_039179965.1 Pseudomonadota bacterium
CCCGCGCCTGCGTCTGGCGGTCAAGGAAGCCAAGGGGCAGTCGATGCCCAAGGACAATATCGAACGCGCGATCAAGAAAGCCACCGGCGGCGACGCGGAAGACTACGAAGAGATCCGCTACGAAGGCTACGGGCCCAATGGTGTCGCCGTCATCGTCGAGGCGATGACCGACAATCGCAACCGGACGGCGTCCAACGTGCGGTCGACGTTCGCAAAAAACGGCGGCAACCTTGGCGAGACCGGCTCGGTGGGGTTCATGTTCGAACGCAAGGGCGAGGTCGCTTATGCGGTCTCCGCCGGTGACGGCGACGCAATCTTTGAAGCCGCCATCGAGGCGGGCGCGGAAGACGTCGAAAGCTCCGAGGATGGTCACGTGATCTGGTGCGCTGACACCGATCTGAACGACGTGGCAAAGATGCTGGAAGACGCGCTGGGCGAAAGCGACAGCACCAAACTCGTGTGGAAGCCGACAACGACCACCGAGATGGACCTCGACAATATGCAAAAGCTGATGAAGCTGATCGATGCGCTGGAGGACGATGACGACGTGCAGCGCGTCACGACCAATTTCGAGGCCTCCGACGAGGTGATGGAACAGCTCTGACCCGCTCCGGGGCACGGCGTGGTGTGGTCCTGGACACCTGACTGAAACTTCGGGGCCGGTGTGGCGGACAGGCGCAGCACGCTCCACATCCTGCGAGTGCTCTGATGTTTGCCTCCGCTCTGGCCGGATTTGCTTTGGGTCTGTCACTGATCGTGGCCATTGGTGCCCAAAACGCCTTTGTGCTGCGCCAGGGCTTGCGGCGCGAGCATGTGTTTTGGGTCTGCCTGACCTGCGCGGTGTCTGATTCCATTCTGATTGCTGCCGGCGTGGCGGGATTTGGGACGCTGACAGAGCGATGGCCCTGGTTTGCGGATGCGATGCGCTACGGCGGAGTGGCGTTTCTGTTGTTCTATGGAGCCCGAAGTTTCTGGTCTGCCTGGAAAGGCGGGGAGACGCTGACCGCCGGCACGGGCGAGGAGGCGCGTCTGCGCCCTGTTCTGCTGACCATTCTGGCGCTGACATGGCTGAATCCGCATGTGTATCTCGACACGGTGGTGTTGCTGGGGTCCATCGCAGCGCAATATCCCAGCGCTCTGGGCTTTGCTCTGGGTGCGACCACGGCCAGCTTCAGCTTCTTTTTTGGCCTGGGATACGGCGCGCGCAGTCTTGCGCCGCTATTCGCGCGTCCGCGCGCCTGGCAATGGTTGGATTTGGCCGTCGGGCTGGTGATGTGGGCAATCGCGTTGAAACTTCTCTTGATGTAATTTACTTGCTCTGAGCACGCATTCCGTCTTGGAGCTCCCCCCTTGTCCGAACCCAGCCCTTCGCGCCCATTGGCGGGTATCATCTGGATGCTGGTCACCGGGCTTTGCTTTGTCGGGGTCACTGCTCTGGTCAAGGTACTGGGACCGCGCATGCCAGCTGCCGAGGCGGCTTTCCTGCGCTATCTTCTGGGTCTTGCGCTGATCTTGCCGATGCTCTGGCGGCTCAACCTGCGTGACATAAGCTTGAGAATGCATGGGTTCTTTGCGGCTCGCGGGTTGTTGCATTCCATCGGGGTCGGGTGTTGGTTCTTTGCCATGGCCCGGATTCCGATCGCAGAGGTGACGGCTCTGAACTATCTCGCGCCGATCTATGTCACCATCGGGGCCGCGCTGTTTCTGGGAGAAAAACTGGCCCTGCGCCGCTTGCTCGCTATTGTGGCGGCTCTTGTCGGGGCAATGATCATTCTTCAGCCCGGGTTTCGCGAAATCGGACCGGGTCAGATCACCATGCTGTTTACCGGCGTGACGTTCGGCGGGTCGTATCTGATCGCCAAGTATCTGGCGGACCGGACCGATGCCGCGCTTGTGGTGGCCATGTTGTCAATCTGGGTCACCATCGGGCTGGCGCCGGCGGCAGCCATGAACTGGATCTGGCCCAATGTGTGGGAATTGGGCCTGCTGGTCTGCATCGCAGCGTTGGCAACCTTCGGACATTACACCATGACCCTGGCGCTGAAGGCGGCGCCGATTGCCGTGACACAGCCGATCACGTTCCTTCAGCTCATCTGGGCGACGGCACTCGGTGCGCTGGTCTTTGCAGAGCCGATCGACGGCTGGGTGGTTCTGGGGGGCTCGGTGATCCTGGGCGCAGTGTGCTACATCGCCTGGCGTGAAGCCCAGCTCAAACGCCGCGCGATCACCCCGGCCATCCCGGCCACCAAGTACTGAGCCGTGTTCCAGCAGAGCAGGTCGGGCCATTTGCGCCAAAAATTCTATCAAGAATTTTGACGAGAAAATTCCGGAATTTTCTTCTGCGCGGGGCAGGGCGCGCGATCCGGGGTTGGCGGTCGACGCGCATCCGATCCAAAGCGCGTCTTTGATTGAAGGATCGCTTGGTTTATCAGCCACTAGAGCCAATTGCAGCGGAGGCAGGCATGACCCGGCCAAACATCCTGATCTTGATGGTGGATCAGTTGAACGGCACGCTGTTCCCGGATGGTCCCGCTGACTGGTTGCATACACCGAATCTGCGCCGCCTCGCCGAGACCTCCGTGCGTTTTGCGACGACCTACACGGCCTCGCCGCTTTGCGCACCGGGGCGAGCAAGTTTCATGTCCGGTCAGTTGCCACGGCGCACCGGCGTCTATGACAATGCCGCCGAATTCCGGTCAGACATTCCAACCTACGCGCATCATTTGCGACGGGCCGGGTATGCGACCTGCCTTTCGGGGAAGATGCACTTTGTCGGGCCCGATCAATTGCATGGGTTCGAAGAGCGGCTGACCACGGACATCTATCCTGCCGATTTCGGCTGGACCCCGGACTACCGCAAGCCGGGTGACCGCATTGATTGGTGGTATCACAATATGGGCTCCGTAACCGGCGCCGGCGTGGCGGAAATCACCAACCAGATGGATTATGACGACGAGGTCGCCCATCACGCCAGGGCCAAGCTTTACGATCTGGCGCGGGGCGACGATGCGCGGCCGTGGTGCCTGACGGTCAGCTTTACCCATCCCCATGACCCCTATGTGGCGCGCAAATGCTATTGGGATCTCTATGCCGACTGTGCGCACCTTGATCCGGAGGTCCCCGATCCGGGCTGTGACGCGCAGGATCCGCATTCCAAACGGCTCTTTGACGCCAATGACTGGCGCAACTATGCGATTGCGGATCACGACATCCGGCGGTCCCGCCGGGGGTACTTTGCCAATATCTCGTATCTCGACCACAAGATCGGGGAGATCCTGCAGGTTCTCGACGACACCGGGCAGGACCCGATCGTCGTGTTCCTGTCTGATCATGGCGACATGCTGGGCGAGCGCGGCCTGTGGTTCAAGATGTCCTTTTTCGAAGGCTCCGCCCGCGTGCCCCTGATGATCAAAGCGCCGGGATGGACACCGCAGCGGATTGACACACCGGTGTCAACCATCGACGTCACGCCAACACTGGGCGCGCTGGCCGGTGTTGATATGGCCGAGATTGCGCCGTGGAGCGATGGCGAAAGCCTTGCGCCACTGGCGGCCGGGCATGCGCGGCAGGCACCGGTGGCAATGGAATATGCCGCGGAAGGCTCAAACGCGCCACTGGTGGCCCTGCGTCATGGCCGGTGGAAGTATATCCGGTGCAACCTTGATCCCGAGCTTCTCTTTGATCTTGAAGCCGACCCCCACGAACAGACCAACCGTGCAAATGACACCGCCGCGGCGGCGGTCTTGGCGCAGATGCAGGCCGTCGCGGATGACAGGTGGGATCTTGGCGCGTTTGACACCGAAGTCCGCGCAAGCCAGGCGCGGCGTCTGGTGGTCTATGAGGCGTTGCGACAGGGGGGATATTACCCTTGGGACTATCAACCGCTGCAGAAGGCGTCGGAACGCTATATGCGCAACCACATGGATCTCAACGATCTGGAAGACCGCAAACGGTTTCCACGCGGCCGCTAGGGTCTGTCTGGATGGCACAAAACACCTGTCCAAGGTCCGCCTGTCCTGGTGGTCTGTCAAAAGGCGCGCGTTCGCGCACACCACATTCGAACGGGAGGTCGACGCGCCGCGCCGCGCCGCCCTGTGCGCATTTGGCAGGCCGTCGCGCCGGACGCCCTGACGCAGAAGACGGTATTGGGGCGAAACGGGCTTTTTCTGCCGCCGGAAACGTTCCACAACGGGCGGCGAACCCTGCCAACGCCAAGGGGAGGCGGACGTGGAAGCTGATTATGTGATCATCGGGGCAGGCAGTGCCGGCTGCGCCATGGCCTACCGGCTGTCGGAGGCCGGGGCTTCCGTCCTGGTGATAGAATATGGCGGTACCGATGCGGGTCCCTTCATTCAGATGCCTGGCGCGCTGAGCTTTCCGATGAACATGTCGCGCTATGACTGGGGCTACCGCAGCGCGCCCGAGCCGCATTTGGGCAACCGGCGTCTGGCCTGCCCGCGCGGAAAGGTCATTGGCGGCTCCTCATCGATCAATGGAATGGTCTATGTGCGCGGTCATGCCATGGACTATGCGCATTGGGCCGAGCATGGCGCCGAGGGCTGGAGCTATGCCGACGTGCTGCCGTATTTCAAGCGGATGGAGCATTGGCATGACAGCGGACATGGCGGTGATCCGTCCTGGCGCGGCTCTGACGGACCCTTGCATGTCACCCGCGGAACCCGGGAAAATCCTCTGCATTCCGCCTTTGTC
>JBCDEC010000307.1:0-4541 GCA_039179965.1 Pseudomonadota bacterium
CCGGCGCGTGCTGGCAACCTGTTCGGCGCGAAACCACGGATAGGGTTGGGATTGCTGGCCGGTAAAGGTGTTGCATGGCGCTTGTCCCTCAATCCGGCCTTCTTCGGGAAAGCGCAGTGTGGCGGACGCCCCGAAGGGCGCACCGTGCAGTTCCGTCAATGCCCAAGTTGTGTCCGACGCTCCATAACCGGTGAGTGTTTCGTCACGACCGCATTCGGGAAGCAGACTGACGACACCGAGCAGAAAGGCGAGGCGCAGCACGAGTTCAGCGCAGGGCCAGCACCAGATCGACCATTGATCCGATGGCCTCTGTACGGTCGCTCGGTGCGGCCTGTCCAAGCTGTGTCATGCCCACGGCGGCGGCGTAAAGGATACGCGCCATTTCGGGATTGCGAATGCCGGAGGCGCGCAACAAAGCAAGCAGCGCCTCAAGCCGGGCCTGATCGATCCGTTCGACGGCCTCGCGGGCCGGGGGGTGGTTTTGGGCCCAGTTGCGTATCGCTGGTTCCGAGGCCTGCGGCGCCGTCAACGCCTGCGCCAGTGTGCGCAGTTGCGCCGCGGGTTGCTCTTCCCGGGCCAGAAGGGCGGCAAGTTTCGAACCGGTCTCGGCTTCCCATACGTCCAGCAGGCGGGCATGGAAGTCCGGGACGTCACGGAAATGCCAGTAGAACGAGCCCTTTGATACATTGAGCCGAACGGCAAGAGGTTCTGCCTTCAGCGCCTCGGGTCCGGTCTCGGAAATCGCGTCCAGACCGGCCGCCAGCCAGTCAGAGGCACTCAATCGGGAACCACGGCGTGACATGGCGTTTAGATACGCGCGCGTCCAATGCATTGCAAGGATTATGCTGCTGTGCAGCATCGCAACGAAACGCTGTCGCCATGTTGACTTGGGCTGACCAGAAAAAAAAAGCGCGACCCCAGGGGGGCCGCTCGTGTCTGCTGAAAAGTGCTGTAAAAAATCGGGGATATTTGAACGCGTGCAGCATGCGGGCGCGAGGCGACAGATCTGTGACGTAAGGATGAATTCTGCGCGACGTTCAGTCGTTGTTTAACGGGGTTTGAGCCTTGGCCAGGTGGTTTCGTGCTGCGCTGCCAATGTTGGGCTCAGATCGTTTCGGACGGGTGCGGGAGGTCGTTGTCACGACCGAACGTCAGTGTGACGCTCTCGCCGGAAAACCAGCTGCACCCGTATTCGACCGGCTGATCGTCCGTATCGACGTTGAGTCCGAGAGTCTGAAGAAGCGGTGCGCCGGCCCGTAGACGTAGATGCAGGGCCTGCGGAGCCGTCGCAGATTGTGCGCTGACCCGGGTCCAGGCGCGGGTAAAGTCGTACACGCCGACCGCGCGCAGGCTTTCGGTGGTGGACCTGAGCCGGGCCAGAGCCTCTGGCAGACCTGGCAGGCGATTGGCGGGAAAGACCGAGCGAAAAATGGCCAATGGCTGGTCGTCGGCGTAAGACAGCCCGTCATAGGAGTGGACCTGATCGTCGGGAGAGAGGCGCAGCGCCTCGGCCTCGCGCCGATCGGCGGCGCGGGTTTCGATCAGCAGAATGCGGCGCGACGGCATCCGTCCAGCGGCGCGCAGGTTGCGTGTGAAGCTGACACGGCGGCCCAACGGGTACTCTGTGTTGGTCTGCTGGACATAAGAGCCGGACCCGCGACGCGAATAGACGACACCGGCATCGACCAGAGATGCGACGGCACGTCTGACAGTGTGACGGTTCACGCCAAAACGACGGGCCAGCGCGGCCTCTGTCGGCAGCTTGTCACCTGGCGCGTAGCGGCCCTCGTCGATATCGGCGGCAAGGCTCTCCCGTATGGCCTGCCAGATGGTATGCGTGTCATCGCGCATTTGTGTCTCACCCGGTTCCGTTACAAAAGATTCATCACATTGGGGTTTTCGACTCGGCTCTCATGCGGTAGATATTTGTCTAGTTGTATAAACAACTGGACAGATTCTCAAGATGTCGAGTGTAGAATCACAAATGACTGCGCACAGCCCGGAGACGGAACACCGCAAAGCCTGGATGAGCCTGCTTGCAAAGACGCCGGCCGAGCGGCTGACCGCTCTGTGGGAGGCGACATCCCTGTCGCCGGATCACGAGATTCTGCGAGCGCCGGAAGTGGGTGCCGTGATGGTGCGCGGCCGGGCCGGCGCGACCGGCGCGCCCTTTAATCTCGGCGAGATGAGCGTGGTGCGCTGCTCGGTCAGGCTGGCGTGCGGAACGGTCGGACATGGCTATGTGCAGGGGCGCGACAAAGAGCATGCCCGGCTTGCAGCGCTGGTGGATGCGCTGATGCAGACGCGCGACGCCGCGCGGCTGCGCGCGGATCTTTTGACGCCGCTCGAGGCGGAACTGACGCAGGCGCGCACGGCACGGCAAGCGCGCGCGGCGGCCACCAAAGTCGATTTCTTTACTCTGGTGCGGGGAGAGGACTGATGCAGACCGATGTGCTGGGCGGCGGCTTTGCGGATGCCCCGGTCGATGCGGCGCGGGCTTTTCGCGCCGCGATGAATGCGATGGCCCGGCCGGGCCGGATCGAGACGGTGACCGGGGCGGTGCCGCCCGCGCCCTTGTCGATTGCGGCGGGCGTCCTGTTGTTGATGCTGTGCGACACGGGGACGCCGGTTTATCTGGCCGGGACGCATGATTGCGACACCGTTCGGGACTGGATCACCTTTCACACCGCGGCGCCATTTTCGGATGCGGACCGGGCGGCTTTCGCGGTCGGACCCTGGCAGGCATTGCCGCCACTGGAGAGCTTTCGGCAGGGCACGTCGGAGTATCCCGACCGATCTGCCACGCTGATTGTTGAAATGCCGGTGCTCACGCCTGCGGGGGCGCGTCTGACCGGGCCGGGGATCCAGCGCGCGGCCATGCTTAACCTGCCGGACATCGCCGCCATGCAACGCAATGCGCGGTACTTCCCGCTGGGGGTGGACTTCTTTTTGACGTGCACTGACCGTCTGGCGGCATTGCCCCGCACGACCCAAGTGGAGGCGCTCTGATGTATGTTGCGGTCAAAGGCGGTGAGCGGGCGATCGAGAACGCCCATGCATGGCTGGCCGAAGAACGGCGGGGCGACCCGAACGTCCCCGAGTTGTCACTGGCGCAGATCCGGCAGCAAATGACGCTGGCGGTGAACCGGGTCATGGCGGAAGGCTCGATCTACGATCCCGATCTGGCGGCTCTGGCCATCAAGCAGGCGTGGGGCGATCTGATCGAGGCGATTTTCCTGATGCGCGCGTATCGCACGACACTGCCGCGCTTTGGCGCCTCCCGGCCCATCGACACCGCAGCGATGGTCTGCGAACGGCGCATCTCCGCCACTTTCAAGGATGCGCCGGGGGGGCAGGTGCTGGGACCGACCTTTGACTACACGCATCGCCTGCTGGATTTCAAACTGGCCGCCGATGGCGAGGTGCCTGCGGCCGCGCTGGGTGAGCCGCGCGACGAGACAACCCCGCATATCACCGGGTTCCTCAACCGGGAGGGGCTTATTCAGACCGAAGCCGACGGCGATCAGGACCCGCCGGATCTGACCCGCGAGCCGCTTGAGCTGCCGGCCAACCGGGCATTGCGGCTGCAGTCCCTGTCCCGCGGCGATGAGGGATTTGTGCTGGGCATGGCTTATTCGACACAGCGCGGCTACGCCCGAAACCACGCATTCGTGGGCGAACTCAGGATCGGCGTCGTCAGCGTTGAGATGGAGATCCCGGAACTCGGCTTTGCCATTGAAATCGGCGAGATCACGGTGACGGAATGCGAGACCGTCAACCAGTTTCAGGGCTCAAAGACGGAGCCGGCGCAATTCACCCGGGGCTATGGGCTGGTGTTCGGCCAGAGTGAGCGCAAGGCCATTTCCATGGCGCTGGTCGACCGCGCCCTGCGCTGGAAGGAATTGGGAGAAGACTTTGTCGGCGCCCCGGCGCAGGACGAGGAATTCGTGCTGATGCATGCCGACAACATTCAGGCCACTGGCTTTCTGGAGCATATCAAACTGCCTCATTACGTCGATTTTCAGTCTGAGATGGAACTGGTGCGAAAGCTGCGCCGGGAGGCCGAAGCCGCGGTGCAACCGGAGGCGGCGGAATGAGGACGTCCACGTTTTCCCCGGTGGCCGCGGTTTGCCGGATGGTGCCGCCGAGGTTTCGTCCAGCCCGGCGATCTGAGATCCGAAAGCCGGATCATCAACGAGGCCGTCGCCATCATATTGCTCAAGCAGGTCAGACGACCGCCGAGCGCAGACGTCTTTCGGACTTTTTCAATGAGTGTGTTAACGCGCGACGGGGGTGCGACGGGCCTTTGCTTGTCGCGTGCTTCAGGCCAGTCATCCCGATGACCACAATGTTGAGGCGGAGCCTGCCATGAACGTGGTTTTTGACATCGGCAACGTGCTGGTCGTTTGGGATCCGCGTGCGGCGTTTCGCCATGCCCTTTCCACCGACTCCGCGATTGACGCCTTTCTCGGACGGGTGGATTTCTTTGGCTGGAATGCCCTTCAGGATGCCGGGCGCAGTCGGACCGACGCGATGGCCGC
>JBCDEC010000308.1:0-4515 GCA_039179965.1 Pseudomonadota bacterium
AAGAACCCGGGATCTTCGTAGCCGGACCAGTCAAAGACGGTCAGATCCGATCCTCCGGCCGTGACGCTTCCTGACACCAGGGCGGTGGTGACGGCAAATACCGAAAGCATTTGATGTTTCATGTCTTACTCCTGTTGGCCAATTTCATGTGTCTTTGCCCAGGTCGATCACGCTGGCGCCCTGCAGGCCCAGCCAGACGGAATCACCGCGCCGGAAATCGACCGTGTGAAAGTAGTTCGGAACCGAGACCGAGATAGGGTCGGGCGCCCCTTCGACCTGGACGTGGTAATGTACATTCTCGCCGTAGAAGGCGACATTGCTGACTTTGCCCTGAACCGTCGCAGGGTAGTCGACGGGTCGTTCGGCCTTGATCTCGAGTTGTTCGGGCCGGATTCCGACAATGATGTCGCGGGCCCGCACGACAACATTGGGGTTGCGTTCGATGTCCATGCGCCCGAAGGCGGCGGTTTCAATCGACAATGTGTCGCCCGACGTGTCGAGAAGCTGCGCCGGCAGGATGTTCATCTCACCGATGAACCCCGCCACCTCGCGGTTGCAGGGCCGGGCATAGAGCGAAGCAGGCGTATCCACCTGCGCCAGCCGGCCATTGAACATGACGCCAATCCGGTCTGACATGGTCATGGCCTCATACTGATCATGGGTGACCATCACAAAGGTAATGCCCAGCGATTGCTGCAGATTGCGCATCTCGAATTGCATCTGTTCGCGCAGTTTCTTGTCGAGCGCCGAAAGCGGTTCGTCCAGCAGCAACACTTTGGGGCGCATGATCAGGGCGCGGGCAAGCGCGACGCGTTGGCGTTGACCCCCTGACAATTCGGTGGCGCCACGGCTTTGCAGGCCGCCAAGTTCCACCATGTCGAGGGCCTCGGCCACCCGCGCGTCAATCTCGGCCCTGGGTGCCTTGCCCCGCAAGCCAAAGGCCACGTTGTTGCCAACGTTGAGATGGGGAAAGATCGCATAGCTTTGAAACACCATGTTCGTGGGACGATTGTTGGCCTGAACTCCCTCCATGTCCTGCCCGTCGATCACAACCTGCCCGGCCGTCGGGTCCTGAAACCCTGCAATCATGCGCAGCACTGTCGTCTTCCCGCAGCCGGACGGGCCGAGCAGCGAAAAGAACTCGCCTTCCTTGAGATCGAGCGAAATGTCCGTGGCCGCTATGAAAGTGCCATACTTCTTTTCGACCTCGCGCAACTCGATGATGTTTTTGTCGGCCATCAGACTTCTTTCCCGGACGCGCGCCGACGAAAATACTCGGCCAGAACCAGAAGCAGGACCGAGGTGAGCAAGAGGATAGATCCCAAGGCGAGCACATTGGGCAATTTGGCGGGGAAGCGGATCTGGCTCCAGATATAGACGGGCAAAGTGGGCTCGTTCCCCGACAGGAAGAATGCCAGCACAAATTCGTCAAAGCTCACCGTGAAGGTGACCAGCAGGCTCGACACGATTCCGGGGGCCACCACCGGCAAGGTCACCCGGCGAAACGTCTCCCATGTCCCGACACCGAGATCATAGGACGCTTCTTCGAGTGAGACGTCGAAATCATCGAAGGCGGATTTCAGGATCGACACCGCAAAGGGCAGGGCCAGAAAGGTATGTCCCAGGATGACGCTCAGAAGCGATGGTTTGAGCCCAATGAACAGAAACAGGACCAGCATTGACGAGGCCACGATGATCCCCGGGATCACCAGCGGCAACATCACCAGACCCTCGGCGGCGGCCTTGCCCGTAAAGCGATACCGCACAAAGGCGCGCGCTGCGAACAATCCCATGGAGGTCGCCAGCAGCGCCGCGACGCTGCCCACCACGAGCGAATTCCACAGCGCCTGAATGAGCGTGTCCTGCGCGCCCAGTTGGCGGTACCAATCGAAGGTCCATCCCTTTATCGGGAAGGCAACAATCGTACCGCTGTTGAAGGAAAAGAGCGGGATGAAGAGGACCGGCACGTACAGAAATGCCAAGTACAAAAAGGCATAAACCGTGAGGCCGGAGGGGCGCGTCATCGGATCCGCTTCCCGGCCGAAGTGGCGCCGATCACAAACAAGAGCGCGACAAAACCGACCGACAGCATGGCGATCAAAGACAATGTGGCCCCCAGGGGCCAGTTGTTGGCTGCCCCGAACTGAACCTGGATGAGGTTGGCGATCATCTTTCCGCTCGACCCGCCGACCAGCGCGGGCGTCACGTAGTCCCCCACCGTCGGGATAAAGATGATCAGGCTGGCGCCGACAATGCCGGGAATAGTCAGCGGCAATGTGACCCTGAGAAAGCGTTGTAGCCGCGTGTTGCCAAGATCGGTGGCCGCTTCAAGCAGGCTGGGGTCGATCTTTTGCAGGGACACAAAGATCGGCAGGATTGCAAACGGCGCCCAGGCATGGGCGAGCGTCAGGACCACCGCAAATTCGTTGTACAGCAGGAAGCTGAGCGGCTCTTCGATCAGCCCAAGCCCGAGGAGGGCGGAATTCATCACCCCGTTGAAGCCCAGGATCAGTTTCCAGGCAAAGACGCGCAGCAGGTAGCTGGACCAGAAGGGAATGGTGATCAGCAAAAGCCAGATCGTCTTTTTCTGCACCTTCATCGCGATGAAATACGCAATCGGATAGGCCAGAGCCACCGTGACCACCGTCACTGCGCCTGCAATCCAGATCGACCGGATCATGAGGTGGCGCACCAAAGGATCGGCGATCGCCTCACGGTAGTTGTTGAGCGTGAATGTCTTGTCCAGCGTCACATAGGTCTGGGTCCAGAAGGAATAGGCGATCAGAATTGCGAGCGGGGCTGCCACCAGAAACCCGACATAGGCCGTTGCAGGTGCGCTCAGTGCATAGCCCCGGCCAGCTTCGCTGCGAAGATTGATCACCCAAACTCCTCTTGGATTGCAGTCCGCATGTCGCCCGCCACTAATGGACGATCGTTCATTAAATATTGCGCCAGTCGGCGTCTTTGTGTCAATCTTCCCGTGTCACCATCATCGATTTGAACGTAACCTTATGGAAGAATTAACGAAATCGAACGCCGCAAAGCCTCGGAAGCGCGATCCGGAGGCAAAGAAGCAGGTATTGATTCAGGCCACACTGGACACGGTCGCCGAGATTGGGATCACCGATACGTCCGTGAGTCGGATCATCGAGCGCGCCGGATTGTCGCGCGGCATGATCCAGCTTCACTTCGGAGGAAAGGACAATCTGCTGACCGCCGCCGCACAGCAGTTCAGTGTGCAGTATTACGCGAACCTTGATCGCCTGACCGGCCTTAACCCGGATGCATCTGCGGAAGAGACGATCATGGCGGTGGTGCGCGCCGACCTGTCCGAAACCTTGCTGAACCCGCGCAACACCAAGATCTGGCATGCCTTCCGCGGCGTGGCGAGCTCGCACCCCGGTATCGCCCGTTACAGCAGCACGCAGGACGAAAAGCTTGTAACCACGTTGTACCGGGCCTTCGAGGAATTGGCACAGGCGGACATGCCTCACGATCAGGACGTTTCCAAACTGGCCGCCGATGCCACCGATGGCACGCTCGCACTCCTCGAAGGCATGTGGGTCAACTATCTGACCGACATGGATGGCTTTTCCCGCGAAAATGCGGTGGCCCTGGTGCAACGTTTCTTGTCGGGCTTGTTCCCCGGCAAGTTCAGGTCATGAGCGGTGGACCAGGGCGAAGGGCCATACATCCGCGAACAGGCTGGCCGCCGGGCTTGACCCGGCGGCGATCAGAATTCGCCGGTCACCGCAACGCCGCAGCAGGATCCGTCGGAGCGCGGTCAGCCAAGAGCGGCAAAGGCCGGACGGGCGGCGTTCTAGGCCGTCCCGACAGGCGTGCCGTGCGGCTTGAGATCGTTTGGTCTGCGCGCCAGAAAACCTTCCAGTTCCCGTCTTATGTCGACCGCTGATGGATCTTCGAACAGGTTCGTCTGCTCATTTGGATCCGCACGCAAGTCGTATAGTTCGCCGGCACCGGAATTGAGATCGACCGTCAGCTTGTGGCTGCGCGTGCGTACGGTGCGCAGTTCCAGAGCCACGCCGACCCGCCCGGGCAAAAGGCCCCATTCGTTCAAGGCAAAGTCCCGCGTCGCATCGGCGCTTTCCAGCAATGGCCTGATACTCTGGCCATGTTGGGTCAGCAGCGGATCCGCAGCGCCATAGTCAAAAAACGTCGGACCGATATCGAGCGTCGATACAGGGTCGTCGACCGATACGCCCGGTCTCACGCCCGGGCCCTTTACGATCATCGGAACCCGCAAGAGACCCTCGTAGTGCATGGGCCCCTTCAGAATAAGACCGTGATCTCCAAGCCAGTCGCCGTGATCCGAGATGTAAATGACGATGGTGTTCTCAGCCAGACCGGCCTCTTGCAGCGCAATCATCAGGCGGCCGACCTGATGGTCGATAAAGGCGAGCTGGCCATAGGTATTTGCAATGATCTCGCGCAGTTGTTCGTCGGTCTGTGGCGCGATCCGGCTGTATTGCTTACGCACGTCGGCAAACTTCGGAT
>JBCDEC010000309.1:0-4504 GCA_039179965.1 Pseudomonadota bacterium
AATTAAAGCGACAAGGAGACTCTTGTGGCGGGGTTATTGAATGTATTGTAAGAAATGTTCCGTCTGGTCTTGGAATGCCTGTTTTTGATAAATTAGAAGCTGATTTAGCGAAGGCTTTGATGTCTTTGCCTGCCACGAAAGGCTTCGAAATAGGTTCAGGTTTCTCTGGAACTTATTTAAAAGGAAGCGAACATAATGATGCCTTCATTAAATCTGATGATATTAGGAAGTTAAGAACAATATCTAATAATTCAGGCGGTCAGGGACTCTTCGTCCCAGATCCGGCCTTCGTCATGAGCGGCCTTGAACGTGGGCGAATACCGGAAACCCTCGACCGATCCCATTGTCCGTCCGACAATGCCGTTCAGGTGTGGGCCGGAGGCGTTTTTCGCACCTTCCCCGATCTTGTGGCACGCGCCGCACTTCCGGAAGACCTTCTTGCCAGCCGCAATGAGCACGTCAGTGTCATCCGCCGCACCGGTGGGCTGAACCGCCGGTTCGACCTTGGTCTCATCCACATTTGCAGGCTTGGCCGCCGGTTCCGGAATGAAAGACGGGCCATCGGCCGTGAAGCTTGGCAAGGCCTCGGCCGACGCCTCGTTCATAACGGAGTTCGTTCCGCCCTCTGGCGGGGTTTCCACAAGGAAAACGGATCGCATGGTGACGTCGACCGCATCTTTGCAGCCTTCCATGCAAGGCTCGGTCCGCCACTTTGCATATTCCTGCTCCGGGCGATCATCGACCACGAAGCCGTTCATATTGTACATCTCGAAGTCGGCGAAGTTTTCGTGGGTCAGTTCAAACTCATCGTCGACCAGATCGTTTGAGTAGAGAATGTAGGCCACAATCGCGTAGGTCTCATCCGCGCTCAGTGTTCCGGCCTGACCAAACGGCATTGAGCGCGAGATATAGTCCCAGGCCGTCGAGAGATGTGGCCAGTAGGAGCCGACTGTCTTCACAGGGTCGTCGTCGGCCAGCGTATCGAACCCGCCGGCCAGCACGGGCCAGTTGTCCACCCCTTCGGCAAAGTCGCCATGGCAGGAGGCGCATTGCTCGGCAAAGACCTCTTCGCCCGTGTAGACGTCGCCGGCGCCTTCCGGCAAGCCGCGCCCATCGGGGAGCACATCCACATCCCAGGCTGCGATCTCTTCGGAATGCGCAGCGCGGCCCAGCCCAAAGGGTGTGCCCGTCGCCGGCGCGGGCGCGGTCAGGCTGACACCTGCGGCCAGCCGTTCTTCGGCCAGGGCCTGCACCTCGGCGATCTGCTGTTCCAGGTCGGCGGCCCGCGCCGCCTGCGCCTTGGCCTGCGCCCCGGCGGTGGTGGCGTGGGTCTGGACCTGTTCGACGCGCCGTTCCAGCGACTCGATCTTGTCCCGTCCATAGTCCCGGTTGGCCGCCATGAGCGCGAGGCCCAGAACCAGGGCCGTGCCGCCGAGCGCGGGGACCAGAATATGACTAAGAGACTTCGACATTCTCGGCGATCCCTTCTGCGTTTACATACCAGGTCTGGATGCAATTGTTGTGGTAGACGGCATTCTCACCGCGCTCCTCACGCAGTTGTGCCTTTGTCGGCTGGACATAGCCGGTCTCATCGATGGCCCGCGCCTGCAGAAGCATTGGCGATCCGTCCCAGACCGTGTCGAGGTAAAAGCGCGTCAGTGCCTTGGGGTCGCCCTGCTTGCCCAGCCGCGCCGTTTCCCAGGTGATCCCGCCGTTCTTGGAGACATCTACTCGTGTGATCTGCCCGTGGCCGGACCAGGCCAGGCCGGAAATCACCAAGGCCCCGGTCCCATGGGTGATCGGCATTTGCGGGCTGGGTGATGTGATCACGGATTTCGCATCCATCACCCAGGTCCATTTCCGCGCGGTCCCGTCCTCGTAGACGTCAGTGTATTTCGATGTTTCCTCGCGGCTTTCCACCGCACGGTCGACCACTTCGATCCGGCGCAGCCACTTGACCCACATATTGCCTTCCCAGCCGGGCACGACGAGGCGGACAGGATAGCCATGTTCCATCCGCAGCGCTTCGCCATTGGCCTTGAAGGCGACCAATACATCATCGAGCGCCTTTTCCATCGGGATGGAGCGGCCGTTGGACGAGGCATCCGCACCTTCGACGTAGACCCATTTATCCAGCGCTATGTCCGCGCCCGCCTCCTGCAGCAGCGTCCGAAGCGGGACGCCTGTGTATTCCATGTTGTGGATCATGCCATGGGTGAACTGCGCGCCATTGAGTTGCGCACCCGCCCATTCCATCCCGGTATTTGCTGCGCATTCGCAGAAGTAGACATGGTTTTCGCGCGGGAACCGTTCGATATCGGCATAAGAGAACACCAGGGGCCGGTCGACCAGCCCGTTGATCATCAGCCGGTAGTCCTCTTTGCGCAGCTCAATGGCACCCGAGTGGTGGCGCTCAAAGGCGCAGCCCTGCGGTGTGATGGTCCCGTCGAGCGCATGGATCGGCGTGAAGTTGATCGACGAGATCGGCGAGGCCGTCAGCCATTCCACATTGCGCCTCACGACGTCGGACTCAAAGCTGATGGGCAGGCCATAGGGCGTTTCGTCCACGCCCGCGCCGGTGTAGGACGCCCAGTCTTGCAATTCAGTGATCAGCGGATCGGGTCCGTTCGCCGCTGCGGTTCCAGCCGCCGTTCCCGCGACAGATCCCGCTGCCACAGCCGCGCTGCCGCGCAGAAAAGCCCGGCGGGACGGTTTGAACATCTCATCCATGGATCAACGTCTCCATTTCGTCACACGCCGATCACGTCGACGCTTGTATTGTCTTGCATCCGGACGGTGCCAAGCTTGCGGATATGGCTTTCCACAACGTCCCAGATCTGCGGCCCTTCGGTGTCTTCGTTCACGCTCGCCCAGCCGGCGACAACGTAGGCGCGCGCCGGGTCGATGGCCTCACCGGTTGTCAGTAGCGTCATGTTGGAAATCCGCGACCCCTGCGGTTTGGACACGTCGATCCGGTAGCCAAGGCCGCCGGTGCGCACCATGTCGCCGCCCTGCTGGTAGTAGGGATCCGGATTGAAGATGTTGTCGGCCACATCTTCCAGCACCACTTTGAGGAACTCACCCGTCATTTCAGTCCGGTAGGCCTGGCCATAGCTCATCGAGGTCACGCCGAAGATATCCTCGCGCGTGATGTCCTGACCCGGGATCAGGCTCGGGCCCCAGCGCACTCCGGGGCTCAGCGCAATCTCGGCCTCCCGTTCGCTCAGCAGCGCGTCGCAGATCAAATCGTCCCAGGACCCGTTGAAATTGCCGCGCCGGTAAAGAAGGCTCTCTGTCTGGCCGATGACCTCGCTCATTTCGCCGAGATAGGGCGCCCGTTCGGCTTCGATCACGGCCGCAACCTCTGGATCCGGTGTGATCACATCCGAGAAGATCGGGATCAGTTTGGTGCGGTAGCCCATCATCCGCCCATCGCGAATGTCCAGATCGATCCGGCTGACAAACTTCCCGTTGGATCCGGAGGGGACAATGATCGTCTCGCCCACCAGTGCCGGTTCGGGCAAGGCGTCATGGGTGTGGCCGGAGAGGATCACGTCAATGCCCGGCACGACCGAGGCCATCTTCTTGTCGACGTCAAAGCCATTGTGGCTGAGCACAACAACACATTGCGCGCCCTCCGCCCGCGCCAGTTCGACCATTGCGGCCATGTTCTCATCGCGGATGCCGAAAGAGAACTCGGGGAACATCCAGCGCGGGTTGGCGATGGGCATGTAGGGGAAGGCCTGACCAATGACCGCAATCTTGGCCCCTCCGCGTTCGAACATCTTGAAGGGCGCAAACAGTTCGCTGGGTTCGTCCCATTCCGCGTCAAAGATGTTCTGCCCGAGCGCCGCAAAGGGCAGGCTTTCGACCAGTTCGGTTACCCTGTCGCTGCCCAGCGTGAATTCCCAATGGAAGGTCATGGCATCCGGCGCCAGCGTGTTCATCACGTTGACCATGTCCTGCCCCTCGGTTTTCCAGCAGGTGTAAGAGCCGTGCCAGGTGTCTCCGCCATCCAGCAAGAGCGCGTCGGGCCGGTCGGCCCGGATCGCGTTGATCACCGTCGCCACCCGGTCGAGACCACCGACCCGCCCATAGGCCTGCGCCAGCGCTGAAAAGTCGCCGGAACTCAGCGCATAGTGGCTGGGGCTGCCATCGGCGATGCCATAGAGCTTGCGAAACGCCGCACCGGTGACATGCGGGACGTGACCCTTGTTGCCGCCAACGCCAATATTGACCGACGGCTCCCGGAAATAGAGCGGGTTAAGCTGGCCGTGAATGTCGGTGATATGGATCAGGCTGACGTTGCCGAACGTGTCAAATTCCAGAAGCTGATCCTGGGTCAGCGCCTGCTGCGCGGCAAGCCGCGCCCAGTTGCCGAAGCCCGAGGCGCCGACCACGGCGGAGGCGGCCATGCCAAGCTGGAGAAAATCGCGTTTCGAGATCATCGGCGGGGCTCCGGGTGAGTCACGTTCATGTAATATTCGTATGTTTGCATTTGTTG
>JBCDEC010000310.1:0-4482 GCA_039179965.1 Pseudomonadota bacterium
CGCGGCCGCAACGGCCGTCGGAGAACTCGGCGCCCGGTCGCGCATCCGCTCGGTCAGAAGATCCTGCGCCTCATCGGCATAGACACTCTCGGGATGGCGGCGCAAAAACAGGATGAGGTCGAGCACATCGCCTGAGGCCTGTGCAGCATCCCAATCCGTTTTGGCCGCACTTTGGCCCTGCCCGACATCCGGCGCGATACGGTTGAACACAAACTCGCGGGTCAGCGAAGAGGAGTCCCAGGGCGTCTGCAGCCCGCCGGTCTTGTCCAACACCGACACACGCACCTGGCGAAACATCCGCTCGATCGAAAGCCCGGGCCGGTTCATCTGATCGACAACCGACGAGGTGAAGGGGCTGTTTCCGGCCTCCCCGTCGTAGGCAACCTCACCGGGGGCCGTGGCATAGGCCAGAAAGGTGCCGCGCGGGGCCTGCATTTCCGCCAGACCGGGGTCGTTGAATTCCGGGATGTCGGTGAACGGATTGTTGCGACAGGCATCCAGAATAAAGATGTTCGTCTGGTTGGCGGCCGAAAACATCTGCCGCAGAATCGTTTGCGCGTCGACGCCCACGAGATCCAGGTCGGCCTGATCGCTGAGCGCCACATCCACCGGCAAGAGGTAGTTGTTGCCATAAGATTGCACGCCGTGACCGGCATAATAAAACAGCCCGGTGGCTGTGGGCCCGGCGCCGCGCAGGTCCCGCCCGAACTGGGCGATGGCGCGCTTCATGTCAATCTGCGTGCCATCGACAACGAGGATGACCTCAAAGCCCATACGCGTCAGCGTGGCGGCCATCAGCCGGGCGTCGCTTTCGGGATTGTCCAGCGCGGTGACAGACCCGTAGGCACCGTTGCCAATCACCAGTGCAATGCGCGGCTCAGCCCGGGCCGTGGCAGCACTGCCCCCGATCGTCAGGCACAGAAGCGTCACGAGCACAGCGAGGCGACGCAAGGCGCACCGACTGAGCCAGTGGTCAGCCAGACGCCAAAGTCCAAGCGCATTTCCCGTGTGCATGCGGATCCTCCGTCCCGCCCGATCATGCAAAGACATGGAACTCCGAGCAAGCGAGTCAGGTGCCATGCGACACCAAAGACCAAGTCCGTGTGCCAAATGTTGCACCACAATGTGTTAATGGACCTATGAACACGGTCACTTATCCCTGTCTTGCACTGGGACGCTCTGGTTCGTTTAATGTGCGCCAACCGAGGTTTGGTAATGTGGCGGAAATGCCGCCAGTCCGATGATACTTTTGTGAGACCCCAATGATGCACCCACGCGCGTATCTGAATGTCCTGGCGCTGGTGGCCCTTGTGCTTGTGCCACTGACGGTTCGGGCCGCATCGGATGCCACCGCCAGCGAGACCGGACAGACCCCCGCGGCGCGTCTGGGTCAGGGTGTCGATCCCTTCGAGCATGGCTGGACACTGGACGAGGCCGCGTCAGTCCTGCGCTTTGCCACGGTGAAAAACCAGCAGGTGGCCGAGAGCAATCGATTTGCCACGCTTGCCGGCAGTATCAGCAACACCGGCCGGGCAAGGCTCAAGATCGACCTCGAATCCGTGGACACCGGTATCGACATTCGCAATGTCCGGCTCCGCTTCATGTTCTTTGAGACCTTTCTTTACCGCAATGCCGAGGTCACGACGGATCTCGACCCCTCCGTTCTGGCCGAGCTGGCGCGCACGCCGCGTCTCACGGTGACACAGAGGGTCAATCTGTCGCTGCACGGGGCCGAGCTGGCCTTTGAGGTGCCGCTGCGGATCAACCTGGTGGATTTCGACCGGGTCGAGGTGTCGTCCAGCATCCCCCTGCCCGTACAAATGGATCCGTTCGACCTCGACGCCGGGCGCAACCAGCTTGAAAACGCCGCGAATGTCGCCATCCTGCCGCTGGTGTTCGTCACGTTCGATCTGGTGTTTCAGCGCAATCGGCCCGGCACCCGGCCCCCGTCGGCGCAGGCCACCGAGGTCGCCGCGCAATCCGGGCCGATGAGCCGGCCGGAATGTATGGCACGGGTCAGTGCCTTGTCGCGGCTCAGCGACATCGCCTTTGCTGACACGACGGCCAACCTGGCCCCACGCAGCGACCGGACGCTGGACAGGCTGCGCGAAATCGCCGGTCGTTGCGCCGCCTATCGCATTGAAATCGGAGGGCACACGGACGATACAAGCGGGGCTGATGACCAGCGCCGCCTTAGCCGCGCCAGAGCGCAGGCGGTGGCCGATGCGCTGACCAGAGAGGGCATCCAGGACACCCAGCTAGTGGTGGTCGGCTATGGCAGTTCGCGTCCGATCGTTCCCAACACAACGGAGGCGAACCGGTCGCAAAACAATCGTATCGAGTTTCGATTATTGAACTGATGCGACGGCTCAACCGACCAAATCCCAGACCGCGCCGGTTGCGGTGCCCGGTGATGCCGACAGCAGCGCGATATTGGCCCAAGGCGGACACAGGTCCGGGGCCCGCGATGACCGTGTATGGAACGGAGACCGACATGAGAGACAACTGCGACAAGGTGGGTGAGGTCAGGACATGACATCGGGGTTGCCACTGAACAGAACGCTTGCGCGGATCCTTCTGTGCGTGGGCCTGATGCTCGCGGCCAGCGCGCTTTGGGCCGACACCTCGCGCAAGGCTCTGGTGATCGGCATGGCGGATTATGAAACCATCGGGCCACTCGACAATACCGCCAATGATGCCCGCGGCGTGGCTGCGACGCTCGGTGCGATAGGCTTTGATGTGACCCTGTCGGTCAATGCGACCGGGGACGAATTGCGCCAGACGCTGGCCGATTTTGCCTTTCGCTCTGAGACGGCGGATCTCGCCCTGATCTACTTTGCCGGACACGGGGTCGAAGTTCAGGGGGAGAACTTCATGATCCCCGTGGACGCGGCGGTGCGCAGCAATCTCGATGTCCAGCGCCAGTCGGTGTCGCTGACGCAGATGCTGGCCGCGGTCGACCGGGCCCGCAAACTGCGAATCGTGATCCTCGACAGCTGCCGCGACAACCCGCTGGGCGGTGACATCGATCTGGCCAATGTCGCAAGCACCGGGGCTGCGGGGTCTGATACCGCGCGGACCCCGGGCGGTGGCGGCGGACTGGCGCCCGCCGATCCCGACCGCGGCACGCTCGTGGCCTTTGCCGCCCGCGACGGCCAGGTGGCGCTTGACGGTGTCGGGGTGCACAGCCCCTATGCGACGGCCCTGATGGAAAAGATGATTGAACCGGGGCTTGAGATCAGCCTGATGTTTCGCCAGGTGCGCGACCAGGTCCTGGAAATGACAGGCAACCTGCAGGAGCCCCACACCTACGGGTCCCTCACAGGGGTGC
This sequence comes from Pseudomonadota bacterium, assembly GCA_039179965.1. Lineage (GTDB taxonomy): Bacteria > Pseudomonadota > Alphaproteobacteria > Rhodobacterales > Rhodobacteraceae > Marinibacterium. The sequence continues at coordinate 3,332 of JBCDEC010000310.1, forward strand.
CCTTTTACCTCGCCGGTCCCGGCGCCGGTCAGATTCAAGGCACGGAAGGCAGCGCCCTGGATGCCTGGGCCGGCATTCGTCCGGATCAGGAAGCCCAGCTCCTGGCGCTCGCCGAACAGGGCGATACGCGCTCCATGCTGGGGCTGGCCTACATGCGCCTGAACCCCAACGAGGACCGGTTCGACCCCGAGGCTGCCGTGGCCTTTCTGGAACGCGCCTCCGCTGCAGGCTCCCCGGAAGCGCAGTTCGAACTGGCCAAACTTTACGAGCGCGGGATTTCCGTTGAGACCGACTTTGACAAAGCCTTTGAACTCTACACGGCGGCGGCTGAAAGCGACTATGCAGACGCTATCAACGATCTCGGGTTTCTCTACTATCAGGGCGGCCTGGGGCTGCCGGCCAACCCGCCGCGCGCGCTCACCTATTTCGCCCGCGCTGCTGATCTGCGCCATCCCCAGGCCCAGTTCAACTACGCCGCCCTGATTGACGACGGCCTCGTGTCCAATGCCGGTCCGGCGGACTCGGCCCGGTATCTTTACGCAGCACTGCGCTCCGGCAGCCCGGATGTCCTGCGCATCCTGCAGGAGCGTCCAGGCATGTTCACCGCCGACACCCGCCGCGCCCTTCAGGAACAATTGTCCGAGTTCGGCTTTTATGAAGGCGCCATTGACGGGGATATCGGCCCGGGCACCAAGCGTGGGATCCGCCTGGCCTATGGTCTCGATGAGTAGCCCCCTGCCAAAGGCGCCGGAAAATGACGCATTTTCCGTTTCGGAATTTTCAAAAATTCCGGCGCTCTGCGGATCTCTCGGGTCACAGCAGCCCGGCGGCGAGCCATTCGTCCAGTTGCCGGCGGCTGATCTCGAAATGCATCGAATCCTCACGGCTGAACCCGGCACCCCAGACCCAGCCCTCTTCGTGGAAGAAGTCCGCAAGGATGGTCAGCCCCAGCTGGGTGCGCCCGTCACCCAGGGTATCGAGCTTGCCATCGATGTTGAGATCGACCGCAAGCCCGTAGGAATGGGTAGAGAGACGGTTCTGCGTGCCGCGGATCCGGCGCACGCAAAGCGCGCCCGCCGTGTTGATCCGCGCGTAGAGATCCGGATCGGCGCGCTCGACATTGACAAAGACCCGTTTCAGAGAATCGAGCG
>JBCDEC010000311.1:0-4455 GCA_039179965.1 Pseudomonadota bacterium
CCACATCGGCACGATCGTGCGGGTCAATCGCGATGGTTCAGTTCCTGCCGACAACCCTTTTGTCGGACAGACCAATGCCCGGCCCGAAATCTGGAGCTATGGCCACCGCAACCCGCAAGGCGCGGGCTTTGACGCGCAGGGTCGGCTCTGGACCGCCGAGCACGGCGCGCGCGGCGGCGATGAGGTGAACCTCGTCCAAAAGGGGGCCAATTACGGATGGCCGGTGATCTCCTACGGGGTGAACTACAGCGGATCCAAGATTGGGGAGGGCACCGCGAAACCCGGTATGGAGCAGCCGCAATACTATTGGGATCCGTCCATCGCGCCGTCCGGGCTGATGGTCTATTCTGGAAAACTATGGCCGCAATGGCGGGGCGATCTTTTCGTGGGCTCGCTGAAATTCGACTACATCTCCCGGCTTGACGGTCGCCCGGTCTCGGAGGCCGAGCGCATCGAGGGCGAGACCACCGGGCGGGTGCGCGACATCGTAGAGGCCGCGGATGGCTCCATATGGTTCATCTCGGTCTATGACGGCGCGGTGTACCGGATGATCCCCGGGCAGGGGACATGAGCCTGGACCGAGCGCCGCAGATGGCTCCATTTGGTTCGTCTCGCTCAATGACGGCGCGGTGTACCGGATGATCCCCGGGCAAGGCACCTGAGCCTAGACCGAGAGCCGTGCCCCACGCGCGCCGCGCTCGCGGTACGGGGTTGTGTCATAGTGCGACCTGTAGCATTTGGAAAAATGTGACGGCGAGGCAAATCCGCAGGCCAGGGCCACGTTGATGACGCTCATATCGGTCTGCATCAGAAGGTTGCGCGCCTTTTGCAGCCTCAGCTCCATGTAGTATCGCTTGGGCGACCGGTTGAGGTAGCGCCGGAACAGCCGTTCAAGCTGGCGTGTCGACATGCCTACGTCACGCGCCAGAATCGAAGGGCTGATCGGTTCTTCGATATTGGCTTCCATCATCTGGATGACCTGGCTCAGCTTGGGGTGACGCACGCCAATACGCGTGGGCACCGATAGCCGCTGGGTATCCTGGTCGGTTCGGATCGAGGAATAGATCAGCTGGTCTGCCACCGCATTGGCCAGATCCTCGCCCAGATCGTCGGCAATCAGTTTCAGCATCAGATCAATCGAGGACGTGCCGCCCGCCGTGGTCATCCGGTTGCCGTCGATGATGAACACCGACTTGGTCAGTTCCACCTCGTCGAAGGCTTCGGCGAAACTGTCTTGATTCTCCCAATGGATCGTCGCGCGCTTGCCATCGAGAAGCCCGGCCAGTGCCAGGGTATGCGCGGCCGTGCACAGCCCGCCGACCGAAAGCCCCTTGCGCGCTTCGCGCCTCAGCCAGGCCAGAACCTTGCGGCTTGTGGTATCCTGAATGTCCAGCCCGCCGCAGACCATGATCGTATCGTCGCGGGTCAACTCGACGAGATCTTCGTCCAGTTTGAATGTCGTGCCGGCCGAACAGCGCACCATATCGCCCCCCTCGCCGATCAGCCGCCAGGCATAGCGGTCGCGCCCGGTCATCCGGTTGGCGATCCGCAGGCATTCCAGGGCGGAGGCGAAGGACAACATGGTGAACCGGTCCAGCAGCAGAAAGACAAACCGGCGTTGGTCATGTGCACCGCGCTGCGGTGCTCTGGGGGCCAATGTCATCGCCATCTGCGAGGTCCTTGATTCGCGCGCCCGTGCCTGCGTGAGGCATCAAATGTATCGCGCAAGGTGCTCAGGCTTCGCAGGCCGCGTCAAGAGGCGCGAAAAGGGATGTGGTCTCCCGTGATGAGCTTTTGTATAGGAGGGCGCCACAGACCTGTTTGGAGGGGTTGAAATGACGGATTGGCAAAAGACTGGATGGCGGCAGAAACCGCGGGTTCAGATGCCGGACTATACCGACGCCGCGGCTTTGACCGCAGTAGAGGCACAATTGTCCAAGTATCCTCCGCTGGTGTTTGCCGGAGAGGCGCGGCGTCTGAAAGCCGAACTGGGCCGGGCGTCCCGGGGCGAGGCCTTCCTGCTGCAGGGCGGCGATTGCGCCGAGAGCTTTGAGCAATTTAGCGCCGATGGGATCCGCGACACGTTCCGCGTGCTGCTGCAGATGGCGATGGTGCTGACCTATGGCGCCAAGGTGCCGGTGATCAAGGTCGGCCGGATGGCGGGCCAGTTCGCCAAACCGCGCTCGGCTCCGACCGAGACCAAGGACGGCCTGGAACTGCCATCCTACCGGGGCGACATCATCAATGAGCTGGACTTCACGCCCGAGGCACGGATCCCGGATCCGTCCAAGATGCTGCAGGCCTATACTCAGGCCGCGGGCACGCTGAACCTGATCCGGGCGTTTTCGACCGGCGGTTTCGCGGATATGCAGCGGGTCCATGCCTGGACCCTGGGTTTTACCGACGGGCCGGAAGCCGAACGCTACCGCGAGATTGCAGGGCGCATTCAGGATTCGATCGACTTCATGAACGCCGCCGGCGTGAACGGAGGCTCCAACCACGAAGTGTCGACGGTGGATTTCTACACCAGCCACGAAGGCTTGCTGCTGGAGTACGAAGAGGCCCTGACGCGTCAGGATTCGACCTCTGGCCGCTGGCTGGCCGGCTCCGGTCATCTGATCTGGATCGGCGATCGGACACGTCAGCCTGACGGCGCGCATGTCGAATTCTGCCGTGGGGTGATGAATCCCATCGGGCTCAAGTGCGGCCCGTCGATGACCTCGGACGACCTCAAAAAGCTGATGGCCACGCTGAACCCGCAGAACGAGGCCGGTCGCCTGACGCTGATCGCGCGCTTCGGGGCAGGCACCGTGGGGGACAACCTCCCGCGTCTCATCCGCACGGTCGAAGAGGAAGGTGCCAATGTGGTCTGGGTCTGTGATCCGATGCACGGCAACACCATCAAATCCTCGACCGGCTACAAGACGCGGCCGTTTGATTCGGTGTTGCGCGAGGTGCGCGAGTTCTTCGCGGTCCACGCCTCGGAAAGCACCATCCCGGGCGGCGTGCATTTCGAGATGACTGGCCAGGACGTTACCGAATGCACCGGTGGCGTTCATGCCGTGACTGAAGAGAACCTGTCAGCCCGATACCACACGGCCTGCGACCCGCGTCTGAACGCCAGCCAGTCGCTGGAACTGGCCTTCCTTGTTGCGGAAGAACTGACCAGCCTGCGTCAGTCTGGCCAGAACCGTGCCGTGGGCTGAGGCCTAGATCTCGTCATCTGATTTGACGAGACGCAAATAGGGAACGCCGGTCGGGCCGCTTTTGGGTCTGTCCGGCGTTTCTGCTTTTTCGATGACCTCAGGCTTGTGTTTGTCCGCGCCCCGGTGGCCCGAGCGGCGACGCGAAAAGCGATGATGATCCGGACGAGGATCGATCGGCTCCGGTGTCTCGTCGCTGACCCGCGTTGTTACCGGCATGGAGCGTATTGATCCGAGGTCCGCGGGCGTTTCCCCGGCATCCGGCGTGTCCGGCACGGCCGTCGGCGTCGGCGCAGGACCAAATTCCACGGTGGGCTCTGCCAATCCCGGAGGGGTGGTGGCCGGGTCGCGATCCTGAACGGACCAGGCCGCGCGGTGCTGGTCGACTTCCGGGCCGTCCAGGCTTTGCATCCGAACCGAACCGATTTCAAAGCGCACGGGCGTCTGTGCCCGCGCACCACGCTCAGTTGACATCAATGCCCCGAGAATGCGGTCCACCCGGCCGAAATCGCTCCGAAGCGGCATCATCAGCATACGCGCCGATGCCGACGGCGCACCGGTGCGCGCCACTTCGCCGTTGAGATCGATCTCGGCGACAGAGGGGCCGTCAAAGATGCATTCCAGAGTGGCCGAGATCTCGGGCCGCGCGACGGGCGTGAAAAAGGCGGTCAGAGGCATGCCGCGCACTTCCATCCCTGCCAGCGCGCAGAGGTGCTGGCCGGCAATCCGGAAGCGTGCCATTCCAGGCGCGATCCGTTCCAGGATAAAAGTATACTCCAGGGTGGCGCTCATACCGCGCGGGTCGATCTGCGAGCGCATCGGGATGCCGCCATCCTCGCGAAGCGCCGTCCAATACGCCTCGACCTGTCGAATTGGCGATAGGCTGACTCCGTCCAGGAACCTATCCAATCTAATAACCTTTCCATCACCCGTCGTCTGGGGCGTCCGTCTAAACACAGCGCATACCTCGATGTCCGCTACCGCACCGTCCGGACCCCACCCACCAAGGGATACCGGCAAAATGCTTACCTGTTTCTTAACGTGCCACCATTTTGTGAAAATCCTATGCGATTCGTTGACTTGTGGTTAACCCCTCATGCAGATGGCTGAGACGGTGTTTCTGCCGTGACGGCCCCCCGGACGGGCCATTGTCCAATCGGCGCCTGCACCGGTCCGCACCGGTGTGGCGGTCGCAGGCGGTCTGACGCTTGGGGCTTGCTCTTATGCAGAGCTTTGCTTTAGCTGCCTGCAA
>JBCDEC010000312.1:0-4435 GCA_039179965.1 Pseudomonadota bacterium
GCGATCTTTGATAGTCCCTGGACGCCGGTGTTTCTGGCCGGGATCATGCTGTTCCATCCGTGGCTCGGCTTTCTGGCTCTGGGCGGCGGCGCCGTGCTTATCTCGATCACCTTCCTGAACCAGGCGTTCTCGCGACGCCCGCTTCAGGAGGCCAATGTCTTTGGCCAGCAGGCGCAACTGATGTCGGACGAGATCCGCAATGAGGCCGAGATCGTGACCGCCATGGGCATGCGCGAAGCGGCGTTCAAGCGCTGGCAGAATGCGCGCGATGCGGCGCTCAAAAGCAACGTGGGCGCCAATGACATCAGCGGCACCTTCACCTCAATGACCAAGACGCTGCGGCTGTTTCTGCAGTCCGCGATGCTGGGTCTCGGGGCCTATCTGGTGCTTCTGGGGGAACTCTCGCCCGGTGCCATGATCGCCGGTTCGATCCTGCTGGGCCGGGCTCTGGCGCCAATCGAACTGGCCATTGGCCAGTGGGCGGCCGTGCAGCGCGGCATGAAGGGCTGGCAGAACCTGGCGGAACTGTTGCAGGAAACACCGCCCGAGGGCGCCCGGACGTCCTTGCCCAAGCCAAAAGCGCAGCTCACGGTGCGGGCCGTGACGGTTCTGCCGCCCGGTGAACGGCGCGCCACGCTCAAAAACCTCAGTTTCGATGTGGCGCCTGGCGAGGCGATCGGCGTGATCGGATCCTCCGGTGCCGGGAAATCGACGTTGGCCCGCGCGCTGACCGGGGTGTGGATGCCTGCTGGCGGCACGATCCGGCTCGACGGGGCGGGGCTCGATCAATACGGCCCGGAAGACCTGGGCCGCCACATTGGCTATCTGCCGCAGCGCGTTCAGCTCTTTGAAGGCACAATTGCCCAGAACATTGCGCGCCTGAGCAGCAACCCGGATCCGGAAAAAGTGGTCGCGGCCGCCAAGAAATCGGCGGCTCATGACATGATCGTGCGCCTGCCGGAGGGGTACGACACGCCCATTCGCGCAGGCGGAGGGCGTTTGTCAGGCGGTCAGATGCAACGCATCGGGCTTGCGCGCGCGCTGTATGACGATCCGGTGATCCTTATTTTGGATGAACCCAATTCCAACCTAGATAATGATGGGTCCATGGCGCTGAACCAGGCGATCCGGACCTTGAAGAGCGAGGGCCGCTCGGCGCTGATCATGGCGCACCGGCCTGCGGCGATTCAGGAATGCGACCGGCTGCTGGTGCTCGATCAGGGCATGCGGATGGCCTTCGGTCCGAAGGACGAAGTGTTGAAATCCGTGGTGTCCAACCACGCAGATATTTCCAAGACCGCCGCTATGGGAGGTGTGCAATGAGTGAAAAAGGATATTCCGCGCGGTTTCCGCTGAGCATGGGCATTTTCGCCCTGGTGCTTCTCGTGGGCGGGTTTGGGACTTGGGCCGCGGTGTCCAACATTGCCGGGGCCATCGTGTCGTCCGGACGCATCGAGGTGGATCGCAACCGACAGGTTGTCCAGCATCTGGATGGCGGCGTCGTTGCAGAAATCATGATCGACGAAGGGGACACGGTCGAAGCCGGGCAGACCCTGATCCGGCTGGATGACGAAACCTTGCGCCCCTCGCTGGTGATCACCGAAAACCAGCTCTATGAACTCATGGCCCGGCGCGGGCGGCTGGAATCTGAACAGGACGGGTTGGAGGATATCACGTTCGACCAGCGACTGATCACCGTCGCTGGAACACAGCCCGAGATCCGCGAGTTGATGGACGGACAACTCCGTCAGTTCGCAGCGCAGAACGAAACCATCCGCCGCGAGACCGAGCAGATGGCCAAGCGCCGCGATCAGATTGCCAATCAGATCGACGGCAATGTTGCGCAGCAGCGGGCCATGGATGTGCAGCTGGATCTGATTCAGCAACGTCTGGAAGACCTGCGGCCCGCCGTTGATGCCGGTCTGGTACAGGCGGGTATTTTTCTTGATCTGCAGCGCGAAGAGGCCCGACTCGACGGCCAGCGCGGCGAACTGATCTCGCAAAACGCGCAGCTCGAAGGCCAGATCACCGAAATCGACATTGAACTGCTCAAGCTGGACAGCCAGCGCCGTCAGGAGGCCACAACCCAGTTGCGCGAACTCCATTATCAGGAAATCGGACTTGCGGAAGAGGCGCGTTCCATTCGCGAACGGCTTGCACGGCTTGAAATCAAGGCGCCGGTGTCGGGCATTGTCTACGGCCTGCAGGTCTATACCCCGCAGTCGGTGCTACGGGCGGCGGATCCTGTTCTTTACATCGTGCCGCAGGACCGACCCTTGGTGATCGCGGCTCGGGTGCTGCCTGAACATATCGATCAGGTCTACCCCGGTCAGGAAGTTGTTCTGCGGTTTCCGACCTTTGACCAGCGTCAAACGCCGGAACTCTTCGGCCGGGTCGTTCAGACCTCGGCCGACGCCTTTGACGATGAGGGGTCCCAGATGAGCTTTTACCGCGCGGAAATCGTGCTGAACGAAGGCGAAGCGGAGAAGTTTCCGGAAGGTGCAGCGCTGATTCCCGGCATGCCGGTTGAGGCCTACATCCGCACCGACGATCGCACGCCCATTGCCTATCTCGTGAAACCTTTGGCGGACTATTTCACCAAGGCCTTCCGCGAAACCTGAGCGAAAACGACGGCGCAGCGTGCGCCGAAGGCACAGCCCACCACTTATGCGTGTGTGTGACGCTACGGCAATGCTGATCCCGCGACGTGAGAGGCGTATGGGCCGAACCCGGGGGGACTAGAAGGAGTGACGCAATGAACTTTGAGTCCCGGTTGGGAGAGATGGGTGTGACCCTGCCAACGGCTCCCGCACCTGCAGCCAATTATGTGCCATTCGTGATCTCGGGCGATGTTGTCTACGTGTCCGGTCAGATCTCAATGGATGACAGCGGATTGATCCTGGGCAAGCTTGGCGCCGACATGGACGTTGAGACCGGCGCCGTTGCCGCCAAGGCCTGCGCCATCAGCTTGCTGGCACAGGTGAAGGCCGCCTGCGACGGCGATCTCGACCGTCTTGTGCGCGTCGTCAAACTCACGGGTTTTGTCAATTCGACGGCCGATTTCACCGATCAGCCGAAAGTGATCAACGGCGCATCCGATTTTCTGGTGGCCGCGCTCGGCGATGCGGGACGGCATGCGCGTTCGGCTGTCTCTGCGGCCTCTCTGCCGCTCGGCGTCGCAGTTGAAATCGAAGGGATCTTCCAGATCAAATGACCGTTGACCTTCCCGGCGGTTTTCTGACCCAACCTATCGCGCATCGCGCCCTGCACGATCTGGATGCCCGGCGGCCAGAAAACAGCCCATCTGCGATCGAAGCCGCTGTCGAAGGCGGCTACGGCATAGAAATCGATCTGCAACTGAGCCAGGACGGCGTGCCGCTGGTCTTTCATGACTATACGCTGGAGCGGTTGACCGACTCTGACGGCCGGATTTCAGAGCTGAGTGCCAAAGACGCCCTAGTCACGCATCTGAACGGTGGCGGGCCCCAGGACCACATTCCGACACTGACCCAAACTCTGGCGCAGGTGGCCGGACGGGTGCCGCTTCTGATCGAACTCAAAGACCAGAGCGCATCTGGCGGGTTCGGCACCTTGGAACGCGAAACCGCAAAGGCGCTGCAGTCCTATACCGGGCCTGTTGCCGTGATGTCGTTCCATCCCGGCTCTGTCGCAATGATGGCTCAACTGGCCCCGACGGTGCCGCGCGGTTTGACGACCTGTGCCTTCGATGCCGACACCTGGGAAGCCGATCCCGAGGTCTGTGCCCGGCTCAGCGCCATTCCCGATGTGGACGATGTGCGGGCCAGTTTCATCAGCCACCATGCCGATGATCTCGACAATCCCCGCGTGCACGAACTGCGCAACGGCGGGCTGGCAATCCTCTGCTGGACGATCCGATCGCCAGCCGAAGAGGCAAGCGCGCGCCAGATTGCACACAATATTACTTTCGAAGGCTATGCCGCAGCGCAACCGGGTTGAAGCCTTTCCCCCTCGGGCCACATTCTAGCCCAACAGCGGAGGCTCCATGGATCAGGCTCAGATCGAAGTCCAAGTGCGCGGGACATTGGCGGAGATCGACCCGAGCGATTGGGACGCCTGTGCCTGCCCAGAGACCGCCGATGGCGGGCCGCCTCTGGACCCGTTCACGACATACCGTTTCCTGCGTGCGCTGGAAACCAGCGGCTCGGTCGGGCCCGGCACGGGCTGGCAGCCGCAATATCTGACCGCGCTGCTGGACGGGCAGATCATTGCCTGCGCGCCGCTCTATGCCAAAAGCCACAGCCAGGGCGAATACATCTTCGACCACAATTGGGCGCATGCCTATGAAAACGCGGGCGGGCGCTACTATCCCAAGTTGCAGATGGCTGTTCCGTTCACACCTGCGACGGGGCGGCGGTTTCTGGTGCGGTCGGGATATGACGGCATCGGGCAATCC
>JBCDEC010000313.1:0-4411 GCA_039179965.1 Pseudomonadota bacterium
AAAGAGCGCGGCGAAGAAGACGACCGCTTTAGGGTTTGCCGCAGAGGTCAGAAAGCCCTGCAGGCATAACGTTCGCAGCGAGACGGCCGGGCGTGCCGCAAGACGGGCCGGATCGTCCGGTCTGGCGCGTCGGATCATGCGCAGGCCGAGCCAGATCAGATAGGCGACCCCTGCCCACTTGATCACGGAAAGAGCGGTCCCCGACGCCGCAATCAGCGCCGCCAGTCCCAGACCGGCCGCCAGCATCTGAAGCGCATTGGCCGTAAGATCACCGCAGGCCGTCGCCAGAGACCTGTGAAACCCGTACGCCGCGCTGTTGGAGAGCATCAGCAACTGGCTGGGGCCCGGCGTGCTCATCAACGCCAACACCGTGGCCACGTAGATCATCCAGATATCAAAGCTCATGGGGCAGTCTCCGACAGCATCGGCAGGCTAGCATGCCGGTCCGGATTGACCAGCCCTGCCCTAGTTCTTCAGCCGGTAGCCCGTGTGGAACAGCGCCCAGCTGATCGCACCCACCACGACTGTGGCCCCACCGACGATGAGCAGGCCCAGCACAGGGCTGGAATCGGCCACCCCGATCATGCCGTAGCGTCCGCCATCAATCAGGTAGAAGACCGGATTGAGATGGCTGACGACATTCAGAACCGGTGGCAAGTCCTGCACCGAGTAGAAGGTGCCCGAAAGAAAGGCGAGCGGCGTGACGATAAAGTTGGTGATCGCCGCCATCTGGTCGAACTTGTTGGCGAAGATCCCCGCCAGAAGGCCCAACGCCCCCAGAAAGGCAGACCCCACAAGAACGAAGGCCAACCAAACCAGCGGATGGGTCGGCATGATGCCAAGAACCAGCGCGAAGGCCAGAGCCGTGCTCAACGCCACGACGGCGCCGCGCGCCACAGCACCCGCGAGATAACCGAGAACGAGTTCAAGCGGGGACAGCGGCGGCATCAACGTATCCACGATATTCCCTTGAATCTTGGCAATCACGACCGAGGACGACGAATTGGCAAAAGCATTCTGGATGACGGACATCATCAGGATGCCGGGGGCAATGAACGTGGTGAAATCGACACCCATCACCTCGCCCCGGCGCGGGCCGATGGCGATCGAGAAGATCACCAGGAAAAGACCGGCCGTCACGAGCGGCGCCATAACGGTCTGGGTCCAGACGGCCATGAAGCGCTGGGTTTCGCGACGCGCCAGCGTAGCAAGCCCCAGCCAGTTGATCCGGCCAAAGCGACGTTGTCCCATATCCGGTGAAATCTGCATGATGTCGGCTCCATTTCGCGACAAGGGCTTGAGCGCCGGGCTATCGCCTTGTAACTCGGCGCGCAACAGCTAGTATGAGGCGTTGCGCCCGCTTTTATCAGGCGCGGGCGGCACAACCGCAACGGCATGACAGACGAGCAGGAAAGGTCGGCGATGTCCTGGAACGACGAGCGCGTGGAACTTCTCAAGAAAATGTGGAGCGAAGGCCAATCGGCCAGCCAGATCGCCAAGGAGTTGGGCGGGGTGACTCGCAATGCGGTCATCGGCAAGGTGCATCGTCTTGGCCTGAGCAACCGCAACGGTTCGGGAGGGCAAGGCGAGTCCGCAGCCAAACCCAAGCCCAGCAAGGTCAAGAGCGCCGCCAAACCGGCCGTCAAACCCAAGGCGTCGGTGCAGGCCGCCGCCGAAAAAGACCCAGTCGCGGCGCCGGTCAGCCGCATAAAGCCGATCATACCCGCCGGTCAGCCGCTGCCACCGCAGCCCTCGGCCAACGAGATCGATCCCGAAGCGCTGGCCAAGGTGAGCGAAATCGAGAAGAAGGCCAAGAAGCTGACCCTGATGGAACTGACCGAACGGACCTGCAAATGGCCCGTGGGCGATCCCGCAACCCCTGATTTCTGGTTCTGCGGTCTGCCGGTCCAGGCGGGCAAACCCTATTGCGAAGCCCATGTCGGCGTCGCCTTTCAACCCATGAGTGCCCGGCGCGACCGCAAACGGTGATGCCCCGCAAGCGGGGGCGCGCCTGTCGCGGAAGCGTCAATAGCAGGACGCTAGGGCCTGACGGCTGTTCGCGCCAAAACAAAGAAGCGCTGTGTCAGCGCCAGGGCTGAGGCCAACAGACCCAGACCGTATCCGATCCAGATCCCGTTCGGACCGAACTCCAGGACGAACCCCAGAACATATCCCAAGGGCAAGGCCAGCGCCCAGTAGCAGACAAGCGTGATGACGACTGGCATGCGGTTATCCATCATGCCCCGCGCCGCGCCCAGCATGGTCCCCTGAACGCCGTCGGCAATCTGCATGAACGCGATCACAACGAACATGCTGGTCGCCAGAGCCACGACATCCAGATCGGTGGACAAGGCGCGCGATATGACACCGCCTGCCGCCAAAACCCCAAGCATCACCACGACCATCCACGTGACGATGACGATCAGTGCGGCCAAACCGATCTTGATCAGGCGCTGACGCTGGTTCGCCCCGATGGCCTGACTGATCCGAATTGAGACAGCGACCGAAACCCCCAGCGGGACCATGTAGAGCACGTCACCGACAGATGCGACGATCTGGTGCGCCGCCAGTGTGACCGCGCTGAACCACCCCATCATCAGGCTGGCAAAGGTATAGGCGCCGCCCTCGCCCAGATAACCGATTGCGATGACGGACCCTTCCTTGAGCTGAACCCCCAGTTCACGGCGCGTGCGCAGTCGCGGCAGCCGGGCATCTGCGGTGGCCGAGGCCCGGCGCCAGATGACCCAGGCGAGGATCAGCGAGACGCATTGTGAGATCAGACTTGCCACGCCAGCGCCCAGCAGACCCAGACCCGGCCAGTCGCCGATCCCGTGAATCAGGAGCAGATTGGCGGGGACGTTGAGGATAACCGCCACGAAGGCGAGCCCGACGCCAAGCCAGGGGCGTTCGATTGCATCAAAGAGCGCTTTAAGGGTGTAAAACACCATGAAAGGGATCACCAGAAGGCTCATGGCGGTCCAGTATGCACCAAGTATCTGCGTGACTTCCGGAGGCTGGCCCAGCCACCCCAATGCCGGCTCGACAGCCAGCATCGCGGCAGCTCCCAGAGTGCCGGTCACACTTGCGACAATCAATCCGTTCCGGGTCGCATCCGACAGCGCCTGCGGTTTTTTTTGGCCGTGCGCTTCGGCCATCCTGACCCCGATGACGGCGGTAAAGCCGTACAATGACGCATAAAAAAGAATGGAAACGGACGCCGTGATGGAAGCCGCGGCCAGTGGTACTGTTCCCAAAGGCGCAATCATGACGGTGTCCACGACCCCGATCAGAGTGGCCGCCGCCATCGATACAACAATCGGAAAGGCCAGGGACATCAGCGCTCGGATTTCTGATGTCATGGTTTTGGTCTTTTGAAATCGTTGTGGCTGAAAGCTCGGACAGGAACGCCGCGCAACGGTCGCGCGATCCCTGCCATGGCTGGTGTGGTGGTCCCCGTGACGTCAGTCGTCAACTGGCGTCACACACGCCTTCTTAGCGACTTCGGCCAGCTTTGCAATCACAAGTGTAGCGCTTTTTGCCGCCTCGAGACCCCGTGGCCGACACAGGGAATTCAATCAGAAAAACCAATCGTACCAGCTCGTTTCGTCATCGGGCGCGTCACATGCCCGTCGTGATGTTTCGACGTTGAAGCGCGTGCCACCAAGGCGTCGTCGCGTACGGCAAGAGGCCTTGAAAAGGCGCGGATTGACCGGCGCGACTGGCGCGCCATCTCTTGACTTGGTTCGGGAGAGGCACGCGCAGGAGCACACGATCATGGGACGTGTTTCAGGGATAGTCGGTCTGTGGGTCTTGATCGGCACGGCGGGAATGGCACAAGCGCTGGATCTGGTTCTGACCGGCCGATATCAGCTCAATCGGCCCGCCAGTCTGGAATATGATCCGGCATTTTGCGGGCTATGGATTGCCAATGAGGGTCCTGAAGCCGTGCTGGTCACGCTGGATGGTCTCGAACTTCGCCGGATCGGCTCGGACCTGTCGCGGATCAAAGCGATCACGCTCGAAGGCGACGCATTGATCGTCGCCGACGGGGCAGGCGCGTTTCAACGTCTCAGCAAGGCCGGCGACCCGCTGGGCGCGCCCTTTCGAATCGAGAGCGGATGGGCCGACACCGAGGGGATGGTGATCGACGCCGACGGCAGCCTGATCACTGTGGAAGATGACCCTGAACGTCTGACATGGCTCTCGCCCACAGGTAAAATCCTGAGGCAGATCGACACGATGACACTCTCGCCGCCCTTGAGCGAGGCGCAGGGGATCGCGCGCGACCCGCGGACCGGGCATCTGTTGATCGTCGAGTAGCGTTCATTGCCAAAGGTAAAACTGTTCATCGTGCCCTGGGAGGCAGCCAATACCCCCAGCGCTCCGTAGAGAGCATCGGTGATGGCCTGGG
>JBCDEC010000314.1:0-4377 GCA_039179965.1 Pseudomonadota bacterium
AAACACCTGAAAAATATGGCCTATTTACAGGGCTTTGTGCAGAAGCTTGCAGAAAGTCCCGCGAGCTTTCACGCCGCATTCTGCTGAAACGGCGGAAATCTCGTACAAATCCTGTACAAATTTCGCACGTCTTTGCGTATCTTTGGGCCTTCCAATGAGCTGGCGGGTTGCGAACACTTGCGCGGATCGCCCGTGCCGAACGCCCGTGCCGTGCGGATCTGCATGGCGTGCGAAAAGGCGAAGTTCACGCCCAGCACGATCCCGCCAAGGGCCGCGGCCAGGCCAAGGGCGGCCAGCGCAGCTTCGCCCAGGGCAGACACCGGCCAACCGTCGATCACCACCATACCGAGCGGAAACGCGGCCTTCAGGGTCATCGGCCAGGCCAGGGCCAGGACGTACAGCGCCCCGGGAGAGGGCCTGGCAACAGGATGATCGGCGCGCGCGGTCATGGACCTTCCGCGGTTTGGGTGAAGCGGCGCGAGCAAGCCCGCGCAGTGGTGTGGACCGGGACAGGTGCGCCCGCCCGGGCATGCGGTTCAGCCGGAGCCCGCCTCAAAGTAGCTGGCGTTGGTGGCCGAGATCTGCGCGATGGTTTCATCCAGCCGCGACAGATGGATCATCCCAGCTTTGACAGCCGTCTCGGCGTCGTGCGCCTTGACGGCATCGGAAATGGCGCGGTGGTCTCTGATCAGTTCCGGCATGCGCTGTTCCTTTTCCAGCCCCAGCATGCAGAGGCGATCGACTTTCGCCTTTTCTTCAAGAATGACGTCAAAGGCGTATTCGGCATGGGCGATCTTGCAGAGCACCTTGTGGAACTCATAATCGAGCCGGCCAAATACATCGACGTCACCGGCCGCGCGCGCAGCGTCCTGCAAAATAAGGGCCGCATCCAGCTGCGCCGCCCCCTGTGCATCGCACAGCGCGCAGGCCCGGCGCAGCACCTCCTGTTCTACCGCCGCGCGGACAAACCGCGCTTTTTCGATTTCGCGCAAAGAGAAGCGGCGGACTTCCGTGGCCCTTTGCGGCCGGATCAGCAGCAATCCCAGATTGGCCAGCCGACTGAAGGCATCCCGCACCGGTTGCCGCGACACGCCAAACTGCGCGGCGATATCCGCCTCTGAGATGCGGTCACCCGGCCTGAGCTTCAGCGTCAGAATCTGATCGTGCAGGTGGTCAAAAATGTCGTCAACGCTGGTGCGCCGGCCGCCGAGAGCGGTTGTCTGCGCCATGTAAGAGCTCCTTTGTCGAGCCTCTGGATACATCACTTGTCACAAAATGTAAACTAGTATGCCAGACTAGTATCCTAGTACAGATACTAGTATACCACACACATGGGTTGATCCTCTTCGTTAGGTCAAACAATCCAGACTCGCCAACGGGAGGGCGGATAGCCGGAGATCACGCAAGTCACGGGGTTTCCGGACGTCGATCCGGCGGACTATGATGGTCTGCCCCTCAGCACCTGTCTGACCGCGCACTACTCCGCCGCGCCGAGGCATCGGATTGCCACGCTTCTCGTGCCCCACCGTCTCGACGCGCCAAAACGGATTTGCAATTTCATCGATGATCAGGGGTATGACGCCGATCTCGATTTTTCGGATGCGGATGAGAACACCTTCAAAGTTGTTCTGAAGAAGCCGGCCAATACCTGAAGGTCCACTCGGCGAGGACATGTTTTGAGATGCGCAGGCAAGATTGTCATCGTCGTGAGAGGCAATCGGTCTGTTGGCTCGGACCCGGCAACAGAACCGGGTGTTCAGGGCGAATATGGTGCAGCGCACCCGTCAGCCAGGGTTGATGACGTGGATGCATCCGTCGCCAAGGTCGATTCCGCCAGGGGCAAGACTCATGCCCGGCAGGTCATGCCAAGCAAATCGCGGAGGCGGGTGAGTCCGGTGACACCGGCAGCCCAGACGTCCGGCGAGGTCGATCTGGCGGGTCACACCGCCGGTGCGGTCATCATCCCCGATCATGCGCGGGCGGCACCGGGCCGCCACCTGCGCCGCATCGGTCCAACCGCTCGCATGAAAGTGCATCACCCGTCTGTTGGCATTTTCGCCAATCCGCCCCGCCTGTCGCACGGCCGCATATCAGGATCCGTGTCTGATCGAGTCGCGAATGGGACCCCGGTGGCACGGACGCACGGGCGTGTCAGAGACGTGAACTCGGTGCTCAACGGCCCCGCGCAAAGTCCCATCAGGAGCGACGCTGGGACTCACCATGTTGACCCGACGATGCCGGTCAAGCGCCCCAGTTGTGTCAATGCCCCGGCGCCCTTTTTTCCAAGCCCCGCCTTTGCGGTCCGCGGGTTTATCCCTGCGGTCAAAATCGGTATCAAAGAGGCCACACTGCAAACTTGAGGCCAGAACGTGATGTCCGATTTTCCAGTTGTGACCAAGGCCGAAAATGTCACCCGCCAGGTCCTGTCGGACGATCCCTTGTTGATGGTCGTGGCCGTCCGGTTCGCGGCGGAGGGGGCGGAAGGGCCGCTCCACAGTCACCCGAACCTGCAATCGACCTATGTCGAAAGCGGGCGATTCCGGTTTATTGTGGGCGATCTTGAGCGCGAGGTCGGACCCGGCGACAGTTTTGTCGTTCCGTCGGGGGAATTGCACGGCTGCGTCTGTCTCGAACCTGGCGTGTTGATCGATTGCTTCACACCGCGCCGGGAAGATTTCCTCTGAGAGACCGCGCGTGATGCTCTGTCAAACGACCGGATGAAATGGGCGAGCTGGCATTGCTGGCGCAGTCCGCCCATCGGCCAAAAGGTCCGTGCCGAAACCGGAATTTTATGAAAATTCCGGTCCGTTTTCCGATCCGGAAAACGGCTCTTGCGGTGATGCAAGTGATCCGTCCGGGCCGGGCTGAGGCGTTTGCGTTGCCGCCTTGGCCGCCTCCGGGCATTGCGCGCCAGACAGGGCATAGCTTGCAACCCTTTGCGAAACATTGTGCAGCTTCAAATCACCCAGGGCGCGCGCATCTTTGGCATCTTCGGCGAGATACTCCGTCACCACGATACGTTCGCCTACGGTCTTTCCATAATCCCCCAGACGCGCGGCAATGTTGGCGGGTTGGCCAATCACGGTGAAGTCCAGCCGTTCTTGTGACCCGACATTGCCATAAGTGACCCGACCAAAAGCAATTCCGATCGCGCAATCACACCGAATGCCGGTCCCGTTTGGCTCCAGGGCGTCCAATTCCGCAACGATGGATCGCGCCGCTTTCAACGCCTGGCTGCGCGCCTTGCTCGGATCGTCGCCCGCTGGAAACACGGCCAGGACCGCGTCGCCGATGAATTTTAACACCTCACCACCGGCTGCCGTCACCTGAGCCGATACCGCGTCGAAGAACCGGTTGAGCAACTCAATGTAGGCGGACCGCCCCAAGCGTTCTTCCATCAGCGTCGACCGGCGCAGATCGCAGAACATGATCGCCGCATCGATATCATCCCCGTCGCCGCGGCGGATTTCGCCGCCCATCACCCGCGCACCGGTGCGCTTGCCCACGTAGGTTTCCAGCAGCGATTGGGTGCGTTCGCGCAGGGTGAAGACCTCAAGGTAGCGGCTGAGCACGCTCGACAGTTCGAAAATCAGGCCCAGCGCCGCGGTGGAGAACCCCTCCGGCGCATCCGAGGTCAAGGTGAGCACATTGATCCGGCCGTCCGAAAACGGCAGCGGCATGGCAACGTAATCCGTGGCACCTTGCGCCCGCAGGTCCTCGATGATCGGAAAGGTGTCCTCGCCGTAGTCCATGCCGATCTTCTGGCGCACCCCGCCCAGACCGTTGGACACATGCCGCAACGGGCTGGCGATAAACTCCGGCCGTTGGTGAATTTCATAGCTCGGGGCGGTCACGCGGACCTTGTCCGTGTCCCGGTTCCACAAGTAGTGACGCCCAGCAATCATCGGATGCAGAGACCAGATCAACACCGTCAGCCGCGACAATCCAATGCCGCCTTCCTGCAGCTTGTTCGACAATGCCCGGACCAGTTCGTCCGGCGTTTCGATCCGCGAGGCTTCCCGCAGCAGCCAATCCACCATCGGACCGGTGAGATTGCCCCCTGAGGGCGGGCGGATCTTGTTCTCGCCCAGATCCACATCCGTTACGATCCCGGGCATGAAGGCCACGTGGCCGGCGATTTCTTCGGCCTCCGGCAGCGCGCGCCCATAGCTCCAGACGGCATTCCTCAGCGTTTCACCGCTGCAGGTGATATCCAGAAAGTCCGCCGTGCCCTTGAACGGGCAAAAGGTCTGGAGGTCGCTCTTTTCGCTGTCCTTGATCAGCAGATCTTCGCGCGGAAAGTATATCGCCGCGGGCAACCGGGTCTCGTACATGACCTTGGCGCGCGTGCTCGACGCCAGCGCCACCCCATTGCGG
>JBCDEC010000315.1:0-4364 GCA_039179965.1 Pseudomonadota bacterium
CGGCCCTCACCCGTCGAAACAGGACGCAATCAGCGGGCTGAGGTTCTCCGCCGTCAGCGCCACCGGATTGCCGCCGCAGGAGGGATCGGTCAGCGCAAGCTCGGTCAGCCGGGCAACGTCGGGATCAGAGATCCCCAGCCGCGTCAACGACGACGGGATGCCCAGGCCGTCGATCAGCCCGCTGACATAGGCGACAAACCCGTCAAAGCCGCCGGTGATCCCGAGATAGGCCGCCAGGGCATCGATCCGCGGTTCAATCATCGGGCGGTTGAAGGCCAGAACCTTGGTCATCACCACGGCATTGGTGGTTCCGTGATGGGTGTTGTAAATCGCGCCGACCGGGTGCGAGATCGCATGGATCGCGCCAAGCCCTTTCTGAAACGCCGTGGCCCCCATGGCGGCCGCAGACATCATCTGCGCCCGTGCCTCCAGATCCGTGCCATCGCCATAGGCCAGCGGCAGATAGTCCTTGACCAGTCGCATGCCCTCCAGCGCGATGCCCTCGCTCATCGGATGGTAGTGCGGCGAACAATAGGCCTCCAGACAATGCGCAAAGGCGTCCATTCCCGTCCCGGCGGTGATCGCGGGCGGCATCCCCACGGTCAGTTCCGGATCGCAGATCACCTGCACGGGCAGCATCTTGGGATGAAAGATGATCTTCTTCATGTGGGTCTCTGAGTGCGTCAGCACACTGGCCCGTCCGACCTCCGATCCTGTCCCTGCTGTGGTCGGGACGGCCACGATGGGGACAATGGCCGACGGGTCGGCGCGCGTCCACCAGTCGCCGATGTCCTCGAAATCCCAGACCGGGCGATCCTGGCCGACCATGAATGCGACCGTCTTCGCCAGATCGAGCCCGGAGCCGCCACCAAAGGCAATCACGCCGTCATGGTCCCCGGCCTGGAACGCCGCGACCCCGGCGGCGAGATTGGTTTCGGTCGGGTTCGGATCGACATCACTGAACAGGGCGCGCGACAGACCCGCCGCGTCCAGCGCCGCCAGAGCCGTCTCGGTTACCGGCAAGGCCGCCAGCCCCCGGTCGGTGATCAGCAGCGGGTTGGAGATCCCGGCCACCGCGCAGGCCTCGCCCAGTTCCGAGATGCGGCCAGCACCGAACCGGATCGCGGTCGGGTAAGACCAATTGGCTGTCAGCGTCATGACACCCTCCTTGCGTCAAATGATTTCGTTCGTGCCGGGGAATGCCGGCCGCTGCGGGACGCACCGCCGCCCGTGCCCGACTCGGTGCCGGGCTCAGTGCCCGACTCGGTGCCCGACGCCGTGTCCGACGCCGTGTCCGACTGGATACAGCCCGTCCCGCGCAGCCGCCGGTCAGGACCGGTGGCGTTGCCACGACAGACTGTGCCCGCGAGCATCCTCCGCCCACCGGGTCCGGCGTTTCGCCCCTGCAGCGCATATGACCGCCGCATCGCCGGACACGCGCCATTGGTGGGACAGGCAAAATGAGTGGTCATGCGCGCTCAAAGCCCCGGCGGAGTTCCCAATCTGTGACCGCGCGGTCGAATTCTTCCTGCTCCCATTCGGCGCAGCGGACATAGTGATCGACAACCCCGTCGCCCATCGCCGCGCGCAGCATCTTCGAGCCGCGCAGATGTGCGGTGGCATCGCGCAGGGTCGTCGGGATGTCGGGCACATCCGTTGCATAGTAGACATCGCCCGTGATCGGCGGGATGAGCGTCAGCTCTTCCTCGATCCCCGCCAGACCGGCTGCAAGAAGCGCCGCAAGCGCGAGATAGGGGTTCAGATCCGATCCGCCGATCCGGCATTCGATCCGCACCGCCTTTGTGCCATCGCCGCACAGGCGAAAGCCTGCGGTACGGTTGTCCACCGACCAGCCGATCTTGGTGGGGGCAAAGGTGCCCTTGGCGAAGCGTTTGTAACTGTTGACATAGGGCGCCAGAAAGACCGTCAGATCCGCGGCATATTTGAGCTGACCCGCGATGTAAGCCTGCATGGTGGCCGACATGCCCAGAGGATCGCCGGGGTCGTAAAAGGCGTTCTGCCCCCCGGCCCAGAGCGACTGATGGACGTGAGAGGACGATCCCACCCGATCCGCCGCCCATTTCGGCAGGAAGGTGGCGGAGACCCCCTGCGACCACGCGATCTCCTTGACCGCGTGTTTGGCGATCGTGTGGTATTCTGCGGTCTGCAAAGCCGCGTCGTAGCGAATGTTGAGCTCTTCCTGACCGGCTTCGGCCTCACCCTTGGAGTTCTCCACGGGGATGCCCGCGCTCACCAGATGATTGCGAATCGGCCGCATCACCCCTTCCTCCTTGGAGGTCTGGAAGATGTGGTAATCCTCGTTGTAGTCGCTGATCGGGGTCAGGTCGGAAAACCCCTTTGCGGCGTTTTCCCGCAACGTTCCCTCGAAGAGAAAGAATTCCAGCTCTGTCGCACACATCGGCGTCAGGCCCTTGGCTTCGGCGCGGGCCACCTGTGATTTCAGGATCGCCCGTGGCGACTGCGGCACCTCCTGATGGGTGTGATGGTCCAGCAGATCGCACAGGATCATCACGGTGCCCTCCAGCCAGGGCAGAGGGCGTATCGTGGCCAGGTCGGGTTTCATGATGTAATCGCCGTAGCCTTTGGCCCAGCTTGTCGTGGCATAGCCTTCCGGCGTGGCCATTTCGAGATCGGTGGCAATCAGGTAATTGCAGCAATGGGTCTCTTCCCAGGCGCTGTCGACGAAATGGACCGCTGTAAAGCGCTTGCCCATAAGCCGGCCCTGCATGTCCACCAGACAGGCCAGCACGGTGTCGACCGCGCCCGCTGCGACCTGCTCCCTGAGCGTTTCAAACGTTATGCATCCGGCCATGTCTGGTCTCCTTTGCGCCACTCAGGATTTGAGCCTGAGATTTTCGGGATCGTAAAGGGGGCGCAGCGTGACCTCTGCCGGAACCCGCGCACCGGCGACGTCCAGGGTGTATTCCCCTTGCAGGATCCAGTCCTCGCTGATGCCCGCCGGATGTGTGAGATAGCCCATCCCGATGGCGCGATCGAGGCTGTGGCCGGTGCCGCCAGAGGCCAGATACCCGACGCGTGTATCGCCCCGAAAAATGGTTTCGCGGCCCAGGAGGCGGATCTGGGACGTGGTGGTGAAGGTGGCGAGGCGCCGGGTGCGTGGCGCCGCGCGGGCGGCGATGAGCGCCTCTTGCCCTTTGAACGGCGTTGCCTTCCGGCAGGCCCAGTCGAGACCGGCTTCGATGGGCGTGGTGTCCGGCCCGATTTCGCCGCCCCAGGCGCGGTAGCCCTTTTCCAGCCGCAACGTCTCGATCGCGCGGTATCCGGCATCGGTCAGGCCATGGTCTGTCCCGGCCGTGTGCAAGGCTTCGTAAACCGAAACGGCGTATGCGGTCGGGATGTGCAACTCCCAGCCCAGCTCCCCGGCATAGGAAAGACGCATGGCCATAACCGGGCCACCTGTGATGAAGAGCGTGCGCACGGCACCGAAGGGAAAGCCCGCGTTGGACACATCCTCGGCGCAGACCTGCGAAAGGATGTCGCGTGCCCTCGGCCCCATCAGCGACACCACCGCATAGCCGGATGTGACGTCGCTGAGATGAGCGTTCAGACCGCTGGGAATCGTGCGCGCGATCCAGTTGGCGTCACGGGTGGCAAAGCCGGTGCCGGTGGTGATGTAGTAGGCGCCGTCCGACAGCCGGGCGCAGGTCACATCCGCTTCGATCCCGGCCCGGTCGTTGAGCATTTGTGTATAGGTCAGCGTGCCGGGCGGGCGGGCCACATCGCCCGCGGCAATCCAGCTCAGCGCCGCTTCGGCATCCGGGCCCGCAAGCAGGAATTTCGCGAACGAGCTTTGATCAAAAAGCACCGCAGTCGTGCGGCAGGCCATGTGTTCGCGGGCGACCGCCCCATCCCAGTTCGGTGTGCCGTAGGTGTAGATATCCTCAGCCACCTCACCCGGCGCTGCGAACCAGTTCGGGCGTTCCCAGCCGAGCTTTTCGCCAAAGACCGCGCCTTTTGCGGCCAGATGCGCATAAAGCGGAGAGCGGCGCGTGGGCCGGGCCGAGCTGTGCTCTTCCGACGGCCAGGCCATGGTGTAGTGTTTGGCATAAGCCTCGCGGGTGCGCGCCCGGACCCAGGCGGTGTCGCGGTGCACCCGGCCAAAGCGGCGGATGTCGACGGGCCAGAGATCAAAGGGCGGCGCGCCTGTGGCCACCCATTCGGCCAGCGCCATGCCTGCGCCGCCACCCGAGGCAATGCCAAAGGCGTTGAACCCCGCCCCGACAAAGAACCCGGCCTGTTCGGGCGCTTCGCCCAGAATGAAATTGCCATCCGGTGTAAAGCTCTCGGGCCCGTTGATCATCGATTTGATGCCCGTCTCGGCC
>JBCDEC010000316.1:0-4361 GCA_039179965.1 Pseudomonadota bacterium
AACCTGCCCCTTAGGAGGGGGCTGCTCTATCCAGTTGAGCCACGGGGCCAGCCGGGGGGGTTCTAACGGGCCAAGGCCGGATTGTCACCCGGGTTGCCGGCTGCCCTGCGGGATGTGTTGAACCTCCGCGTTCACTTGGCTAGCCTTGTTCCAAACTGCCTAGAAGGGACAGCGCTGTGACCATGGACTCCAAACGCCCCCTCACGCTCCGCGATGTTTCCGAAGCTTCCGGCGTCTCGGAAATGACGGTAAGCCGGGTTCTGCGCAAGCGCGGCGATGTCTCGGAAGCGACCCGTGAAAAGGTGCTCAGCGCGGCCAAGGAACTGGGATACGTGCCCAACAAGATCGCCGGCGCCCTGGCCTCGTCGCGGGTCAACCTGGTGGCTGTAATCATTCCGTCGTTGAAAAACATGGTGTTTCCCGAAGTTCTCACGGGCATCAATGAAGTCCTTGAGGACACAGAATTGCAGCCCGTGGTCGGCGTCACGGATTACATGCCGGAAAAAGAAGAGCGGGTGCTTTACGAGATGCTCTCCTGGCGTCCGTCCGGCGTTATCATTGCCGGTCTTGAGCATTCCGACGCCGCCCGCGCCATGCTGGAAGCCGCCGGCATTCCGGTGGTCGAGATCATGGACACCGACGGCAAACCGGTCGATGCCATGGTCGGTATTTCGCATCGCAGGGCGGGGCGCGAAATGGCTCAGGCGATCCTGAAGGCCGGGTATCAGCATATCGGATTCATGGGCACGAAAATGCCGCTCGACCATCGCGCCCGAAAGCGGTTTGAGGGCTTTACCGAGGTGCTGGCCAAGTCGGGGATCGAAATCGAGGACCGCGACTTCTATTCCGGCGGCTCGGCGCTGCTGAAGGGCCGCGAGATGACAGAAGCGATGCTGGAACGCTCCCCGGAACTCGATTTCCTCTATTATTCCAATGATATGATCGGCGCGGGCGGACTGCTCTATCTGCTCGATCAGGGCATTGAGGTGCCCCGCCAGATCGGTCTGGCCGGGTTCAACGGGGTGGAACTGTTGCAGGGTCTGCCCCGGCAACTGGCGACAATGGATGCCTGCCGGTTGGAGATCGGGCGCGCCGCCGCCCAGATCGTTGTCAGCCGCCTGTCCGAGACCGACCCGCCGATGGACAATCAGATTACCCTGACCCCCAAGATCTCATACGGCGACACGCTGCGGCGGCGTTGAACCATGGCTTTGCCGCGCCTGGACAACAGAACCGCGCGGGCTCTGTTTCTGGATCGCCATGCGCTGGCGGAAACGCCGTCCGGCCCGGGGAAAGGGGAAGATCTCGCCGCGCTCATCCATCGCCTTGGCTTTGTCCAGTTGGACAGCGTGAACACTGTGGCGCGCGCCCATGACATGATCCTTTACAGCCGACGCCCGGCCTACCGTCCGAAACATCTGAAACGGCTTTACGCGCAGGGCGGGCTGTTCGAGCACTGGACCCATGACGCGGCAGTCATCCCGATCGGATTTTACCCGCATTGGCACCTGCGTTTTCAAAGGGACAAGGACACGCTTCTCTCCCGTTGGACAGCCTGGCACAAACACGACTTTGAGTCCCAGCTTGAAGACGTGTTCTGCCATATCCGCGATCACGGCGCCTGCGGATCGAGCGCGCTGGGTGGAGAGGAAAAGAAAGGCTCAACCGGGTGGTGGGACTGGCATCCCTCCAAAACGGCGCTGGAATTTCTGTGGCGGTCCGGTCGACTTACGGTGACCGGGCGGGACGGGTTTCAGAAGCGCTACGATCTCACCGAGCGGGTGATCGATGCTCATCTTTGTGCCAATCCACCGGCACCGGACGACAGCATTGACTGGCTGTGCAACGGGGCGGTGGACCGCCTGGGGTTTGCCACCAGCGGCGAGATCGCCGCCTTCTGGGACACCGTGTCACCGGCCGAGGCCAAAAGCTGGGTGGCATCTGAACTGGAGGCCGGACGGCTGGTTTCGGCAAATGTCACCTGCGCAGATGGCGCAGACCGGCGCGTCGTGCTGCGCCCGGAGACGCTGGAAGAGACCCCGCCCGAGCCGACCGGACGTTTGCGGGTTCTGTCGCCTTTTGATCCAGCGTTGCGAGATCGGGCCCGGGCGCACAGGTTGTTTGGGTTTCACTACCGGATCGAGATCTTCGTACCGGCTGAAAAACGCACCTACGGCTACTACGTCTTTCCGCTGCTGGAGGGCGATCAACTGGTGGGGCGCGTCGATATGAAGGCAGATCGTGCCACGGGTTGCTTGCGTGTCAGGGCGTTGTGGCCGGAATGGGGGGTACGTTGGGGAAAAGGGCGTCAGACACGGTTCGAGGCGGAATTGGAGCGTTTGATCCGCTTTGCCGACCTGTCCTGCGTGACGTTCGAAGACGGCTGGATGCGCGCACCGAAAGACGAGAGGCGCCAGGGGTGATCAGGCGCCATCGCCAATGCACACAACACAACGCGATCCGCGCTGCGACGCGGCCCGATCATTCAGGCGAGCGTTGCTTCAGCACTGCCTCCGGCACAGTCAGCGCCTCGATCAGAGCCGCGCAAAACCCATCACATGTGTCGCAATGGATGCATGTGCCCTGTATTCCGTTCAGCCGGTCCGAGAGAAGACGCGACTGCCGGGCGGACGGCTGGCTTCGTTCAATCCTCATGGGCTCATTGCAACCCATGAACGCGGGATCGTCAAGACGGTCTGTAGCCGGTTTTCAACGCATCGGATCCTGTTGCCGCACAGAGCAGCAATTGGCGTTTTGTCCAAATGTCACGCTTGCAGTCCCTGCCAAACGCCAGTCCCAGTTCAAAGACCAAGGTTGATCCGTAGCGTTTCGGGCGCAGAATTCAGGCGTGGCGCCGTTTTTGGCTCCGGAAGCACAGATTCACACGGCGCACAAAAATTTTGAAAATTTTTGCTCGGATTTTTGAAAAATCCGGCACGGGCGGCCGATGACGGTGCGGTCCATCACGGCAGGGTCCATGGTCGCATGTGGCACTGGCGCAGATCACAACGTCCGGCGGTATTGGCCCGGCGTGAAACCGGCCCAGCGGCGGAAGGCGGTGCCAAAGCTGCTCTGGTCGGCAAAGCCCAAAAGAAAGGCAATCTCCGCCAGCGGCAAGTTCGGGTTCGCCAGATGTCGGCGCGCCAGTTCATAGCGCAGACGTTCCTGCACTTCGCGATAAGTGTGACCTTCGCGTTCCAGCCGTCGCGACAGCGTCCGGGGGCTGATCCCCATCAATTCGGCAATCTCAACCAGGCTGGGCGCTCCGAAACTCAGGCGCTCAAGAATTTTGCGCTCGACCTCTTCCAGAACCGACGATCCATGGGCCTTGCGACGGGCCAGAAGAATGTCACCGTAGGCCGTCAGATGCTCAAGAAGCCGGTCGTCCGATGAGGTGATCGGCAGGTCGAGCGCCTCAGATGGAATGGCCACCGCAAAGCGGGACAGGCCCTTGCGCAGCTTGCAGCCATAGATCTGATCCAGAACGCCGGGCCTCAGCCGATCCGGCGCGGCAACAGAAATCCATTCCACGGCAGAGGCATCGCCGACCGCTGCGCGCACCGTCGCGGACACCGCTCCCACGGCAAACTCGCCATATTGGTTCTGCCGCGACGATGGCCCATCGGCAAAGCCCAATTCGATCGTCGCGCCATAGGCGGTGTAGTCGAGCGTGACACGCGATTGCGACCGGGTGATCGGAAGGTAGCGCACCATCAGTGTCATCATCTCGCGCAGATCCGCTGCGGCAAAGCACATATAGCTCAGAACCGTCCCCACATGCGGATCCTGATCGGTGCCCGCCTTGGCGCCGAAACTGGCGTCGCCAAGGATCTCTGACAGGGCCTCCAGAAGCACCGCCTCATGCGCCTGCGTCAGTTTCAGTGGTTCGTCTTCAGACAAGTCGCGCGGGAGGCCGGCAGCCGCCAAAGCAGCACTGCGGGCGTCAGGCGTGACACTCGAATGAAAGAGTATGCCACGGGCCCACATATCGGGCACCAGCGCCGGATGGTCTTCCGGCAAAAGCGCGGCATCCAACAATTCCAGCATAAAGGCACCCCTCCTTTCTGACCTTAGCCCCTGTTCTGGCGGGGCATTATGGAACCTGTCAATGCGCGCGTGACCACGGTTGCCCGCGCGAAGCCTCTGCGCCACAGGGCTGCGAGGTGGTAACTTCACCTTGCCCGCATCGGGAATCTCCGCAAAATCGGGCTGCGCAATGGGGCAGGCAGACATGACGGGCGCAGAACAGGGAGCCTTATCGGAGCTGGTGAAACCGGTGCGTGCAGACCTGCGCCGCAGCGCGTGGCTGACTGTTGTCGCCGGTCTGATCTGGCCACTCCAGGCGGCGGCCATTGCAAGCG
>JBCDEC010000317.1:0-4329 GCA_039179965.1 Pseudomonadota bacterium
CCCGCTCCCGATATCCTCACACGAACCGGTTGACGTAGTTCTCCAGAATTTCCTGCCGCCCCGAACGTGGCTCCGGTTTCACCTCACCTGACATCGCCTTGTCGAACAGCGCACCCAGATCGCTATCGAGCATCAACTCCGCCTCGGTGCGGCTCCAGTCACCGTAGCGCGTCGCCAAAGCCTGCTCCAACCCGCCATCCTGCAACATCGCCGCCGCCGCCATCACACCGCGGGCGCAGACATCCATCGCCCCGGCATGCGCCGCCACAAGATCCTTCGGATCCAGGGACTGCCGCCGCAGCTTGGCGTCGAAATTCGTACCGCCTGTGCTGAACCCGCCAGACTTCAGAATGTGGTAATAGGCCAAAGCCACCTCGGGCACGGCATTCGGGAATTGGTCCGTATCCCACCCGGACTGGTAGTCGTTGCGATTCATATCGATCGAGCCGAGCACGCCAAGCGCCGAGGCCAGAGCAATTTCGTGCTCAAAGGAATGCCCGGCCAGGATCGCATGACCCTGCTCAATGTTGAGTTTGATCTCGTTCTCCAGCCCGTAGCGCTGCAGAAATCCAAAACAGGTCGCCACGTCATAGTCGTATTGGTGCTTGGATGGCTCCTGCGGCTTGGGTTCCAGAAGGATTTGTCCTTCAAATCCGATCTTGTGCTTGTACTCCACGACCATGTTGAGGAACCGCCCCATATGATCCATCTCGCGGCCGAGATCGGTGTTCAGCAGCGTCTCGTAGCCCTCGCGCCCGCCCCAGAGCACATAGTTCTGACCGCCCATCTTCACCGTCGCATCCATGCAGGACTTCACGGTCGCGCCAGCCCAGGCAAAGACCTCGGGATCCGGATTGGTCGCCGCCCCGGCCATAAACCGGCGATGGCTGAACAGGTTCGCCGTTCCCCACAAAAGCCCCACCTTGCGGGTCTCCATCTTGGCCAGGCAATACTCGACCATCGCCTCGAAATTGCGCTGGCTTTCCGCAAAGCTCGCGCCTTCGGGGCGCATATCCGCATCGTGAAAGCAGAAAAACGGCACGCCAAGAATGTCGAACAGGTCAAACGCCGCATCTGCTTTCGCCCGGGCATGATCCATGTCCGGCGCCGCCTGCCAGGGGCGCATAAAGGTGGGTCCACCAAAGGGATCGCCCCCCTCCCACGCGAAGGAGTGCCAATAGGCCACTGCAAAGCGCAGGTGATCTTCCAGCCGTTTGCCCTGCACCACGGCGTCGGGGTCATAATGGTGAAAGGCCAGTTCCGAGCCGCTCTCCGGCCCTTCGAATTTCAGCGGGGCGATATCGGCGAAAAAACTCATTGGAACTCCTTGATCTGAGGATAGCTGCTGCGAAAGCGGGCCTGCGCCTCGGCAAAGGCGGGATAGAGCGCCGGCTGCGGTTCAATCGTCTCGGCAATCTCGGGCTGGGTCATGACCGAGGACGCTGCCGCGCCGGTGACCCCGCAGATCGCCAGCCGCGCCGCGCCCAAAGCCGCGCCGAATTCGCCCGCGACGGGCCGGTCTACCGGCAATTCCAGGACACTGGCCAGCAACCGGCACCAATACAGCGACTGGGTCCCGCCGCCGATCCCGATCACGCGCGTCAGCCGCGTTCCAGTCTGGCTCAGGGCATCGAGACTGTCGCGCAGGGCAAAGCTCACGCCTTCCATGACCGCCTTGGTCAAAGCGGTCCGGTCACTGGCGATGTCGAGGTTCAGGAAGGCCCCGCGCAACGCACTGTCGTTGTGCGGGGTGCGCTCGCCCGAGAGATAGGGCAGAAAGCGCACCGGACCGGGCCGTTGCAGAGTCTCGCCCAAAGCGCCGGTGAGATCGGCAGGCGCGGCGCCGGTGATCTGGCCCAGCCAGTTCAGACTGTCCGTTGCGGCCAGAACGACACCCATCTGATACCAGGCCCCCGGGACGGCGTGACAAAAGGTGTGCACGGCACTTTCGGGTTTCGGCGCAAAGCCGTCCTTGCCGGCCAGAAGCACGCCCGACGTGCCCAGCGACACAAACCCCTGCCCCTCGCCCAACGCGCCGATCCCGCAGGCCGCTACGGCATTGTCTGCCCCGCCGGCCACCACGGCGCAGCCTGAAGACAACCCGAGGTGCTCTGCCCGCGTCGACAAGACCGGGCCAACGATGTCCGAACCTTCCAGCAGATCCGGCATCTGATCCAGCCGCAGCCCGCTGGCGGCCACCAGATCCTCCGACCAGGCCCGCGCGCCCACATCCAGCCACGAGGTGCCGGAGGCGTCCGACATGTCCGAGGTCATGCGCCCGGTGAGCCAGTAGTTCAGGTAATCCTTGGGAAGCATGACCTTGGCCACCCGGGCAAAGAGCGCCGGCTCGTGCCGGGCCATCCAGACCAGCTTGGGCGCCGTGAAGCCTGGAAAGACGATATTGCCCGAAACGGGGCGAAAGTCCGCCTGCCCGTCCAATTCAGCCGCCTCGACGTGACTGCGGGTGTCATTCCACAGGATCGCCGGGCGCAGGACCCCGCCATCTGCGTCCAGTGCCACCGCGCCATGCATATGTCCTGAGGTCGCCAACCCACGCACCGCCGACATCTCTGTCGGGTGGGCCGCGCGCAGGGCGGCCACCACGGTGGCAAGGGCGCGGATCCAATCTGCCGGGTCCTGTTCGCTCCACCCCGGATGAGGATGGGCCACGTCATAGGACGCCTCCGCCTGCCCGATGACACGGCCGTCTTCGCTCACCAACAGCGCCCGAAGCCCGGACGTGCCCAGGTCCAACCCAATGAACATGGTTCTCTCCTCCCCAGTAGAAAATTCAGCCCAAATCCCCAGATGTCAAAGGATTTTACGGCCCCTTCGGTCTACCCCACCCCGGACTTACAGCTTCTGTTTCCGCAAACATACCCAAATCCGAAACTTTCCCTCAGCGCGCGGCTTCCAGCAGGGCCTTCACGTCAAGGTGGCTTTCGATATGGCGGGCCAGATCGTCCAGCGTCGCCTCAATGGTCGCGGCATACGCGGTCTTTAGCGGTGCCACTCCAAACTTCTGCAGCCAGCCCGCCCGGAACCTGTCATCGCAAAACATGCCGTGCAGATAGCTGCCCATCACCTGCCCGTCCGCGCTGATCGCGCCATCCGAGCGTCCCTGAACATGGGCAAAGGGGCGCAGGCAATCGGGCCCCTCGGTCCGGCCCTTGTGAATTTCATACCCCGAGAAACGGAGCCCGGAGGGCGCATGATCGGCAGACACACGTGTCAGGCGCTTGTCTCCGGTCATCACCGTCTCGACATCGAGATAACCAAGCCCCGCCGTCTCGCCCGGCGCGCCTTCGATGCCCTCGGGGTCACGCACGACATGGCCGAGCATCTGATAGCCGCCGCAGATCCCCAATATCGCACCGCCCCGGCGCCGATGGGCGGCCAGATCCACATCCCAGCCCTGCGCGCGCAGATAGTCGAGATCGCCCCGGGTCGACTTGCTGCCTGGCAGGATCACCAGATCGGCATCGCCCGGCAGTGCCTGCCCCGCCTTGATCATCGTCACACGCACACCGGGGTGTTGGGACAGCGGATCCAGATCGTCGAAATTGGCCATCCGCGAAAGCACCGGGCAGACCACGTGCCACCCCGTTCGGGCCGGGCCCGAAGACACATCGAGCGCATCTTCCGCCGGCAGCCGCCAGGCCTCGGCAAACCAGGGCAGCACGCCGAAGCCCCGCCATCCGGTGTGGGTCTCGATCAGACGATACCCATCGTCAAAAAGCCGCGGGTCGCCCCGGAACTTGTTGATGAGAAAGCCGCCAATCCGCCCGGCATCCGCGTCCGACAGAACCGCCTGCGTGCCCACCATCTGCGCGATCACACCGCCTCGGTCGATATCGCCGGCGAGGATCACGGGAACGCCAGCCGCCTCCGCAAAGCCCATATTGGCAATGTCCCCCGGACGCAGGTTGACCTCCGCAGGGCTGCCGGCCCCTTCAACGATCACCAGATCGCAAGTGGATTTGAGGCGCTCGAAACTCTCCATCACCGCGACAAGCAACGTGGGCTTGAGCCGCGCGTACTCTGACGCCCGGCAGGTGGTCAGCCGCCTGCCCTGCACCACCACCTGAGCGCCAACCTCCGTTTCCGGTTTCAACAGCACCGGATTCATGTCCGTGACCGGCTCCAGCCCGCAGGCCTGCGCCTGCAAGGCTTGCGCCCGCCCGATCTCGCCACCATCGACCGTCACGGCGGCGTTGTTCGACATGTTCTGCGGTTTGAATGGCGCAACCGAGATCCCGCGCGCCCGGGCCGCGCGGGCCAGCCCGGCCACAAGCATGGACTTTCCGACATTGCTGCCGGTGCCCTGGA
>JBCDEC010000318.1:0-4309 GCA_039179965.1 Pseudomonadota bacterium
ATGGGGCCTGTGACAAACAATGGGGGAGATCCGCTCACCACGCGCGTGCGCAATGTCACCGACACGGGTTTTGAGTTCCAGATGGATGAATGGAATTATCTCGATGGCCCACATACGACAGAGACCATCGGCTGGCTGGCGATGAGCGAAGGGTCGCATACCCTGGCGAGCGGTCAGACGGTTGTTGCCGGAACGCACACCGTAGGGACCAATCTGAAAACGGTCTCTTTCGGCGAGTCGCTGGGCGAAGCTGTGGTTCTGACCGAGGTGACCACCTACAACGGGACGGACGCGGTCACCACAAGGCTGCGCAACGTCGACAGTTCGGGGTTTCAGGTCCGGCTTGACGAGGAAGAGGCGCAGGGCGATCACGGCAATGAAACGGTGTCCTGGATCGCGGTGGAAACCGGCACTGCCTCCGGGCTTGACGTGGTCAGAACGCCAGATCAGGTGAATCATCGCGCCGATACCTTCGGCTTTAATACCGATTTCGATACGTCGCCGGTCTTGCTTGGCGATATACAAAGCATCGACGGTGGCGACACGTCGACACTGCGCATGAGCAGTTTGAGCGACAGCAGTGTCTCCCTGTTCGTGGATGAAGAATCCTCGAAGGACATTGAAGTCCGGCATACCAATGAAACGGTTGGATATGTCGCGATGGAAGAAGGGGTGATCTACGAAGACACGTTCTTCGTCTAAGCCCACGGGCCGGTCTTGGGCCCAGCTTGGGCCCGGACCCCCGGCGTCCCGGTGCCGCTCAGCGGCGACCGGATGACCCGGGGGTGACTCGGCTTAGACGCGCCGATTGGCGAGAAAGTTGGGCACGGGCAGAGACTTCCCGGCCTTTCGCTATACATCGGTCGCCTATGTCAAAGCTACCGATTGAAAATGTCCAAGACTATCCGCGCCCGCCTACAGTGGAGCCGGTACACCTGCGCCTTCGACTCCTTTTGGGAGACGAGGTCGTGGCCCAAACCGATAACGCCTTTCGCGTGCTGGAGACCCATCACGCCCCGACGTATTACATTCCGCCTCGGGATGTGTCGGCCAATCTGACCGAGGCCTCCGGCGGTTCGTTTTGCGAATGGAAAGGGCGGGCGACCTATTGGGACGTTGCGCTGGGCCAGCATCGCGCGCCGCGCGCGGCCTGGTCCTATGCCGCGCCCACCGCCCGTTTTGCTGCGATTGCGGGATATCTGGCCTTTTATGCAACCTCGATGGACGCCTGTTTCGTGGGAGACGAACGGGTCATTCCGCAGCCCGGGAATTTCTATGGCGGCTGGGTCACGGCCAATCTGAGCGGAGATATCAAGGGCGCGCCCGGAACGGAGCATTGGTGATGCGGATCGCGGTGATCGGCGCGGGGTTGGCCGGGGTGACTGCCGCACGGGCGCTGGCCGACGCCGGGCTTTCCCCGGTGATCTTTGACAAAGGCCGCGGGATCGGGGGCCGTCTTGCAACTCGTCGCGGCGACGGCGGATTTCAGTTCGATCACGGCGCGCAGTATCTGCCGGCGGATTCCTCCGGTTTTGCGGCTGTTCTGGAGAGGGCAAAAGCCGCAGGTGTGGCGGTACCCTGGACGCTGGATGACGGTCGGGACGTGGTTGTCGGCACGCCGGGAATGAATGCGCTGCCCAAGTACCTGGCCCAGGGTCTGGATGTGCGCCAAGAGGCAGAGATCGACGCGATCCGCAAGGCGCAGGGCGGCTGGAGCCTCGCGGGGTCTGTGTTCGATCGGGTGATCTGCACCGTGCCCGCACCGCAGGCCATGCGGCTTGTGGCTGAGATGGGAGCGCTCTGCGACGCTTTGAGCGTCGTGGTGATGGATCCAAACCTGACGCTGATGCTGGCCCTGCCGGCGGAGGCGTCACCGTCTTTTGCCGCGCGCAGCGATCTGGACGACAGTGTGGCCTGGCTGGCATGTAACAGCTCTAAACCCGACCGCCCGGGCCCGGGGTGCTATGTCGCGCAGGCCAGTTTGGCGTGGTCCAAGGCCCATCTGGAACTGGAAAAGTCTGAGATTGCCGAGCGCCTGCTTCCGTCGGTCTGCCACCACCTGGGTGTGGACGCGTCCGATGCGATCTACGTTGCCGGCCACCGATGGCGGTATGCGCAGGCGTCCAAACCGCTGGCTCAGCCCTATCTCAGCGCGGATGAAACTTTGTTTCTGGGGGGCGACTGGGCGCTGTCAGGCCGGGCGGAAGGGGCCTGGCAGAGCGGCCAGGCCATGGCAGAGGCTGTTCTCGCCTCGCGCTGAAAGGCCTGATCTTCCGCTAGTGGCCCATTAGGGCGGGATCGAAGGGATAGCGGGTCAGGTTTTCGTGGCCGTCTTCCGTGATCAGGACCTGATCTTCCAGTTTGATCGAAAAATCCCCGCCTTCTTCGGCCAGCAACACCTCGACGCACAGCGTCATCCCCGGCTGCAGCGGATAGTCGAATGCCCCCTCGACCGCCTGATCGGGATAGACAATGCACGGCCATTCATCGCAAAGGCCGACGCCATGCATGAAACATCCGTATTTCAACGTCTGGAACTTGTCGGGCAATTGATGACAGTTGGCGATGAGATCGGGCATCATCACTCCGGGTTTCAGCATCTCCATATTGGTCTGGATGTGTTCGACGGCCAGTTTCATCGTGTCGATCATATCCTGGCGCGGCCGTCTGTCGCCAATCCACCAGGTCCGTGAAATGTCGACGCAGATTCCATAGCTGCCCACCAGATCTGTGTCGAAAGCGACGATTTCATTGTTGTGAACGATCCGTGGCCCGCATTCCTGAAACCAGGGGTTGGTCCGTGGGCCCGAGGTCAGCAACCGCGTTTCGATCCATTCCCCGCCACGGCGGATGTTCTCAGCATGCAGCACCGCCCAGATATCGGTCTCGGCGACCTCCCCCTGCGGCACATTCGTGTGGGCAAAGTCCTCCATCACAGCACAGGCGGTTTCACAGGCGTGCGAGGCGCACCGCATGGCGAGGATCTCGTCAGGGCCTTTCACGGCGCGGGACTTTTCGGTCACCTCTTCGCCCGGCATGATCTCAAACCCCTGCGCCTCGAGCGCCCGCAAACCATGGATCATGATCTTGTCGACGGCGAGGCGCCGGTTGCCCGGGGCGTGGGCCCCCAGAATCTCCTCGACCTGGCCGGCAAGACGGTCCGCGGCCACGTCAATCTTGTCGCCCAGATCAAAGTAGAAAAGATCCGCGCCCGTGCGCACTTCCCGCACCAGCGGGTTAAAGGAACTCAGGTAGGGCGTGGTCTTGTAGTCCCAGATCACCATGTAGCCATCTGCACAAAGCAACGTGGCCCGGAACGGGTTGTGGGTGTTCCACAGCTGCATGTTGGTGGTGTCGGTGGCATAGCGGATGTTGAGCGGGTCGAACATCAGAAGACCGGCATAGTCACGCTCCACAATGTGCCGTGTTAGGCGTTCCCACCGAAACTGGCGCATCCGTTCCAGATTGGGCAACTGCAGGCCCGCTGCCTCCCATTCGCGAAACGCCCGCTGCGTGGGGCCGATTTCAAGACGGTCGGCGTCGTTTGGCGTTCCGTCGCCCAGATGCAGGCCACGGGAGGGGTCGATTTTACGGGTGGCGCTGTAGTGGTGGTTCATGAGATCGCCCCGGGCAATTTGGCACAGGATGAAAGCGCGCCTCGCCTCTTGTCGACGTCAAAAGCGACCCATCTGCTGGTCGCTTTTGCACAGCGCAGACCCGGCGCAGCACCCGACCCGCGCAGACCTGTCGCGCCGGGATGAGCGAAACCAGGCTCAAGGTCTGGTCGAAGAAGCCCATGGAAATTTTGCTTTGGTGTCCGAACAGTCTTTGGGATGTCATCGAACCTGAGCTATCCAGAAGATGCCGCAAGATGGTCGGTAATGATTTGGCGCTCGAAACGAGCGCCCTTTTGGGGGAAAGACAGACATGTTCATGAAGGCAACCAACGTTCAGGTCTATTTTCAGACTTACTGGGAAGAGCGGAACACGTCCGATGAGGCGCCTGTCGGGCTCGACTTTTTGCGCAATGAAACCGCGCGGGACAATGGATTGGACACGGTGTTCTGGCTGACACGCCGTCCGGATGTCTATCAGATGGAAGACGGCACGAAAGACACCGTGGTCCTGACGCCCGCCTCTTTCGAGCTGGGGCTTGGCACCCCGGACGTCAATATCGACGTCATCGAGAACTTCAACGTACAGGAAGGCGACATTGTCACCGCTGGTGATCGATCGATCCTGGCAGACTTGCCCAACCGCGTCGCAGTGGTTTCGACATCGGAGTTTTTCCAGCTTTTCCTGAAGATCG
>JBCDEC010000319.1:0-4307 GCA_039179965.1 Pseudomonadota bacterium
CAAGATTCCAGGATTGCAGTTCCTTGAGCCCCATCGATGCGTTGGATCTTGAAATGCTCAGAGCCGCGGTGATCGTTTCGGCGTTTAGCGGCTTTGGCGACAAGAACAACAGCGCATAGATTTGACCAACGGTGCGGTTGATCCCCCAGCGGCTGCCCATTTCTCCGAAGTGCAAGATGAACTCTTGCTGAAGGGGAGTCAGTGTCATTTCGCTTTTGCACTCTCTGAGTTTTCAGAAATTTCTGAAATAAAAGATACTCCGGGAGCGTGGCTTGGAAAGGAGACTGCGTCACTTTGCACATCCGGACGCTGCCATCTGCCGATAAAGTCATGATTTTCAAAAGTAAAATGGCCGGGCGAGAGGACTCGCCCGGCCATGTCGGCACCGCGTATCGCAGGGTCTATTTCAACGCATTTGTGCTGCGCCCTCGGTTCGGCGACAGGCTCAGTGTTGTGCGGTAGGCATCTTTGGCCTCCTCCGTCCGTCCAAGCTGCGCCAGCATGTCGCCCAAAAGCTCACGGGCAGGCAGAACATGGCCCGGTGTGACCGGGCTTTTGCCCAAAGCGTCTTCGAGATCGGCGGCGGCCGTCTGATTTGCCAAAGCCGTGTCGGCATCACCTTCGCTCAGAGCGATCCAGGCCGCGATGGTTTCCATCTGCCCTTCGGTCAGTTTCGCCCAATAGCCCGCCCCCCGGGCTTCGATGTCAGCGTGCAATGCCGTCAGCGCATCAATGGCTGCGCGTGCGGTCACCAGGTCGCCGCTGCGCGCTGCGCCCAGCCCCTTGGCAAACCAGCGCATGGCAACGGTTTGCGGAAATGACTCCCAGGGGATGGCCGGGTGCATGTCTGGTGACAGAGCCGCGGCTCCAGCCCAGTCTTCGCGCTCCAACACCAGGCGAACCGGCGCTGCGGCCAGAGCATATGCGCCGCCAAAGCTGACCTGGTGATTGTCGATGGCCAGCATCTCGTTGACCATTTGTTCGGCCCGCGGATAGTCACCGACCTGCAAAAGGCCATAAACCATGTAGTCGATGGCGTGCGCATAGTGCGTCTGGATCACGTCGGTTGATTGGTCCAGCGCCGCTTCGGCAGAGCGCCGGTTGAGGTCAATCGAGGCCTCCCATTCGCCGGTGCGCGTGAAGATATGCGCCGGCATGTGCAGGGCATGTGGCGCATTCGGCGCGGTTTTGTCGTAGATTTGGGCGTAGGGTGTCCCACGTTCTTTCAGTGGCGGGTTGTCATAGGCATGGATCGCATAATGGATCACACCGGGGTGGTCGGGCGCGCGGGCATGCAGGGCGTCCAGCCGATCGCCGACACCGGCCTTGACCTTGGCACCGTCAGGTCCGCGTGGCGCAACGGCAAGCTGGGCAAGCGCCGCCAGCGCGGCCGCATCGATGTTTTCGGGGTACATGGCCGCGGCCTCTATCTGTGCCTGCGCCCAGGCAGCCAGGCGCGCGCGATATCCCTCCGGACGCTCCGCATAAAAGGCCACGGCGGCCGCAACCATCGCTGCTTCGAGCCCGCTTCCCGGCGTGAGCCCGGCGAGGACGGAAGCGGCGGTCTGGCCGCGGACCATTTCAGCGTCGCTGGGTGTCCCGGGCCAGAGCGGGTGGAAGTTTGACATCGCGATCCCCCAGTGCGGCATTGCGCAATCCGGATCGGCAAGAGCGGCGCGGTTGAACGCGTCTTCGGCCTGAATGTACATCATGTTGTGCAAGAGGCTCAGGCCTTCGTTGAATGCTGCCGTACTGTCGGCCGCGCAACTGGCGGGAAACTGCACCTCTGTCGCCGGCGCGTCGCTGGCGAAGGCGGTGAGGCTGAACAAGGTCGCTACAAAAACGTGTCGGGGTCGGGTCAAGGCGGGCATGCCGGTCCTCTCATGGATGGTGAACAAAAAAGTCGAGCCCAGGGCTCGGTGACAGGGCACCAGACCTGCCCATGCAAGTCTTGAAAGAGTTCTGAAATAGATTTGAAATCAGCATCCTGGGGGGCGGGCGGATTTTCCGCCGCCCGGCGCGAGAATCGCGGTAAGCTTTGCCGGTGAAGGAGACGGTCGTGATGCAGAGCGGACCTCCGGAGGGTGCAACCCTGCACCTTGGTGACGATTTTTACACCTGGGTCGGTGGGCGGCTGCAGGATGCTGACGGACGCGATGTTCCGCTGCGCGCCAAGTCCTTGGCGATGTTCCAGGCGCTGTTGGCGTCCCGTGGCAGGGTGCTGAGCAAGGATCAATTGTCCGCGCTGGTCTGGCCGGACACCGTCGCAACCGATGAAAGCATTGCCCGCTGTATTGCCGATATCCGCAAGGCGCTGAACGATGACGCCCACAAGATCGTGCAGACCTATCCCAAGCAGGGGTACCAGCTGACTCTGGCGCCGCCGCGCGGGCCTGTTGGCCAGATCCAACACCCGTCGCGCGTCAGGTGGCTGGCGGCGGGGGTGGCGGCGGTCGCCCTGGCCATTGCCGCCTTTGTGACGGTCGACACGCGCGCCGCTGCGCCCGTCGCTCTGGAGACCCTCGTACAGGCGCAGGAGCTGCGCAACACCATCGCGATTGTGCCCTTCAACGGCGAGAGTGACGGCGATCAGTTCCTTGCGACCGGTCTGGCGGATGATCTTGCCATGCATCTGGCCGAGTTGTCGGGCCTGCGCGTCCTGTCTCAGGCGCAAACCGCCGCCATGGCCACCGACACGGCTGCGCCGGTCGATCTCGCCCGCGCGCTGGATACCCGTTACATCGTCTTTGGCGATCTGCGGGCAAACGCCGGGCAGGTCGCCTTTGGGCTTCAACTGATCGATGGTCGCGATGGCGCGCTTTTGTGGGCGGATCGCTACGAGGGCGCCAGAAGCGGCTTGCTGGAATATCGCGCCCGGCTGCCAGAGGCCTTGGCAGGGGCCATGTCCATTGCACTGAACGAGAACGACCGCCGCCGCCTGACGGTGCGCGACACCCGGAGTGCGGCCGCCTTTGAACACCTGCTCCACGCGCGGCGCGACATCAGCGCCTTTACCTACGAGGGCAGCCTTTCAGCGGAACGCCATCTGCGCCATGCCATCGCCCGAGACCCGCGTTATGCGCGGGCGCACGCAGAACTGGCTTCGGTTTTCGTCATCCGGATGGAAAACGACTGGATCGTTCTGAATGATGCCGATACCGAAAGGGCCTTTTACTTCGCCGAACGTGCGCTGGAGCTCGATCCCGACCTGTGGTTCGCGCATTACGCCATGGGACGGCTGCATTCGGTGACCGCGTCCGGAGACATACCCACCGCACTAACGCATCTCAAAAAGGCCATGCTCCTGCAGCCGGCCAATGATGACCCGCGCATCTACTACGCCATCGTTCTGATGATGTCCGGACAGTTGGACCCGGCGCGTACCATCTTTGAAAGCGTCCTGGCCACCCACCCCAACCCGCCCTTCTGGTATCGTCTGGGCTATGCGAATGCGCTTTTCTATCTGCGGGACTACGAGGCGGCTTTGGCGTCGGTGACGCAATGCCTCAATCAGATGCCGAACAGTCCCTATTGTCTGCGCACCCAGATTGCGGTTCTGGCCCGGCTCGAACGCTTTGACGACGCGGCCTGGACCGTTGATGAATACGCAATTCTCGGCCACGATATCTCTCTTGATAGCGTCATGAAGAGCGCCATTGAGCGTGACCCGGATATGCTCGCGCATCTGCGCGCCTCCTACGCGATGGCGGGGCTTGAGTAGCGCCCGCGCGCACCTGAATGGCGACAGAAAACACCCCGGCCCACCCGCGCGCGCGCAATCTGCGCTTCGAATGGGCCACCGTGCCAAGGCGGGGCCGCGCCAACGGGTCGGAATTCGGTCTTCAAGGCATGTGCGCTTCATGTCAGACTGAGGCACGTGCAAGGACCTGACGATGGCGCTTGATACCTCTTTGTTGGCCCCGGCTGCCGGGAAGCTGGTTGCGTTCTTCGCACATCTCATCACTGCGGTCCGCGCCTTCTGGGACGGAATCGAACCGGTCCCCCGTCAGCGCGTCTACTTTGCAAATCATACCAGCAACGGGGACTTTGTGCTGATCTGGACGGTGCTTCCGCCCACCCTGCGTGCCCGCACCCGGCCCGTGGCGGCGGCGGACTACTGGTTGACCTCGTCCTTGCGGGCCTTTTTCGGGCGCGACGTCTTTCGCGCGGTTCTGATCCAGAGACAGGCCGAGCAGCGCACCCGGGATCCCGTCGGACAGATGGTCGAAGCCCTCGACGCCGGAGCCTCTCTGATCCTCTTTCCGGAGGGGACGCGCAACACCACCGATGCACCGCTCCTGCCATTC
>JBCDEC010000320.1:0-4218 GCA_039179965.1 Pseudomonadota bacterium
CACCGTGGCCGAAACCGTTGGTGTAGGCGGGCGTGGGGAGTATTACGACACCTCCGGCGCAATGCGGGATATGGTGCAAAACCACCTGATGCAGCTGTTGTGCCTGATCGCGATGGAGCCGCCCGCCAAGTTTGATCCCGACGCGGTGCGTGACGAAAAGCTCAAGGTGATCCGGGCGCTCGACCCGGTGTCTCCGCATCATATCGTGCGCGGCCAGTATGACGATGGCGCCGATGGTTCGGAGCCCGGCTACCGCGACGCGGTGGGCGATCCGCGCTCGCGCACCGAGAGCTACGTCGCCATGCGCACCGCGGTCTCGAATTGGCGATGGGCCGGAACGCCGTTTTACCTGCGCACCGGCAAGCGCCTGTCGGCCCGGTCGTCGGTGATCAACGTGGTCTTCAAGAAGCTGCCGCATTCGATCTTCGGCGAAGACACCGGCGATCACGAAAATGCCTTGTCCATTCGCCTGCAGCCAAACGAAGGGATCACGCTCAGCGTGACCATCAAGGAGCCCGGC
Organism: Pseudomonadota bacterium; assembly: GCA_039179965.1. Taxonomy (GTDB): domain Bacteria; phylum Pseudomonadota; class Alphaproteobacteria; order Rhodobacterales; family Rhodobacteraceae; genus Marinibacterium. The sequence goes on from JBCDEC010000320.1 coordinate 521, forward strand.
CCGGGTGGCATGCGGCTCATCGACGTTCCGCTTGATATGACCTTTGCTGATGCTCTGGGCGCCGAAGGCCAGTCGGCGGATGCCTATGAGCGACTGATCATGGACGTGATACGGGGCAATCAGACCCTCTTTATGCGCGGTGACGAGGTCGAGGCCGCCTGGGCCTGGACCGATCCAATCATCGAAGGGTGGGAGGCGCGCCACGATGTGCCCAAGACCTACGCTGCCGGCAGCACCGGGCCGGCGGATGCCGACATGCTGTTGCGCCGCGACAGCCGGCAGTGGCGGGGGATCAACCCATGAATATTGTGCCCTATGCCGACCGCGAGATCCTCGCGATGGATGTCGCGGACAGCCTTGCCTCTGAACTGCGCATGGCGCTGTCGCAAAACGATGTGGTGACGCTGGCGGTTGCGGGCGGCACCACGCCGGGACCGATTTTCGACGTGCTTTGTGACATCGATATCGACTGGGACAGGGTGCGCGTGCTTCCCACGGACGAACGCTGGGTGCCTGAGACCGATCCGCGTTCAAATGCACGCCTCATCAAGGAACGGCTGCTGGTCGGGCGGGCCTCTGCGGCGACGTACCTGCCGCTTTATACGACGGGCGAGGAACCGGAAACCGCCCTGCCTGCGCTCGCCGCCCAGATCGAACCGCTCCTGCCGCTCAATCTCGTCGTCCTGGGCATGGGCGCTGACATGCACACGGCGTCGCTCTTCCCGGGCACGCCCGGGCTTGACGCGGCCCTGTCCGTCGATGCGCCGGTCCTTGCGGTGCTGCGCCCTCAGAGCCAGCCCGAAACCCGCGTCAGCCTGACCGCGCGCGTTCTGAAGGGGGCGATCCAGACCCATCTTGTGATCACCGGGGCCGACAAACGCGCGGCCCTTGACCTGGCCCGGGACCTGCCGATTGAGGCGGCGCCCGTGCGGGCCATCCTGACCGAGAGCACCATTCACTGGGCGGAGTAACCCTGATGTTCGATCTCCTGAAAGACCTGCGCGCCAAAGGCGCGGAGCGCCATATGCTCGACCTCTTTGCAGCAGACCCGGACCGCGCCATGGCGTTCAGCGCCTCAACCGGCGACATGCGTCTGGACTATTCGAAAACCATGATCGATGCCGAGGTCCGCGACGCCCTCATTGACCTGTGCGATCAGGTCGATCTGGCCGGCCGGCGCACAGCGATGTTCGGGGGCACACCGATCAACGAGACCGAAGGCCGCGCGGTTTTGCACACCGCGTTGCGCAATCTCGACGGCGGACCGGTTTTGGTGGACGGAATTGATGTGATGGACGGGGTTCGCGAGACCCTCGTGAACATGCAGCGCTTTTCCGAGGCCGTCAGATCCGGCGAAAAGGCCGGGGCAGGCGGCGCCTTCACCGACGTGGTCAACATTGGCATCGGCGGCTCGGACCTTGGCCCGGCCATGGCCGTTGACGCGCTTTCGCCATATCAGGACGGGCCGCGGTGCCATTTCGTGTCCAATGTCGATGGCGCCCATATCGCCGACACGCTGCGCGGGCTCGATCCCAAAACGACCCTGCTGATCATCGCGTCCAAGACCTTTACCACCATCGAGACCATGACCAATGCGCGCACCGCCAAGGCCTGGCTCACCGAAGGCGGCGGAGATGCGAGCCTGCAGATGGCCGCGCTGTCGACGGCCGAAGACAAAACGGCTGCCTTTGGCGTTGATCCCGACCATGTCTTCGGGTTCGCGGACTGGGTCGGCGGGCGCTATTCGGTCTGGGGGCCGATCGGGCTTTCGGTGATGCTGGCCATCGGCGGTAAGGCCTTTGAGGTCTTCCTGCGTGGCGCGGAGTCGATGGACGTGCATTTCAAGGCCGCCGCCTGGAACGAAAACCTGCCTGTGATGCTGGCCCTGGTGGGGATCTGGCACAATCAGATCTGCGGCTACCCGACACGTGCGGTGCTGCCCTATGATCAACGGCTCGACAAATTGCCAAGCTATCTTCAGCAGCTTGAAATGGAATCGAACGGAAAATCCGTGACCATCGATGGCGACGCTCTGTCGGTGCCCTCCGGCCCGGTCGTTTGGGGCGCCCCCGGGACCAATGGCCAACACGCCTTCTACCAGCTCATTCATCAGGGCACGGCTGTGATCCCGTGCGAATTCATGGTCGCCGCACAGGGCCACGAGCCGGACCTGGCGCATCATCACCGCCTGCTGGTCGCCAACTGCCTGGCGCAATCGGAGGCGCTGATGCGGGGACGCAGCTTTGAAGACGCCCGCGCCCGCATGGAAGCCAAAGGCTTTGAAGGCGCGGAATGCGACCGTCAGGCGCATCACCGCGTGTTCCCGGGCAACCGCCCGTCGGTTACGCTGGTCTATCCGCTGCTCACACCCTTTGTCCTTGGCCAGATCATCGCGGCCTATGAACATCGTGTCTTTGTCGAAGGCGTGATCCTGGGCATCAACTCCTACGACCAATGGGGCGTGGAGCTTGGCAAGGAACTTGCGACCTCGCTGGGACCCGTGGTGGACGGAAGCGAAAGCACGGACGGCAAGGACGGGTCAACCGCCGCTCTGGTGGACTTCGTGCATCTTCACGGCGGTGCGGCGTCATAGATCCTGCCGGTCCTTGCGTCAGGCCCGTTTCATAATCTTGCAAAGGTCTTGCGGCGCGGGCAATGTCCGCGCTGTAACTACGTCGTGGCGCGGCATCTGAACACAGAGCAAGGCGCCCTTTAGGGAGGAGACGTCATGCTTGGGCAAATGATGACCCAGCCGCTGCTGATTTCATCGCTGATCGACCACGCAGCGCGCTATCACAACGAGACCGAGATTGTCTCGGTCAACACCACCGGCGGGATCGAGATCACCACCTGGGGCCAGGTGGCCGAGAATGCGCGCAAACTGGGATCCGCGCTGACAAAGCTCGGGCTCGAACCGCAAACGCGATGCGCCACGATCGCCTGGAACAACCGGCGGCATCTGGAGATCTACTACGGCTCCTCAGGCGCCGGTTTTGTCTGCCACACGATCAACCCCCGGCTGTTCCCCGAACAGCTGGTCTACATCATGCAGCATGCCGACGATCAGGTGCTCTTTATCGACGCCACCTTCCTGCCTTCAAGACAAAGGTCATGGGTCAAGGTCAAACATTATTTCCCGCCCGCGGTTGCCATAGTGCTAGCTGCAGTATACGTTATAGGCAAAGTGTAATATTTTGACGTCAAAGGTCAATGGCCTTGAACGACCTTGACCTAAAACTTTCAGAGAACATTGCCTCAGACCTTTCACTCTCTCTCTCTCTTCCTCTCTCTCTTTGTCTCCCTCTTGGCCTGCAAGGGCGCGTTCAATAGGGTTATTCGACGCGTCCAATTTTGATGCGTTTTCGAGATCAAGAAATTCAATGCTACCTGGCCACTGACAGGGCAACTCTTCCTCTAAAATGCCCAGTATGTGCTGTGCCTGAGGATTGATTGTCGTAACCGTACCCGCTGCATCAAACCCGATGATACCACTTGTTGCGGCGTTCAGAACTGCCTCCATCCGGAGGTTTAGACTGTCTGTTTGCTTGAGTGAATTTTGCAAGCGCGCACGGCTGGTATTGAGGGCTGCTACAATGTTGCGCAAGTCATCGGATTGACGGCGTTTGCCTTCGGCCAATGCCAAGTCATCGGTCTGCGTGTCCCAATTTACATGTGAGACGTAGCTCGTAATCTGACGC
>JBCDEC010000321.1:0-4205 GCA_039179965.1 Pseudomonadota bacterium
GTCCCAATCCGGATCGCCGAATTCCCAGAAGGCGCCACCGAAGGTGTACAGCCCGCCCGCGGCCATGTTTACGGAACAAAAGCCACCATGCGCGGCGAAATTCGGCGTGCCATACTTCATCGCCCAGAACCCGGTCAGAGACTGGCTTTGGTCACGTCCGGTGAAGAACGCCAGCCGCTTGGGGTCGCTGCAACGCACCTCGTCCAGCCAGCCCGTCGCGATCTCCAGCGCTTCGCTCCACGAGATCTCTTCAAACTGAACGGACCCGCGCGGCCCGACCCGCTTCATCGGCGCTTGCAGCCGCGCCGGCGAGTAATGTTGCATCAGACCCGATGCGCCCTTGCCGCAGATCACCCCCTTGTTGATCGGATGGTCCCTGTTGCCTTCGATGTAGCGCACCTTGTTGTCACGTATGTGCACGTCAATGCCGCACCGGCAGGCACACATGTAGCATGTTGTTTTCGCGACCCGATCTCCGACCTTCGCGTTCATATCTATCTTGGGCTCATGTCCCATGCCGGCGCACCTCCGTGCCACGCCGCGCGGAGGCCTGGGCTGCTGTGATTGCAATCATCTGGTAGACGTCCTGCGAACTGCACCCGCGCGACAGGTCATTGGCCGGATGCGCAAGGCCCTGCAGGATGGGGCCAAGCGCGGTGGCGCGTCCCAGTCGTTGGGCGATCTTGTACCCGATGTTTCCGGCGCTGAGACTGGGAAAGACAAAGACATTGGTTTGCCCGCCCAGGATCGAATCGGGTGCCTTTTGCCCCGCCACTTCGGGGAGGATGGCAGCATCGAACTGAATCTCTCCATCGACGATCAGGTCCGGAGCAAGGCTGCGCACCATATCCCGCGCGGTGCGCAGCCGGTTGATGGATTCGTGCGCATCCGGGGCCACGCTGCCCATGGTGGAAAAAGACAACATGGCGATGCGCGGAGTCTCACCGGTGAGCGCCTGCAAGGTTTCAGCCGAGGCCAGCGCGATACTGGTCAGCTCTTCTGCTGTCGGCTGCAGGATCAGGCCGCAATCGGCGAAGACAACCGGTCGTTCAAACGGCGCGGCAAGCAGCATGAGGAAACAGCTGGAGACATAGTCGACACCTGGCGCCTTGCCCACGATCTGCAGCGCCGCACGCACCGTATCGGCCGTTGTATGGACCGCCCCGCCCAGTGTCCCGTCCGCGTCGCCGTGCCGCAACATCATCGCCGCAAACCCGAGCGGGGATTGCGTCACCTTCCGGGCGCCGTCCAGCGTCAGGCCCTTGTGGCGTCGCAACTCGAAATAGGCATTGGCATAATCCTCCGCCCGATCCGACTGCGCGGGGTCCATGACAATGACGCTTTCTGCGCCCGGCGCGCCATCGGCTACGCGCTCAAACTGCGCCGGTTTTGCCACCACGATGACCTGTGCCAGCTTGTCATGAGATGCCCGCGCCGCGGCCTGCGCGACCCGCGGGTCATCGCCTTCGGACAAAACGATACGCGGCGTGGAGTGACGCGCTATTTCGATGATGGAGTGCAGAACATCCACGTCAAAGACCTCCCAAGACAATGGACCACAATGGACCGCGCCGCCGGATCAGGATCGGGCGGCAGGGTTGGGCCGACGGGCGGGCTGCGCCACCGGTCGGCCTTGGGGTGTCAGAGCCGTGGGGACTGCGGCACGAAATCGCTGCTGGAGATCCCGGCGACCTTGACCGGGACCTTCATCGCGTCGCGCCGGAACGGTTCGCCCAGTTCCTGGTTCAGGATGACTTCGACGAACGTGGTGACGTTGACTTCCATCTGCTCTTTGACGGCACTGCGCAGGGCTTCGGTCAGATCGTCCATCGTCGACACCTGCACGCCTTTCAGACCACAGGCATCCGCGATCTTGGCGTAATTGACCCCCACGTTCAGTTCCGTGCCGACAAAATTGTCGTCAAACCAGAGCGTTGTGTTCCGCTTCTCGGCCCCCCATTGGTAATTGCGGAAAATCACCATGGTGATCGGCGGCCAGTCGTTGCGGCCGCAGGCCGTCATTTCGTTCATGGAAATCCCGAACGCCCCGTCCCCGGCAAAACCGATGACCGGCATGTCCGGGCACCCGATCTTTGCGCCCAGGATTGACGGCAACCCGTAGCCGCAGGGACCGAACAGGCCAGGCGCGAGATACTTTCGCCCCTGTTCGAACGTCGGATAGGCGTTGCCAATGGCACAATTGTTGCCGATGTCCGACGATATGATCGCATCCTTGGGCAGCGCGGATTGGATCGCACGCCACGCCATTCTGGGGCTCATGCGTTTGGGATCGCGCGCGCGGGCGCGTTCGTTCCAGGTGACACCTGGATCGTCATCCTCATGGTCCATGGAGCTGAGCTGTTGTGCCCAGGTCGACTTTGCCCGGGCCACGTCGGCCTCGCGCTGCGCGCGCCCGTCATCCCCGGCGCTGTCCGTGAGCGTCGCGAGAAGCGCCTCGGCCACGCGGCGTGCATCGCCCTGGATACCGACGGCGACGGTTTTGGTCAGGCCAATGCGATCGGCGTTGATGTCAACCTGGATAATCTTTGCATCCTTGGGCCAGTATTCGGTCTGATAGGCTGGCAGTGAGGAAAACGGGTTCAAGCGCGTGCCCAGGGCGAGAATCACATCCGCTTTGGAGATCATCTCCATCCCGGCTTTCGAGCCGTTGTATCCAAGCGGACCGCAGCTCAGCGGATGGTTTCCCGGAAATGCGTCGTTGTGCTGATAGTTGCAACAGACGGGCGCAGACAGGCGCTCGGCAAGAGCGACTGAGGTCGGGATGGCGCCTGACAAGACGACGCCGGCCCCGTTCAGGATCACAGGGAACTTTGCATTGGACAGCAGGTCGGCCGCCTGCGCGATCGCGTCGGGATCACCGGGCGGGTGATCAATCCTCACAATCTGGGGCAGATCGATGTCGATGACCTGTGTCCAGAAATCCCTCGGAACGTTGATCTGCGCCGGGGCCGAGCCTCGGAACGCCTTCAAGATCACCCGGTTGAGAACCTCGGCAATCCGGCTCGCGTCGCGCACTTCCTCTTGATAGCAAACACAGTCCTTAAAGACGTTCATCTGCTGCATTTCCTGAAACCCGCCCTGACCGATGGTCTTGTTGGCGGCCTGCGGGGTTACCAGAAGCAGCGGCGTGTGATTCCAGTAGGCCGTCATGATCGGTGTCACCATATTGGTGATACCGGGGCCGTTTTGGGAAATTGCCATCGACATCTTCCCCGTCGCGCGCGTGTAGCCATCGGCCGACATGCCCGCGTTAACCTCATGCGCGCAGTCCCAGAACTTGATGCCTGCGTCCGGAAACAGATCGGAAATCGGCATCATGGCAGAGCCGATAATTCCAAAGGCATGTTCGATTCCATGCATCTGCAGGACTTTGATAAATGCCTCTTCTGTGGTCATTTTCATGGTTCGATCTCCTGGAGTCGTCACGTTTTGAAGACAGTTGGATTGTGGTCAGGCGTAGGCCAACCGGTCTTGGACGATCATGTCGCTGGCCTTTTCGCCAATCATGATCGCCGGAGCATTGGTGTTGCCGCTGACAATGTCGGGCATGATGGAGGCATCGGCGACGCGCAGTCCGCGCATGCCACGAACCCGGAGGCGTTCATCAACCACCGCCAGACTGTCCTGTCCCATCCGACAGGTGCTGGTGGGGTGGTAGATGGTTTGGCTGATGTTGCGCGCCGTCTCCAACAGCTCATCATCGTTTTGCGGGTTGTTGTCGGGAAAGTGCTCGCGAACGATGAAAGGTCGCAGCGCCTGTGTCGTTGTCATGGATCTGGCAAACTTGACCGCGCGGATGGCGCACAGCTGATCTGCGCGGGCCGACAAATAGTTGGGAACGATCTTCGGATAATCCCGCGCGTTTGGCGTTGCAATGTGGATGTGCCCCCGGCTCTCTGGCCGCAACTGACAGACAGAGGACGTGATGCCCGAGAACGGGTGCATTTCGATCCCCGGCTTGTCAGCACTCAACGGCTGGAAGTGAAACTGGATATCCGGCGTTTCCAGACCTTCCATCGACTTCGCGAAGATGCATACCTGGCTGGCTCCAAGGCTCATCGGCCCCTGTCGGAACAGCACATAGTTCAGGCCAATTCCCATACGCGGAATGAAGCTGTTGATGGCATCATTCAGCGTTTTGACATTGACCTCGTAAACCAGCCGGATCTGCAGATGATCCTGCA
>JBCDEC010000322.1:0-4139 GCA_039179965.1 Pseudomonadota bacterium
GCCACGATGCGGCTCTTGGCGGCGATGCCCGGCCCAAACCGTCACCGACCGTGCGCCCGGATGGGCGATGACGCGCGGGCTTCGGTCTGCCCTGGTTCAACACCAACGACCCCGATCTCCCGGAAGACCAGCGCGCCCGTCATACAAAAAAACCCGGCCGCACCGGGCCGGGTCTCGTTAGATTGGGGGCGAGGTGCGGATCAGTGCAGCTTGGCGCCAACCTCTTCGATCGACGTGTCAATCAGGGAACTCGCGTCTGCGGCGCTCATCTGGCGCGCCAGTTCGGCACGCGCCACCTCGACCGACACGATGATCGCCTGGTCCCGCACGGCCTTGACGGCCGACGCCTCGGCCGAAGCGATCTGCTCTTCCGCCGCTGCAACACGCCGCGCAATCGAGGTTTGCAGATCCAGCTTGGCCTGTTCGGCCGCTGCCTTCGCATCCGCCTTTGCGCTCTCGACGATCCGGTCCGCCTGTTCCTGTACCTGCGATTGCTTGCGTTCGTAGGAGGCCAGCAGTGTCTGGGCTTCCTCGCGCAACGCCCGTGCTTCATCAAGCTCGGACTTGATGCCCGTGGCCCGGTCGTCCAGCAGCTTGCCGATCATACCGGGCACTTTGAAATAGAACAGCACACCGATGAACAGCAGGAACGAGACCGTGACGATGAAATCGGTGTTCGACAGCGAGAAGAACGGTCCCGAGGCGGCCAGCGCGGGGCTGGCGGCACTCAGGGCAATCAAAATGGCAAGGGGCGTGCGCATCAGCCTTATCCTTTCACGCGGTCGGCCACAGCCGAGGTGATCGCAGCGGTGTCCGGTGTTCCGCCCAACGCGCCCACCAGCGTCGCAGCCGTGTCCGTCGCGACCTCGCGGACGCTGTCCAGCGCGCCGTCCCGAATGGCGGCAATGGCCTTTTCGGACTCCGTCGCCTTGGCAGAAATCTCGACGTCGGCCTGTTCGATGGCGACGTTCAGATCCGCCTGTATTTCGGTACGGGTTTCTTCGGCGATGCGCTGCGCCTCGGCACGTGCATCGGCCAGTGCCTTTTCATAGGCCTTTTCGGCCTCGGCGGCCTTGGCTTTGAAATCTTCTGCCGCGGCCAGATCATTTGTGATCGTTCCGGCGCGATCGGCGAGGATCGCCGCAATGCGAGGCAGTGCGACGCGGTTCAGGACCAGGTAGATGACAATCAGCGTGATAACGAGCCAGAAAATCTGGTTCGGCATCCACTCTGCACAGAGCTGCGGCATGCCAATAGCGCCGCCGTAGGAATCGACGCAGCGCCCTGCGGCCTCTTCGACGATGGGTTCGGTTGCCATGACGTCCTCCGGTCGTGATCTGTTGCATACATCGGGCGGACCGCAGAGGTGCGGTGCCGCCCGTCGTAAGGAAAGGGTCGTCTTCTAAGTCGCGTAAGAGACTTAGACGGCGAACATCAGCAGCAGGGCGACGAGGAAGGCGAAGATGCCCAGCGCTTCCGCGAACGCGATACCGATGAACAGCGTGGCGGTCTGGCCGGCCGCTGCAGAGGGGTTGCGCAATGCGCCGGCGAGGAAGTTGCCGGCCACGTGGCCCACACCGATTGCGGCCGCGCCGGAACCGATTGCTGCGAGGCCTGCGCCGATGTGTGCGAGGTTACCTTCCATGGTGTTGTCTCCTTACGATTGGAAGTTGTTTGGGTTGTGTAGGGCGGGGTTCACCCCGCCGCTGCCATCAGTGATGCGGGTGAAGCGCGTCCTTGAGGTAGACGCAGGTCAGAATGGTAAAGACGTAGGCCTGGATGAATGAGACCAGCAGTTCGAGCCCGTAGATCGCCATCACGCCGAGAATGGCCACCGGGGCGATGGCGCTGACCTGCGCAAAGCCCGCGAAAACCTTCAGAACCGCGTGTCCGGCCATCATGTTCCCGGCCAGTCGAATGGAGTGGCTGACGGGACGGACAAAGTAAGAGATGATCTCGATGATCGCCAGAATCGGGCGGAGCGGCAGCGGCGCGCTCGACACCCAGAAGAGTTCCAGGAACCGCGCGCCGTTCTTCACGAACCCCAGGATCGTAACGGCGAAAAACACGCCAAAGCCCAGCACCGCCGTCACCGCGATATGTGAAGTCGTGGTAAACGACATCGGGATCAGGCCGAGGAAGTTGGCCACCACGATGAACATGAACAGGGTCATGATGTAGGGGAAGTACTTCAACCCGTCCTTGCCGGTGACATCCTCAACCATCTTGTAGATGAAGCCATAAGCCAGTTCGGCCACAGATTGTCCGCGTCCGGGCACGATCGCGCGCTTTGAGGTGGTCAGGACCAGAAGCCCCATCACCCCCAGAACGGTCAGCGCCATCCAGAAGGTCACATTGGTCGGCGTGATGAACGTCACCGCGTCGCCGCCAAAGAGCGGCTTGACGATGAACTGGTCCATGGGATGGAAGCTCAGACCGCCATCCGCTCCTTGGGCGGCCTCGTAGCCGGCGTCTGTCGCTTGCGTTTCGGTCGCCATACCGTCAGCTCCTGTCCTCATCCGCCGGGGCGTCTGCGCCCGCCGTGTTGTCGTCCACCGCCATGGCGGCTTGTTTCGCCTGAACCTCTGACGCGGATCGCATCATCGTCTTGATGCCCGCCGCCAAGCCCAGCAATGTAAACACCACCATCAGAATAGGTTGCGAGCCCAAGAGCCCGTCCAGCCCGTATCCAATGGCGAACCCGATCCCGAGACCGGCCACCAGTTCGATCACCATGCGCCAGGCCAGCTGTGCCTGGGAATAATGCTCGTCCTGCCGAGGCCCCGGTTCCTGTGCCCGTTTTGCCGCCGCGATCCGCTCTTCCAGATGCGCAAGCGGGTTGGCGCTTTGCGATTTGGGCGGCCGATCAGGGGGCGTGTCGGTGGGCTCGGTCAAGTCGGGTCCTCACGCAGGTCTTGATCAAGGTGCTATGCGGTTCTGCACAGTGAGTCAATCGGCGCGCCACCCCGTCCGATTCGCGTATAGGATATTGTTTTTATGAGGTATTTTTCCCAAGAAGAAGGCGGCAGTGCTGCGCAATTCTGCCGCAGCGCAGCGCGCGGGCGCAAAACCCATATTCAACCAAATGGTTGACGATGGCCCGGGCCTGCGGCAGAGCGAGGTCATGGCCTCGTCTCTTGACACGATTTTCGCCGCTTTGGCTGACCCCACCCGCCGGGCCATTCTGACCATGCTGCTGGAAGACGACATGGCCGTCACGGATGTTGCGGCGCCGTTTGACATGTCGCTGGCCGCGATTTCCAAGCATCTCGCCAGTCTGACCCGCGCCGGTCTGATTGCGCAGGAAAAGCGCGGGCGGGTGAAATGGTGCAAACTGGATCCGGATGCGATGAAGGCGGCCTCGGTCTGGATGCAGGGCTTTGGCCAGTTCGACCCGGTTCATCTGGATGCGTTCGAGCGGTTCTTGCGCACCGAATTCGCCGAAATCGACAGGCCCCAGGCCCCGCCGCCGACTGGCGCCGGTCAGGCCGCAGCCAAAAGATCGTAGCGCGCCAGCCGGATTTGCGGCTCGGACTCCTGCCAGCGCCCATCCGGCAGGCGCCACATCGGTTCTCCGATCAGTTTGAGATCCGCCAGCCCCGCGGCGGGGAAGTTCAGGCCCATGGAATGCGCCAGCGGCACGCGCACGCCCGGTTTTGGGTTCAGGCCCGGTGCGATCTCGGTCAGGCAAAGCTTCAGATGATGGGCAATGTCCCATTCTTCGATGCCGGCATCCGACCGGGTCACCACCCAACAATGCATGTCGTTGCACCAGTCGCGCTTTTCTTGCGGCACGAAGCAGCCCGTGATGTAGCCCGCCTCCAGCCCGGCTGCACGGCAACTGGCGATGAAATAGGCGTTGATGTCGACGCAGGAGCCTTCGGCCAGGCCGCAGATCTGCGGGATCTCGTCGAAACCGTCGTAAAACCGTTTTTCGGGGTGCCCGTAGCGGAATTGTCCGGCCACATGATTGGCCAGGGCCCGGAGTGCCGCGCCACCACCGCCCGCCGTGGTGGCGATGGACTTCGCCTCGATGGCCAGTGCGCTTGCACTGCGGGCCCTGGCCAATCATGTGGCCGGACAATTCCGCTACGGGCACCCCGAAAAACGGTTTTACGACGGTTTCGACGAGATCCCGC
>JBCDEC010000323.1:0-4131 GCA_039179965.1 Pseudomonadota bacterium
CATGATGATGAAGGACACGGCGACGCCGGCCAGAACCAGACGGTCGGCGCTGGTCGCATCCGCCATGCGCGAGACGGCCAGAACGATCAAGGTCGCCATCAATGCACCCAGAAAGGCCATCAGCGGAACCGTCAGCAGGCCCAGAAAAAGCCCGGTGTGAAGCAGCGCCAGAATCGCCCCGAAGGCCCCGCCCGATGAAATCCCCAGCAGATGCGGATCGGCCAGCGGATTGCGCGTCACCGCCTGCAGGCTGGCGCCGACCATGGCCAGTCCTGCCCCCACCATCATGGCCAGCAAGGCGCGGGGAAAGCGGATGTCCCAGACGATTGCGGCACGCCCCTGCGACCAGTTCGGCTCGACCAGTCCCGGCCAGAGCTTGTCGAGAAAGACGCCCCAGACCGTGCCGGCCGGCACCGGAACCGCCCCGACCGAGATCGCCACGGAGAGAGACACCAGCAGCGCCGCGCCGCCCCCCAGACCCATCAGGAGCCGCTGTCCGGAACCGGCGGGCGGCGTCCTCCTGGTCCGGGGCACGGGTCTCACTCGCCCCAGAAGGCCTGCGCGAGTGTCTTGATCGCTTTGATGTTGCGCGGCCCCGGTGTCGCCTCGACATATTCGAGGACAACGAACCGGTCGTTCTTGACCGCGTCCAGACCAGCAAAAGCCGGGTTGGTCATCATAAACGCGCGTTTCTGCGCGGCGGTGACCTCACCGTAGTTCACGATGACAATGACCTCAGGGTTGCGCTCGACCACCTCTTCCCATGCGACAGTGGCCCAGCTCTTTTCAAAGTCATCCATGATATTGGTGCCGCCGGCGGCTTCGATCAGGGCAGTTGGCATGCCGTAACGACCGGAGGTAAAGGGTGAATCCTCGCCACTGTCATAGACGAAGACGCGCAGCGGTGTGCCCGGGTTCAGCCTGGCGGTGAAGTCGGCCAGTTCGGTGCGGTAGCCGTCGACCAGAGCTGTTGCGCGGTCTTCCACGTCGAAAATGCGGCCAAGGTTCATGAGGTCGACATACATGTCCTCGATGCTGGCCTTGTGCGTTTTCATGATGTGACTGCAGCTTTCGGTCAGCTCGTAGACGTCGATCCCGAAAGGCGCCAGTGTCGCGGGTGTGACCTCACCGCCGACCTTCATGCCGTAGTTCCAGCCGGCAAAGAAGAAATCCGCATCCGCGCCCACCAGAACTTCCTTGGTCGGATATTTCGACGAGAGTTCAGGCAGTTCCTCGACCCCCGCGCGCATCCCTTCGTCCAGCGTCTTCCAGCCGGATATGCCGGTATAGCCCACCATGTGATCCGCCAGACCCAGCACCAGCATCATCTCGGTGAGATTGACGTCGTTGGACACGGCCCGTTCAGGTGGTGCGTCAAAGCTGACCGTCCGGTCACAGCTTTGCACGGTGGTTTCGGCGGCGGCAAAGCTTGCGCAGAAGATCAGCGCGGTTGCGCTGGCCATGGGGTGTCTCATGACAGAGTCCTTTCGTCTGTCAGATGAAAAGTCAGATGATCGCGCTCGCTGGGCGCCAGGCGTTCGCGGCGCGCGGACACCCTGAAGGCACCAGACACCGCCCGTTCGGAAAGCACGTGCGCCGGAGGGCCGAAGCCAAGCGCGCGCCCGCCTTGCAGCAGCAAAAGATCGTCGCAGACCGCAGCCGCCATGTTCAGATCATGCAGCGAGGTGACGATGGTCAGCGGCAGATCCCGGATCAGATCGAGCACCTCAAGCTGGTGACGTATGTCAAGGTGATTGGTGGGTTCATCCAGGATCAGAAGACGCGGCTCCTGCGCAAGGGCGCGGGCCACCATCACCCGTTGACGTTCCCCGCCGGAGAGCGTGGCCAGGTGGCGGTCGGCAAAGCCATGCAGGTCAAGCCGTTCCAGCGCGGCATCGATGATCAGGCGGTCCCGCGCGCCGGGACTGCCGCCAAACCCACGACGATGGGGCGTGCGGCCCAATGCCACGATCTCGCGCACGCTGAGGGCAAAGTCAGTGGGCTGTTCCTGCAAAACGGCCGCGACGCTCTGCGCGACCGCCCGCGCCGGACGCGTCCAGATGTCCTGACCATCAACGCAGACCTTGCCAGATGCGGGACGGTGAAACCGGTACAGCAGGCGCAGCAGCGTGGTCTTGCCCGCCCCGTTTGGCCCGACAACCCCCAGAACCCGCCCCGGCGCCAGAGACAGGCTTGTCGACTGCAGGGCCGGCGCGCCGCTGCCGCCCGGCGTCCAAGACACCTCCATGAGATCCAGTGCGGCACCAGGTGCGGAGAGCAGATCGAGCATCAGTGAAACATCCGGCGGGCTTGCGCACCACCCCGCCGCCCGCGCGGCGGCAGGCGAAGCGGCAATGCCACCGGCGGCATCACCATCGAGGCCTCCAGAATGCGGCAGAACACGTCCAGCGCGGGCGAGCAGTCGGCAAATGGGCGCGCACGCTCAAGCGCGACCCGGGCTTCCTGCAGGTAATCGGCCTGGCCGGGCAAACCGCCCAACCATTGCATGTAGCCCAACTGGCCCAATTCCTCCGCGATTTCGGGAGGCACATGGCCAATATCCAGTTGAAAAATAGTACGTTCCAGTAACATCGCGCCCTCCGCGCAAAGGGCGGCGCGAGGCGGAAAGCAGCAGGTTTGTCTGACCGGGTCGGTCCATCGCTGTCGCTCCGTCCCAGGGCACCCCGCCCAGGTTGAAGGTGACTGCGGCGCGGGTGCGCCGGAGATGGCAGGTCTCCTGACTTGCGGGTCACCGCTTGCCCGATCCTTCCCGGGCGCATCACCCAGTGGTCCTATCGAGGTCGCTCACCGCTCACAGTTGCGGGGGCAGTCGCGGATTTGACACACCAAGCATCGCACCGCGTTCCCTTTTCATCTCGCCGGTCAGCCGACCGTCGAGAACCATCCCGGGCATCAAATCTGAATGCGCCAAGTTGGTCAATACGGAGATCCGGTCGGTCGCCGACGCCTCCCTTGCGATGTCGCAGGCGCAACAGGCGGCAGGTCTGTGCTCAACCCCTGCCCCGGCCAGCGCTGCCGCCATCGCCTATGTGCGACGCAATTGGACGTTGAGATACCAGGTTTCGAACTTGTAGGTCCCGACATTCTCTTCGTTCAGCCTGGCATAGCGCTCAAAGAAAATGTCTACGAGGTCACGTGCGGAGTGGGTCTCATGCGCGGCGTCGTTGAACAGATACTTCAGCAGACTCGATTCGCCAAAGCCACGCACATAGCCCGAATAGGCCTCTCCATAGGCTTTGGGATCATCGCGCAGCCCAATGAAGAGATCGGATTGCGTCAACTCGGCCGGAACCACCTCGATCGTTTCAATCTCAAACGCCTCCGACAGGGTCGGTGAGGCCTCGATGGCGCGCCGCGCCTCCTCCGCCGTGAGGAACCAAAGCGGAAAGATGAACCGGTCAAGCGCGTCCTGGTCGATCAGACCGTCGTCGGCCATGCTTTGCGCCACAACCTGAATGGCGCGGTAAAGATATCGCGCCGAGGAACAGACGCCGTTGATCTCATCGGGGTCCGGAATGGCCCCAAGGGTCGACACGTAGAGCAACCCTCCCGGGCGCAGTTCGCCCGCGCGGCTGTTCAGGAACTGAGTCCAGTCCGCCTGCGCCAGCGCATCCATCTTCTGGCGCTTGTCGCCCTGAAGATCAGCGAAAAAGATCGTGCCGGGCGCCACAAATCCCGGATCCCGGCTCAGCCAGTGGCTGGCGGCAAAACACATCGCGATATCGACAGACCCAACCGGGGGCATCGTGGCGTAGAAACTGCCCAGATAAGCCTCGACCCGCAGTTTGTCCGACATCGTGGCATAGCCATCCGGTCCAAAAATGATCGCGGACAGCGCATTCCAGTCATTGGTAGGCACATCCGCGTGGCCCACATGGATCGTCGCCTGCGGAAAGCGCGCAATGAGCGTTTCCACCGCCGGGCGCATCGCCAGAAGCGTGCTCGTGCCTGGCCCGCAGCCCAGATCGACAATCCGGATGTCGTCGCCGGAAGGCTCAATCCGTTCTGCCAGCGCCCTGATGGCATTGGCATGGGTCACAATGGATTGCTGCTGCATGGCGGAGTTGGCATTGTAGTTCACCATACCGTCGGTTGATCTGTCTAAACGCA
>JBCDEC010000324.1:0-4070 GCA_039179965.1 Pseudomonadota bacterium
CACCTCTGCCGAGCTGTCCGTGCCGGATTTCGAAGCGCTGCTGACGGGCGATGTCAAAGGCAAGGTCATCGGCATTCCGCGCGAATACCGCCTTGAGGGCATGCCGGACGAGATCGAAACGCTGTGGAGCGATGGTCGCAAGATGCTGGAAGAGGCCGGCGCCAGGATGGTCGATATATCGCTGCCCCACACCAAGTACGCCTTGCCGGCCTATTATGTCATCGCACCGGCGGAAGCATCTTCCAACCTCGCCCGCTATGATGGCGTGCGCTACGGTCACCGCGCGCAGCTGGATCAGGGCGACGGCATCACTGAGATGTATGAAAAGACCCGGGCCGAAGGATTTGGTCATGAGGTCCAGCGCCGGGTGATGATCGGCACCTATGTGCTGTCCGCGGGCTTTTACGATGCCTACTACAACCGCGCCCGCAAGGTGCGCACGCTGATCAAGCGCGACTTCGAAGAGGTGTTCGCACAGGGCGTTGATGCGATCCTGACACCGGCCACGCCATCTGCCGCCTTCGGGCTCGGCGAGGTGACGGACGACGATCCGGTCCAGATGTATCTCAACGACGTGTTCACCGTGACGGTCAATCTGGCCGGCCTGCCCGGAATTGCGGTGCCTGCCGGACAGGATCGCAATGGCCTGCCGCTGGGCCTCCAGCTGATCGGTCGGCCCTGGCAGGAAGGCGATCTGCTCAACACCGCTTACGCGCTGGAACAGGCCGCCGGATTTGTGGCCAAGCCAGAGAAATGGTGGTAAACTCAACGCCTAAGATGATCTATCTGGCCACGACATTTCTGCCACGCCCGTCGCGCGCAACCGCCATAGCCCTGCTTGCGGTCTGTGCCATGTCCGCCTGCGCGCCGCAGATCCCCGACAGCGCCGCAGGCGTGGGATTTGACGGCCCCTCGGCACCGATTCTGCAACCTGAGCCGCTGGCGTCGCCGCTGCCGCCAGCGGATGCCATCTCCTCCGAAGAACTGCCATCCAGCGAGTTCCTTCTGGCGCCCGCACCGGCCTCCGCGCCCGGCCTGCAAAGCGCCAGTTCAGGCAATGTGGCGACCGGTGTCACTCCGACAGGCAGCGCAACGGGTCTCACGACCACCTCGGCCACGTCTGGCAGTGGCGCCGATATCGCTGCGGATACCGCCGCCGCGCTGGCCGCCGCCCAGTTGAACTCCGGGGTCCTTCCGGTTGAGGCCGATCCGGAAAACGCGCCACCCGTCGCGCTGAACAATCCCGGCATCTCGGATGAGAACGACTTCCAGGCGGTCGCCAGCCGCCAGTCCATCGCCAGCGACGCGCAACGGCTCGAACAGCAAGCTGCGCAGCGCGAGGTGATCGCGCCTACGTCGGTGCCGACGCGGCCCGCGAGCAGTGATCCCAATATCGTGCAGTATGCTCTGGCCACCCAGCATCCCAAGGGCAGCCGCGTCTATACGAGGTCGGGCATCAACCTGGCCTCCAAGGCGCAGCGCAATTGCGCGAAATACACCTCCCCGGATCAGGCTCAAATCGACTTTCTGCTCAAAGGTGGGCCGGATCGTGACCGTCTGAGCCTTGATCCCGACGGCGACGGCTACGCATGTGGCTGGGACCCCGCCCCGTTCCGGGCGGCGATCAACTGACCCCGATCCGGCACCCGTCTCCCAATCATGGCGCACGTCGCGGTGGCGCGCAGCCAGAGATGATCGTGCTGCACTATACGGCCATGCAATCGGCCCGGGCGGCCCTCGACCGGCTGTGTGATCCGGCCTTTGAGGTGTCCGCGCATTACCTGATCGGTCGCGACGGGCGGCTCTGGCACTTGGTCGACGAAGCGCGCCGGGCCTGGCACGCAGGCCCGGGATCCTGGCAGGGCCGGAACGACATCAATTCGCGCTCCATTGGCATCGAGTTGGACAACACTGGCCGCCATCCGTTCCCGGAGCCGCAAATGCGGGTGCTGGAAAACCTGCTCGCCGAGATCCGCCGGCGCTGGCAGATCCCGGCCGGTCAGGTGATCGGCCATTCCGACATGGCGCCGGGCCGAAAGATCGACCCCGGTGCGCGATTTGACTGGCGCCGCCTCGACCGGACAGGCCTGACGGCACCGCCCCGCGCGCCGCGCCCGGGCGACGCTGACCTTACGGCATTCCGGTCCCTGGCGGAGGCTGCCGGTTATCCGAGCGATATCCCGGATGCAGTTCTGCTCAACGCGGTCCGCCTGCGCCTGCGCCCCGGCGCAACGGGTCCCGTGAGCCTTGCCGATGTCCAGGCGCTCTGTCCTGCTGCTTCTTTCTTTTGAAAAATACCCCGGCGCATCGCCAGCCAGGCCGCGCGCCATTGACCCGGAGGCGGGCCGGGTGCATATCCGCCGACGCGCGGAGAACCGGATGGCTGCCGCGGCGGGGTATCCCGCCGGGGAGGAAAGTCCGGACTCCCTGAAGCAATGGTGCCGGGTAACGCCCGGGCGGGACAACCCGACGGACAGCGCCACAGAGAACAGACGGCCCTGCAGGTCAGGGCAATGGTGAAACGGTGGGGTAAGAGCCCACCGCGTCTCTGGCAACAGGGACGGCATGGCAAGCCCCACCGGGAGCAATGCCAAATAGGACCCCCGTGCCATGCATGTCATGGCTAGGCCTGCTTCAGCCAAGAGGGGTCGGGTTGGCAGCTAAAGGGCCGTGGCAACACGTCCCGTAGAGGAATGGTCATCGCCGGGGGCGACCCCGGTACAGAATCCGGCTTACAGGTTCTCCGCGCGTTCAGACCGGGCCGCGCTCAGGTGGAGCGCAACAACACCTTGTTGCTGTCAATCGCATCGGCGATTCGGGTGTATTGGGTGCGCTTGTCGCTGCTCGCTTCTGCGCTGCGCAACAGCACGGTCTCTGCCTCGTCCAGGATGGCCACGGCGTCGCGGTTCACGCCTGGCAAGGCAGCCGGGCTCACCGGAACCAGAGGGCGAGAGGTCTGTGCGAGCACCGTGCCCGGCTCAGGGCCCGGTTGCGTTGCCGTCACCCGTCCCCGGGTCGAATCGCGATTGGCGCGGGCCAGGTCCGACAATTGTGTCGAGGCATCGTTCAACACCGAGCGCACTTCGGCATAATCACTGTCTTCCGGCACCGCATCGCTCAGATCGCTCAACCGTTCGGCCAGGCAATCGATGTTCAGGCTGGGATCGTTCAGGGCCGTGCAAAAGGCCCGGGCCGCCGCCAGCCCCTGCAGAACATGGGTCAGGTACGCGGAGGATCCGAATTGCCCGGTTGGTACGACCACCGTATAAAGCGCACCCGGCACGCTTTGGGCGGCCAGCGGCGGGGCCACCGCCAGGGCAACAGAGGTCAAGCAGGCTGTCAGGCGCGGCACAAACATGAAAAATTCTCCGAAGGACATGGTTTAGGTTAAACCATGTTTATTCCGGCCACACAATTTTTTGACCGCCTCGTATCGCGGCGGAGTGCCGCATCGTCCTGCCACAGCCTTACAATTGTGGATTGAAAAAACCGGCGCTATGGTCGTGTCCAACACCAGGCAAAGGCGGTGACTGCAATGAAAATGTGTTTCCTGGCTGCGATCGGTGCGGCAGTTATGACCCTGCCGGGCGCAGTGTCCGCTCAGGCGCTGCTTGGCACTCCGGCCGAGGCCCTGGCAGAGGCCCGCCAACGGCTGGTCTGCGGCACCGGGACGGTTGTCGATGCGACGTATCTGCCGGGCAACCAGCTTCGGGCCACCTGCCGTGCCCGTTCAGACTCACCGGAAAGCCTGCCCGAGCAGTTGCGGGGCACCGAATTGACGGCCGGCACGGCGGGGGCTGCAGCGGCGGCCGCGCTGGTGGTCATTCTGATTGCCACAGGCGGCGACAGCGACAGCACGACCACGACCGCCACAACGGTCGGATCCAACTAGATCCACATCATTGCGCCGCATGCAGGGCAGCGGCGAAATCCGGTTGACACAGGCCGCAAACCTCGTACAACGCCGCTTTCACGAGATATAGCCGGGCCCTGCGCGCCCGATGCAGGAGACAACCCATGGCGAAGCCGACCACGATCAAAATCCGCCTGAATTCCACCGCTGGAACGGG
>JBCDEC010000325.1:0-4057 GCA_039179965.1 Pseudomonadota bacterium
CCGTCTTACCGTGCACCGGGTCGGCGCACAGGCCCCATAGCCTGCAGCCGAATGCGTGACCCGATGCAGGCGATGCCGCTCGTTTACCGATCTGCAGATGACGCTGTGTCCCATTGGCGGACCCGATTTTGCGCCACCGCCTGTCGCCTCGGCGGTGGCTTGCCGCGGCCGGAATGTCCCTGTCCGGCCGCACGCCTGTTGATGGACGGATGTCCAGGGCAATTCGACGGTCCGCTTGACTGCCGCCGCTGTGCGCGAGCGATCGCGTGCGCGGCGGCCTTTTCAATCAATCTGCGCGTCCGTCTTTTTGGGCAGCTCACCCGACCGCGGCAGCAATTTCATCGAATGCAGCCAAGGTCGCGTCGGGCACCAGCATGATCGAGGCGTGGCGGTTTTTGTATTCCTTGGCCGGGGCAAGAACCTCATACCCTTCAAACGGCTCGCCCGGGGCATTGGCGCCATATTTGAGCATATTGCGCAGCTCGGTGCGCAGACGCTCGACCTCCTCGCGGCTGCGCCCGATTGCCTGCTGGCCGAACACCGCAGCGGAGGCCTGGCCGAGAGCACAGGCCTTGACCTCCTGCCCGAACGCCGCGATCCGGCCCGCGTCCAGCACAACATCAACGGTGACCGTCGATCCGCAGAGCGGTGAGCGCTTCATCACCCGGGCGTGCGGCGCCTCCAAAAGACGCAGATGCGGAATGTCGGAGGCAAGCGCCAAGATGCGCTTGGAGTAAAGCTTGATGAGCTCGCTCTCTTGGCTGGCCATGGCCGCTTTCCTTCCCACCTCACTTGCCGATAGATAGCTCTGAGACCGATCAAGGTGAAGAGGGACGCGCCGCGGTGACGCAGTTCGATGTGGAGAGCCTGGTTCTGACCGAAACCGGTTTGATCCCGGCCATTGCCCAGGATGAAACCGGGGCGGTGCTGATGATGGCCTGGATGTCGCGCGACAGCCTGGCCGAAACCCTGGCCACCGGGCGGGTCACCTATTGGTCGCGCTCGCGCAGGGCGTTGTGGCGCAAGGGCGAAAGCTCGGGCCACATCCAGCGCTTGATCGAGCTTCGGGTCGATTGCGACCGGGACTGCCTGCTCTTGGTCGTCGAGCAGACGGGTCCGGCTTGTCACACCAACCGGCGGTCGTGCTTTTACACTGCGATCCGCGACGGCGCAGAGGTTGAGCTCATGGCCCCGGATCCGGCGGCAGGCCCAACATCCGACGCAGCGCCTCCGGGCTGAGCCCCCGATCGCGGTACTGGCGCAGCGCCCGCGCATCGTCGCGCTTGGCCAGTCGGCGCCCCTGATCGTCGCGCACCAGGCGGTGATGGTGGTATTTTGGCACGGGCAAGCCCAGCAGCGCCTGCAGCAGGACATGGATCGCGGTGGCCTCGAACAGATCCATCCCGCGCACCACCAGCGTGATCCCCTGCGCGGCATCGTCAAGAACCACAGCAAGGTGGTAGGCCGGGGCCTGCCCCTTACGTGCAACCACAACATCGCCGATCTCGCCCAGAAAATCGATCCGGTCCAGGCGGTGGATGCCTGGGCGCACAGGGCCGGTTTCCTCAAAGACCGGCAAAGAGCCTGCGCGCTTCTCCAAAAATGCGACAGCCCGGGCCACATCCAGCCGAATGGCGTCATCGGGGCGCGTGTCCGACATCGGACGATTGCGGCAGGTGCCGGGATAGATGCGGCCATCGGGACCATGGCTCGGCACGCCTTCTTGCGGCGCACCGGCGGCCTGCGCGATGTCGCGTCGGCTGCAGGAGCAGGGATAGATCAGGCCGAGCGCGTCCAACCGGGCGAGCCCGGCGCTGAAGCGCGCATTGTCGTGCGATTGGCGAAGCACCGGTTCCGGCCAGCGCAGCCCCAACCAGGCCAGATCCTCCAACAGCATCGTTTCGAATTCCGCTTTCGACCGCGCCGGATCGATATCCTCGATGCGCAGCAGAAACTCCCCGCCATCCGCGCGTGCCAGGTCGTGGGCGGTGAGGGCCGAGAACGCGTGACCCAGATGCAGCGGGCCGGTGGGCGATGGCGCAAAGCGTGTGCGCATGCCCGCCCTCTCAGACCCTAGCGTTTGCGCAGCACATAAACGGTTGCCTCCAAACCGATCCCCGGCAGGTGATCGCCATGTTCCCGAAACATCACCTGCGCGGCGCCGGTGTCGGCTTGCTCTCGCACCCGGCCCTCATAGCTGGGATCGGCCAGCGCATGATCGTTGAGCGAAAAGACAAAACATCCGCCCGAGGGGAGGGCCGCCATCACCGCGTCGATCAGCGCGGCGGGCGCGTGGCCGGGGGAGATCAAGCCAACCGCTGCGGCATGAGAGTATTGGCCGGCCGCGAATGGCGCCTCGTCATTCATATCGGCCAGCCAGACCTGGCGGTACACGCCGCGGGCCCGGGCCTTGCCCAACATCTCCTCGGTAAGGTCCGAGCCATCCAAGCTCGAAAACCCTGCCGCTGCGAAGGCGAGCCCCGAAAGCCCGGTGCCGCAGCCAATGTCCAAGAGCGCCGCATCCAACCCGGGCGGAGCATCCCCTTGACTGCCGCGCCGCGCCCTGCTGTTCGTCCCCGTTACCGCGGCGGCGAGCGCTTCGGCACATCTGCGCGGTGTGACGTAGCCGTTTTCGCCGACCTCGGCGTCGTAAGATGCCGCCCAATCGGAATAGAGCGCGCGCGTCGCATCTACCCCGTCCAGCGCATACACGCTGTCGAGAAACTTCCGATCCGCCATCGCCACCTCCCGACGGTATTGTAAAAGCCGGCAGAGGTGTGTCAAACGGCCGGCCTGCGCGACCGCGCCGGTCGGCAGCGATGTGGGCCCGCCCGCACGATGGTCGCGCGGCGCCGGCACGGGCGGTCAGTTCAGGGCAGATCGGCCATCACTTTTTGGCCAGGTGCGGCATCGGCCAGCCACCCCATCCAAGCCTGCTTGGCCCGCGCTGTGTAACCCAGTGCTCGGTCACGCTTGCCGCGTCGTCCGCTGCGCACCCCGTCCAGGGGCGGGAACAGGCCGAAATTCACATTCATCGGCTGGAAAGTCGTGGCCTCCGCCCCGCCGGTGATGTGGGCGAGAAGCGCGCCGGTCGCTGTGGTCTGGGGCGGCACGGGCAGATCCCGGCCAGAAGCCTCGGCGACGGCCATGCGGCCGGCCAGCAGCCCCATTGCGGCGCTCTCGACATAACCCTCAACCCCGGTGATCTGGCCTGCAAAGCGCAGATCCGGCCGCGCCCGCAGCAGCATGTGCCCATCGAGCAGGCGTGGAGAATTCAGGAAGGTGTTCCGGTGAATGCCGCCCAGCCGCGCAAAGCGCGCCTCCTCCAGCCCGGGGATCGTCCGCAACACCTCGGCCTGCGCGCCATAGCGCATCTTGGTCTGAAACCCCACGATGTTGAAAAGCGTGCCGAGCGCATTGTCGCGGCGCAGCTGCACAACGGCATAGGGTTTTTCGGGCCGATGCGGATTGGTCAGGCCGACGGGTTTGAGCGGACCGTAGCGCAGCGTTTCGCGGCCGCGCTCTGCCATCACCTCGACCGGCAGGCAGCCCTCGAAATAGGGCGCATCTTCGCCTTCGTGAAACGCGGTCTTTTCGGCGGCCAGAAGCGCGTCGATAAAGGCGAAGCGCTGGTGATAGCGTTCGGCCATGCCCGAGCCGATGATCCAGAATTCATCTTCGGCGATGCGCGTGACGGTGAAATCGCCCGCGATGCCGCCGCGTTTACCGATCAGCGGTGTCAAGCAAGACCGGCCGACCGCTTTTGGCATGTTGTTGGCGAAAAGCGCGTTCAGCCATGCCTCAGCACCGGAGCCGCGCACCCGGTATTTGGCGAAATTCGAGATATCGATGATGCCCGCCGATTTGCGCAGCATCTTGCATTCCTCGCCCACAGGCGCCCACCAGTTTTGCCGGGTAAATCCGTCCGTATCCACAGCGCCGGGCGCATCGGCGTACCACAGCGGATGTTCCCAGCCATAGTTCAGCCCCATCACCGCACCCATTTGCTTTTGGGCCTCGTATGCCGGGCGGGTGCGCACAGGGCGGCCGGCAGCGC
>JBCDEC010000326.1:0-4045 GCA_039179965.1 Pseudomonadota bacterium
AGCGGCAATCCGCAGCTGACCCCGATACAAAAGGTTGCCGGGATCGCCAGCAGACCGATCCAGTTGCGCCGCACAAAGACCTCGACGAGGATAAACACCGTAAGTGCCGTGGCCGCGATGATCAGGTCCCACACCAGGCCAATGGTCGCCATATTGACCCACCAGGCCGAAAACAGCCCCTGAAGATCCCAGCCCTCGGTCTGAAACCATTGGATAAACCAGTACATCGGCTGGATCGCGCCCCAGATGGCGATGCCCAGATAGATCAGACGCACCAGCGACATATCAGAACCCGAGGCCAAAGCTGAAGGGGCCGCGCGTGACGCTCACCCCGACGCTGGCATAGCCGGAGGTCGAGACGCTGACCCCCACGTTGCTGGAGGTTTCCACCGGCGGCGGCGGCGTTCGCGGTTTTCCGTCGGCGCCACAGCCCGCCAGGGCCAGGCCGCCAAGAAGCGCGGCACAGATCGACCATCCACGTATCATCCCAAGATCTCCTTCCAGCGCGCGATCTGCGCCCGCACCTGCACAGGCGCGGTGCCCCCGTAGGATGTACGCGACCGGACCGAATTGTCCACGCCAAGCACGTCAAAGACGTCTGATGTGATCCCCGCGTGGATCTCCTGCATGTCCTGCAGGGTCAAATCGGGCAGGTCACAGCCCTTGCCCTCGGCACGCGCGACCAGACTGCCGGTGATGTGATGCGCTTCGCGAAACGGCAGCCCCAGCACGCGGACCAGCCAGTCGGCCAGATCCGTGGCCGTGGAAAAGCCGCTGCCAGCGGCTGCGGCCAGCGCGTCGCGATTTGCCGTCATGTCCCGCACCATGCCGTCCATCGCCGCCAGGGCGAGCATCCAGTTGTCGGCGGCATCAAAGACCTGTTCCTTGTCTTCCTGCATGTCCTTGGAATAGGTCAGAGGCAGGCCTTTCATGACCGTCATCAGGGCCACATTGGCTCCGAAGATACGGCCGATCTTGGCCCGGATAAGCTCGGCCGCATCGGGGTTCTTCTTCTGGGGCATGATCGACGATCCGGTGGAGAACCGGTCCGACAGCGCGACAAACCGAAACTGGGCCGACGACCAGATCACCAGTTCTTCGGCAAAGCGGCTCAGATGCATGGCACAGATGGACGCGGCACCCAGGAATTCAAGCGCGAAGTCCCGGTCCGCCACAGCATCCAGCGAATTGGCGGCCGGGCGGTCAAATCCCAGCGCCTGGGCCGTCATGACGCGATCGATGGGAAAAGACGTTCCGGCCAGAGCCGCCGCCCCCAGCGGGCTTTCATTCATCCGCGCCCGCGCATCGCGCACCCGGCTCAGATCCCGGCCAAACATTTCGACATAGGCCATCATGTGGTGGCCCCAGGTGACCGGCTGGGCGGTCTGCAGGTGGGTAAAGCCCGGCATCACCCAATCCGCCCCGGACTCCGCCTGAGCCAGCAGCGCACGCATCAGGGCTTCGATCCCCTCGGCCGCCGCGTCCAGTTGGTCCCGCACCCAGAGTTTGAAATCGGTCGCGACCTGATCGTTTCGGCTGCGCGCCGTGTGCAACCGGCCCGCGGGCGCTCCGATCAGCGCCGTCAGGCGCGCCTCGACATTCATGTGAATGTCTTCCAGAGCGGTGGAAAAAACAAAGTTTCCGGCCTCAATTTCTGACAAGATGGTGAGCAGGCCTTCCCGGATGGCCTCTGCATCCGTATCAGACAGGATGCCGGTCGCCGCAAGCATCGCCGCATGCGCGCGCGATCCGGCAATATCCTGCGCCGCAAGCCGCTGGTCGAACCCGATGGACGCATTTATTGCTTCCATAATCGCATCGGGACCGGCGGCAAACCGGCCGCCCCACATTTGGTTCGATGTCGTTTCGGTCATTGGGCTTCCTTTGGAGGAGTTATGAGAAAAGTCCTGATCGCGCTCGTCTATACCGCACTGACGTTTGGTGCAAACACCGCCCTTGCGAGCGATATCAGCACGCTGGAAGCTCTGCGCGACGGCGACATGAAGAAACTGTCGTTTCACAGCACCCCCAGGCCCGTGTCCGCCGAGCCCTTTGCCAAGGAAGACGGTGCCGGGGACGGCTATTTATCTGATTACAAAGGCAAATACGTGCTGCTCAACTTCTGGGCCACATGGTGCGCGCCCTGCCGAAAAGAAATGCCGCATTTGTCGGATCTGCAAACGGAGTTCGGCGGTGACACCTTTGAAGTGGTGACACTGGCGACGGGGCGCAACTCACCCACAGGGATCAAGAAGTTTCTCGAAAAGATCGGCGTCGACAACCTGCCCAGACATCAGGACGGCAAACAGCATGTGGCGCGGGACATGGCCGTGCTGGGTCTTCCGATCACGGTGCTGATCAATCCCGACGGCGAGGAAATCGCGCGGATGCAAGGGGATGCGGATTGGTATTCCGACAGCGCCCGGGCGATTATCGAAACGCTGATCGCCACCCCGGACGGCTGATCAGGGCCCAAGGTCGCACGCCGACCCCGTCGACCGTCTGCAGGGCCGCAGACTTTATTGGCGAAAGCCGGGAGACCGGTCACGCGCGCGGGGCATCGGCAATGTGGCCCATGCGCGTCGCCCAATCTGTGTGCTCTGACCCGGATCACTGACCGTCGCATTCATTTGGCGGGTTGTTTGACGCGCAAAGACTGCGATCGACCGCCAGGCCCGCGCGCTCTGAACTTGCACAGGCGCGTCCGGCACGAGCCGGTCCTGACGCAGCCATTGAGAGCCTGTCGAGGCCAAGGCAGACCATGCCGGAGCACTGGCAGGACTTTGATCTCAATTTTCGCCAGTCTTTGCCTTTAAGGCAGCCTTTACGATTGATCCGGCAGTCTCGCGAAAACCAGACCGGAACCCCGATGGCGCGCCGCAAAAGACTCCCTTCCGCAATTGCGGACCTTCCAAGTGAGGTCACCTCGCCGATCAACGCCGCAATCGCGGCGCGCGATACCAAAACGCTCGACATGGTGGCCGAGGCCATTGAGCGCAACAACACCACGCTCGCCTATCAACCGGTGCTACAGATGCGTCCGCCCCATGGCACGGCCTTCTACGAGGGCCTGATCCGGGTTCTCGATCCGGTTGGGCGCACGATCCCGGCGCGCGACTTCATCCACGTGGCGGAACCGACCGAGCTTGGGCGCGAGATTGATTGCCTGAGCCTGAGCGCCGGGCTGAAGACACTGGCCAAAGTGCCCGATATCCGGGTGTCCCTGAACATGTCCGCACGCTCAATCGGGTACCGCCGATGGACCTCCGTGCTCGACCGCGCGCTCAAGCGCAATCCGACAATCAGCGAGCGGCTGATCCTTGAGATCACGGAAACCTCCGCCATTTCAGTCCCCGAACTGGTCAGCGATTTCATGTCCGACATGCAGACCCGCGGCATTGCCTTTGCGCTGGATGAGTTCGGCGGCGGGCTCTCCAACCTGCAGCAATTGCGCGACTCGTGCTTTGACATGGTCAAGATTCACGGCCGCTTCATCCGAGGCATCCACGCGAACCCCGACAATCAGGTGCTGACGGCCGCGCTTGTGGATGTCGCGCGCCATCTGGACATGTTCACGGTCGCGGTGTCCGTCGAAGATGAACAGGATGCGCTCTGGCTGTCGCGGATCGGGGTGGATTGCGTGCAAGGCAATCTCTATGGCGCCCCCACGGTGAAGCCTGCCTGGACAAACGAGCGCGGCGCGCGCAAACGCGCCTGAGCGCAGCCCGGGTCGCCACCCCGACCGCAGCCCCTCCCGCAACACGCGGCACGGGACCGTCCGGGCCGCATGGATCACTGTCGAGCGGTTGCCGATGCCACGCTTTTTCGCTATCCCGCCAAAGACGGGCGGGGGCATTACCGATATGCGATGTGCCATCGGCCTTCGCCGTCCTCGCTATAGGACGGAGCACGATCGATGACGAATGTAGTAATAGCCTCGGCCGCCCGTACGGGTGTTGGCAGTTTTCTTGGCAGTTTTGCCGGGACGCCTGCGCATGATCTTGGAGCCTGTGTGATCGAGGCTCTGATCGCGCGCGCGGGTGTC
>JBCDEC010000327.1:0-4011 GCA_039179965.1 Pseudomonadota bacterium
AGGCGGGGCGTTTTTCGTTTTCGGTGACGGTTTGGAAAGTTTCTTTTGCCACTCTGGTGCCAGTTGGAATGGCGCAGGGCGGGTCACGTGGCGGCAGGCAGATCGGTGGAAGTGCAACTGAGGGAGGCGAAATCGGCCGCCCGCCGTGGGGATTTGTCTCAGGCGCGCAGTGTCTATGATGCGATCCTGACCCGGTACCCGGGCAACCGCAAAGCGCAAAGCGGCCTTGCCCAGTTGCTCCGGACCGACGGGTCCAAACCGCTCAGAAAACCCGTCTTCGACCCCATACAGCCGCTTTACACGCTGTATCACAAGAAAGACTACGCACAGGCCCTGGAAGGGGCCGAAACACTGCTTGCCGAGGACCCCTTGCACAAGGCCGGGCGGGATTTGAAAGCTGCGTGCCTGCGCATGCTGGCCCGGCCGGAAGAGGCTCTGGTGATATATCGCAGCCGGCTGGAAGACGACGCCGAAGACGCAGAGCTCTGGCAAAAATGCGGCGGCACACTGATGGAGATGTTGCGTCTCAAGGAGGCGGAACAATGCCTTCAAATGGCGACCCGGCTCAGCCCCGACACGGTCTATAACTGGATGGCGCTGACCACCTGCTATCAGCGCCAAGGCGACAATCCCAATGCCTATCATGCGCTCACGCAGGCGCTCGGGCGCGATCCGGAAAACATCAGCGCGCTCGATCTGCTGGGGCAGATACTGCGCGACATGGGCAAGACCGAGATGGCGCTTTCAGCCCATGAGCAAGCGCTGGAGCTGGCCAAGCGTCCAGAGGAGCGCAGCCGCATCCGAACCAATATCGGCGTGATAAAATCGGCCATGGGGGATCGGGCCAGCGCGCGTGTGAGCTACCTCGCCGCCCTGTCCGAACAGCGCGACAATGTCCATGCGCTGCTCAACCTGACAACCCTGTCCAACCCAGAAGACACCGCGGACCTGACCCGGCGTGCGCGCAAGCTGTTGCGCCAGGAAAGAACGAGCCTGACGGATCGCTCCAAGATCAACTTTGCCCTCTTCCGGCTCCTGGATCGGGCGGACAGCGACCCCGGAGAGGCGTTTGGATATCTTGAAACCGGCAATGCCCAGCGTCGCGAGTTGATCCACTACACGCCGCGCAACCAAAAGGCGCTCTTTGGTGCGATCCGCACCCTGTCGGACGGCGCGCCCGAGCTCGGAGCGGCCGCGCCGGGCGTCCGGCCCATCTTTATCGTGGGGCTGCCCAGGTCCGGAACGACATTGACCGAACAGATGCTCGCAGCCGCGCCGGGTGTGCATGCGGCAGGCGAATTGACAATGGTCGAGCGTCTGTCCCTCGACCTGATGCGCCGGCTGGAATCCGAAAACCGAACCGCGCCGAGCCAGGGCGATATGCAAGGTTTTGCCCACGCACTGCGGCAGGCCCTGACCAGCGTCGCTGGTACAGCGCCGGTCGTGCTCGACAAAATGCCGCTCAACTTCCGCTGGGTGGGGCTGATGCTTGCGGCCTTGCCCGATGCCAGGGTCATCCACGTACACCGCGACCCGGTCGAGGTCTGCTGGTCCAACTTCACGACCAGCTTTTCGTCACACGGCAATGGGTTTGCCTACGCCCTGGAGGATCTTGTCGAGTATCATCGGATGTATTCCGACCTGACCGCCCATTGGACAGACCGCTACCCCGCACGCTTTCGAACCGTGCACTATGAAGACCTAGTTCAGGCGCCGGAGCCGACACTGCGGGACGTTGTCGACTGGTGCGGGCTGGACTGGAGTGACGGTTGTCTGCATCCCGAAGACGTGGGCCGCGCCGTTCTCACCGCCAGTGTCCATCAGGTGCGCAAAGCCATCTACAACGGCAACCAACGTCGCTGGCAGCGCTACACACCCTTTATCGGCACTTTGCTTGAGGGCTTTGATGCCGCCAATGCTGCATGACATGGGGATCTGACCCAAACCCGCGAAACCCGGCATCCCCGCTTTCCATCACCACATGCAATCCCTATAGACGGGGCGCAAAGACCAATCAGGCAAGGCATAGACGGGCATGGCGCATATTATCGTCGTCGGCAATGAAAAGGGCGGCGCCGGGAAATCCACCGTGTCCATGCACGTGGCCACCGCGCTTGCGCGGATGGGCCATGCCATTGCCGTGCTGGACCTGGATCTGCGCCAGCGCTCGGTCGCGCGGTATATTGAAAACCGGAAGAATTTTGTTGCCCGTTCCAAACTGGACCTGCCCTGCCCCGACAGCGTCGCGCTGCCCGAGATTGACCCGGCTGTGCTCAAGGACGGCGAAAACATCTACGACAAGCGCCTGGCCGCAGCGGTGGCACAAATGGAGCCCGGTCGGGATTTCATTCTCATAGACTGCCCCGGTTCGCACACCCGCCTCAGTCAGGTCGCGCATTCGCTGGCGGATACGCTGATCACCCCGCTCAATGACAGTTTTGTCGATTTCGACCTGCTGGCCCGCATCGACTCGCGCGGAGAAAAGGTCCAGGAACCGTCGGTCTATTCAGAAATGGTCTGGAACGCCCGGCAACTGAGGGCGCGCGCCGGGCTCAAACCCATTGACTGGATTGTCATCCGAAACCGCGTTGGCGCGCAGCGCATGGTCAACAAGGAAAAGATGGAAAGCGCGTTGGTGATGCTGTCAAAGCGGATCGGCTTCCGTGTTGGCCCCGGCTTTTCGGAACGCGTCATTTTTCGCGAGTTGTTTCCCCGCGGCCTGACGCTGTTGGACCTGCGCGACATTGGCGTAAGACAACTCAACATCTCAAACATCGCAGCAAGACAGGAATTGCGGGAGCTTATCAAAACGCTCAACCTGCCGGGCGTGGCCGTCGATTTCTAGGCCTTCAGGGCGTAGAGCGTGAAGAGTTCCATGGGCATCGGCACGCCGCGCAGCATGTAGCGCCCGACCGAAACCAGATCCGTCCGATCCGGATGCGCCGCAAGGCGGACCGGCTCGGTGATCAGGATCTTCTGTCCGATGGATTTGTGCATGTCGGAAATCCGCGCGGCCAGATTGACGGTCGGCCCGATCACCGTGAAATCCAGACGGTTTTCACCACCGATGTTGCCGTACAGGATCTCTCCGTTATGGACCGCCAAGGTGAACCCGGTGCAGGGCAATCCGGCGGCCGTGCGCGCTTGGTTCAGCGAATCGATCCGCTCGGACAGCCGTTGCGCCGAATCCAGCGCCACCTCCGCGTCCGCGCGGTCATCGCCAACGTCAAACATCGCCAGAAAGCCGTCACCCATGAATTTCAGAACATGGCCGTCGGCGCTTTCCACCACGTCCACGGCGACGTCAAGATAAGCGTTGAGCATCTCGATCACCGCCGGGCCGCCAATCTCTTCGGCAAGGCCGGTGAACCCGACCAGATCAAAGTAGCAGACCGCCGCATTCAACGTCTGCAGCGACCCCCGCTGGATCTCACCGGACAAGACGCGATGGCCGGCATCGCGGCCCAGATAAACGCCGAGCAAATCGCGGGCCATATCCCGGTTGGCTGCGGATTTGAGCGCCAGCCCCAGGCTGGGCAGCGAGAAATCGATCAGGGCGAGGTGTTCCGGAGCGAATCCGTCCGGGCCATCGCAACTCCACGAAAGAAGCGCGCCATGAGGCGATGCATCGAGATCGATCGGAAGATCGCCGTCGCGTTTTTCGAACAAAAGGGCCCGGGCGTAGTAATCCGTGACCCCGCGCGCGTGCAGATCGTTGAGGATCGGGAAGGTGCTGGTGCCGGTCAGACGCTCGCGGAATTCATACTGCTGGGAGGCAAGCATATGCAGCAAGGGGCTGCGCAACCAGACGTCGGGCGGATTGGCGGTGCGCGCATAGCGGTCAAATGAGGTGCCCGAGGCGCGTTCCCAGTCGAAGCCAATGCCGCCATAGCTGGGATGAAAGGCCTGATGTGTGACATGCACCCGCAAAAGCGGCACGCCCAGATCAACAAGGAGGGTGCAGTAGCCGGAGAGGACTTCGGATTGTGAGGCGCCGTCGAGCCCTTGCTG
>JBCDEC010000328.1:0-3939 GCA_039179965.1 Pseudomonadota bacterium
CTGATGCCGATGATCAACGAAGCGGTCTACACGCTCTACGAAGGCGTGGGCAACGTGCAGTCCATTGACGAGTCCATGAAACTGGGCGCCAACCACCCGATGGGGCCGCTGGAACTGGCTGACTTTATCGGGCTTGATACCTGCCTGGCGATCATGAACGTTCTCCATGACGGGCTCGCAGACACCAAGTACCGCCCCTGCCCCCTGTTGACGAAGTATGTCGAAGCGGGATGGCTGGGACGCAAGACGCAGCGCGGGTTCTACGACTATCGCGGCGATCTTCCCGTTCCCACGCGGTAGCGGCAGCGCTCATTTGCGCAGACAGACAGGCCGGCGCGTCGCCCAATCGGCTTCTAGCCGTCCAGCGACAGGGTGTGGTTGCGCAACCAGGCCATGAAGCCTCGGGGATCGTTGTCCCAGGCTTTCACATCGTCTTCCTGCAGCGGATGCCCGACAATCGGACCCTGGGGCCGGTTCAGTGCATGCACCACTTCGTGCAGAAGCAGGCCCTGACGCAGGATCGGCGAAATCTGATTGGCGATCTGATAGAGCCGCGAGTTGGCTCCGGGGAACTTCATTGGCACCACACGTGCCCCGGACCGCCGGATCATCTTGGCGGTGAACGGGTTCCATTCCGCCTCAATCGCCGGTCCCCACCAGGTCTCGGAATTCGCAACGACACCGGATGGAAAGAGCGCCACGACGCCGCCCGCGGCCAGGTGGTCCATCGCGCGCGCGCGCATCTCGACCATCTTTCGCTGGGCATCCTGATCATGCGGAAACGGCACCGGGATCATAAAGGACCCGGCCTCTTGGTCGAGATCGGTCAAAAGCGACCGCGTCAGGATGCGATAGTCCGACCGGACCCGGCCGATCAGATCTGCAAAGATCATCCCGTCGACCATGCCGTGGGGATGGTTGGCCACCACGATCACCGGCCCCTCTTTCGGGATCCGGTCCAATTGGGCCTGTGGCGTGGTCAATTCGATGCCCATGACATCGAGACAGGCCCGCCAGAATGCCTGGCCGCGCGGTGCGCCGAGTTTCTCGAACTTTCGGATCAGGCGCAGAATCGTGATCTTGCCGGTAAAGAGTTCGATGGCCCGAATGATCGAAGCCTTCCGGGGGTCACCAAAAGTGGTGGCATAGGACAGGCTACGACGATCGTACTTTCGGAAGTCGACCTGGCCCGGCTGCGCGACGGGCGCCTTTCTGCGCAGAGTGCGGTCGGTGTGAAAGCTGTCTACCACAGTGTCTTCACCATCTCTGTCTCTTCGGGGTCTGCCGCCCGTTAGTATCCCTCTCCGAACCTGTCGGCCACCAGCTCTGCCAGGGCATCCGCCAGCTGCTCCGCCTGCGGTCCGGACGTCTCGACGTCAATAGTCGTTCCCTTGGACGCTGCCAACATCAAAAGTCCCATAATACTGTCGCCTGATGCAGACAAGCCATCCCGCGATACCGCGGCCGTAGCGTCATGTCGTTCGACCAGTTCGACCAGCTTGGCCGATGCCCGGGCATGCAGACCTTTTTCGTTGACGATTTTCAGGGTCCGTCGGATCATGCCGTCCCGTCCTGCGCAAAATTCTGCGTGTTTATGTACTTGCGTCCCGCATCCATAGCGCTCTGCACCGCATCTTGTACCGGAACATGGCGGCTCTTGGCCAGCTTCAGCAACATCGGCAGATTTGCGCCGTAAAGAATGCGCCGGTTCTGAATCTTGCAGGCGTTAAGGGACAGATTGGAGGGCGAGCCTCCGAACAGGTCGGTCACAATGACCACGCCACTGCCGTCGTCGACCGAATCCGCCGCCGAACAGATTTCAGCCTGTTTGGCCTCTCTGTCGTGATCGGCTTCGATCGAGATCGCCAGAATGCCCGGCTGGGCCCCGATCACGTGTTCGATCGCGGCCAGATATTCTCTGGCCAGCCCGCCATGTGCCACGATCACAATTCCGATCAATCCGGTCTCACCTTCACCGACTGGCGTTCCAGCTCGCGATGTCTAATTGACACCTGCCAGCCGTCGTCTGCAAGGGTCACGCCCACGGATTCGGCCAACATCACAGAGCGATGTTGCCCTCCGGTACAGCCAAACGCGACGGAAAAGTGCGACTTGCCCTCATCGACGTAAGCCGGCAGCAAAAACCGGGTCATATCCAACACTTTGGTTCTGAATTCGGGATAACGCGGGTCCCCGGCCACATGGGCCGCGACCTCGGCGTCGCGCCCGTCATGGGCGCGCAGATCCGGGTTCCAATAGGGATTGCGCAGAAAGCGGCAGTCAAAGGCCATGTCGATGCCCATCGGCAAACCGCGTTTGTAGGAAAACGAGTGTATGGCGACGGCCAGATTGCGCGCGCCGTCCGGGGCGAGCGCCTGTTCCACCTGGGCGCGCAACTGGTGGACATTGATGTCGGAGGTGTCGATCAGGATGTCGGCGCGCTCGCGCACCTGTTCCAGAAGGTCCAGTTCCCGGGCAATGCCCGTTTCCGGGCCATCGGCCGGAGCCAGCGGGTGACGGCGGCGGGTTTCGGAATAGCGCCGCAGCAGAACATCCGGCCGGCAGTCAAGATAGAGAACACGCAGATGCAGGTCGGCCCGCGCGTTCAGCAGGCCGATCAGGGTCAGCAACGCGGCGGTGGTGAAGTCACGGTTGCGGGCGTCAATGCCCAGGGCCAGCGGCCGGTCATGCGCAGGGCCATCGAGCAGGCGCGGCACCAGGCCCAACGGCAAGTTGTCGATGGTCTCGTACCCGTTGTCTTCGAGCACACGAATGGCCGTCGAGCGTCCGGCGCCGGAGGGTCCGGTCACCAGAACAAGCGCGGTATCTGTCGTCGGCAGTGCGGTGTCAGCCTGTATGATCCGGGTCACGGCGTCCAGCTTTCAGAAATTGCATCAATGCTGGTGCGAAATGTGGCCCTTCAACGCGATAGAGCAACCCCAGCCTGCGACCCAGAAGGTGAATTTCGCGATTTGGCGGCAGGCGTTCGGTCTCTACGCGGTCGAGATCGACCACGGCGATCAGACGGGTGGACTGCAGCGGCTCTGCCCATAATAGCCCAATGCCACGGGCTTCGATCAGACCGGCAAGGTTGGGCGCCGCGCGGGCAACCACGGAGCCCGCCTCCAGCCGCAGGTTGACGCGGTCATCGGCGACAAGCCGGGCGCCGTGCCCCATGAGGCTCAGCGCCAGCGTCGATTTTCCGCTGCCAGATGTTCCGGTTATCAAGAGGCCGCGCTGGTTCCACGCCACGCAGCTTGCATGCACGATCTGCCCCTGCGCATGCGTCGCAGACGGACGCGCACCGGGGGAGGACACCCCGGCCACGGCGCGTCAGACCGGCAGGCCCACGACAAAGCGCGCACCCAAAGGCTCAGATGTGATATCCGCCTCGGTCGGGCGAATATTCTCAGCCCAGATCACGCCGCCATGCGCCTCGACTATCTGTTTGGAAATGGCGAGGCCAAGTCCGGAGTTATTGCCAAAGTGTTCCTGAGGCCGCTGCGAGTAAAACCGTTTGAAAATTTTCGTGAGCGCCTGATCGGGGATGCCGGGACCGGTGTCTTCGACCACGATGATGACCCGGTTCTTGCGTTTGCGCGCCCAGACGCGGATCGCGTCGCCGTCTTCGCAGAAGGAAATCGCGTTGGTAATCAGATTGACGAAGACCTGCGCCAGTCGCGCCTCAAGACCATGCACGGTGATCGCATCCTGCGGCAAATCCGCGATGTAGTCGATGCCCTTGGAGCGCGCGTCTTCGCCCAGATACTGATTGAGATTATCCATCATCCGGACCAGATCGAAGGGCTCTTCCTCTTCCTTGACCAGTTCGCTGTCCAGACGCGATGCATTGGAGATGTCACTGACAAGTCGGTCCAGCCGACGCACATCGTGCTCGATGACTTCGAGAAGCTTCTCGCGTTGCTCGTCGCGCTTCAC
>JBCDEC010000329.1:0-3928 GCA_039179965.1 Pseudomonadota bacterium
AGGTGGCGCTCAGCTTCCGATGGCGACGGACTTCGGTCCGTCGCCTCTCGACACGCCCGAACCGGCGTATTCCCCATTGCCCTCCGGCTCTGGCCAGACCCGGGCAATGGATGGTGTCTCAAAGGCCGCAATCGTCGTGCGGCTCTTGCTCAAGGAAGGCGCCGATCTGCCGCTTGAGCTGCTGCCTGAGGATCTTCAGGCCAAACTCGCTCAGCAGATGAGCCGTATGGGTCTGGTTGACCGCAATACGCTGGAAGACGTGGTTCAGGAATTTGCCACCGAGGTCGACGGGGTGGGTCTGCATTTCCCGCACGGTCTGCACGCCGCCATCGAATCGCTGGATGGCCGGATCAGCCTGAGCACCGCCAACAAACTGCGCAAAGCGGCGGGCATGCCGAAATCCGGCGATCCCTGGCCCTCGCTGAAGGAACAGGATGAGGACGCGCTGGCCGAGATCATGAAATCGGAAAGTATCGAGGTTGCGGCGGTCCTGCTCTCCAAGCTCGACACCGAAAAAGCCGCCGGATTGCTTGGCCGTTTGCCCGGACCGCTGGCGCGCAAGATCACCCATGCGGTTTCGCTGACACGCAACGTGACGCCGGATGCCGTGTTGCGGATCGGTCAATCCCTGGCGGAGCAGTTTGACGACCAGCCGGTCACCGCCTTTGACGTCGGCCCCGACGAACGCCTCGGCGCGATACTGAATCGGACCTCCTCCACGGTGCGTGACGAAGTCCTGACCGCGTTGGATGACGTCGATCAGCCTTTCTCGTCGGATGTTAAGCGTCACATCTTCACGTTCGAAAACATCCCCGACCGGGTGGATCCGATGGATGTGCCCAAGATCATTCGCGCGGCCGATCAGGTGACGCTGGTGACCGCGCTCGCCGGCGCGGAGTCTTTGGGGTTCGCTGAAGTGCCTGAATTCATTTACAACAACCTTTCGCAGCGCATGGCGGGCAATCTGCAGGACGAGACCAAGGAAATCGGAAACGTCCGGCCCGAAGACGTCGAGGCAGCGATGCTGGATGTGGTCAACGCGATCAATACCGAGATCCAGAAAGGCGAGATGAAGCTGATCCCGCTGGACGGGCCCGACGTCCAGATCGAATGATCCGCAGCGTCGCCTGAGCGCGACACAGAGATGGACAGCGGCGCCGACCGACCCTAAGAAACGGAATGGCACCCACGGTTTCCCTGGATCGCGGCCAATGTCGCATCTGAGCCTGGCGCGTGCCAGCAGACCGGCGATCCTGTATATGGTGGCTGCCGTTGTGGCGTTTTCGATCATGGATGCGACAGCCAAATCGCTGGCGCCGCGCATTGGCATCATGCCCACGCTCTGGGCCCGGTATCTGGGTCAGATGCTGGTCGTGATCGTTTTGATCCTGCCGCGCGCCCGCACGGCGATTCGCACCCGTCACCTGCCCACCCAGATCCTGCGCGCCACGCTGCTGATGGCGGCAACCGGCTTTTTCTTCATGGGCCTGAGCCTGATACCGCTGAGCGAGGCAACCGCGCTCATGCTCATCAACCCCGTGCTGATCACCCTGGGCGCCTCCGTTTTCCTCGGAGAGCACCTCGGCCCGCGCCGCATCGCGGGTATCGCAATCGCCATGGTGGGCGCCCTGATCGTGCTGCGGCCTGGCAGTTCTATGTTCAGCCCAAACGCGCTCTACCCGTTGCTGGCGGCCTGCTGTTATTCGGGCTATGTCCTGCTCACCCGACGTCTTGGCCCGAATGAAAATGTGTGGACCTCGTTATTCTACGCCGGCACGGTCGGCACCGTGATCCTTTCGGCGATCATCCCGTTTGTCTGGGTCCCCATCGATTCGGCTGTGCTGGGCTATGTGGTCCTGATGGCCACGGCGGGCACGGCCGGGCATCTCTGCCTGATCCGCGCCTTTTCCATCGGGGAGGCCTCAATGCTGGCCCCATACACCTATGTCGGGCTGGTGACGGCGACGTTTTGGGGTTTTTCGATCTATGGAGAGGTGCCCGATACCGCAACCATCCTTGGTGCCATAGTCATTTGCGGCGCAGGCCTTTATGTCTGGTATCGCGAAACCCTCTCGTCGTGACCCGCCTTCATGCCTGACGCCACTGCTGATCGCCCTTTTTTGAAACGCGCAGGCCAATACCTGACCCATCTCGCCTTGATGGCAATCCTCGTGCCGTCGCGCCTGCTGGCCTATCGCACGCGGGTGAGATCCATTGGCTGGATCACGTCACGGGTGATCGCGCCTCTGGCCGGCTTTGACCGCCGCATCCGGGACAATCTTGCCCACGCGCGCCCGGACCTTCCCGGGGAAGACGTCGAAGCGCTGGTGCGCGCCGTGCCGGACAACATGGGCCGGGCCCTGATCGAGACCTACTCCGGCGCGCCTTTCGTATCTGTTGCGCGCGCGGCGCCGGTCACCGGCCCCGGGCTCGACATCCTGAGCGATGCCCGCGCCAACGGACAGCCCGTGATCATCGTGACGGCCCATTTCGGCAATTACGACGCGGCCCGCGCCAACCTCATCGGCCATGGTTTTGAAATCGGCGGCTTCTATCGTCCGCTCGACAATCCTTACGTCAACAAACCCTACACGCGGGCGATCACCGCGATTGGCAAGCCGCTGTTTACCCAGACCCGCAAAGGCATGGGCAATATGGTGCGTCACCTGAAATCCGGCGGTGTTGTCGCCATCGTTGCGGACAGACATGCGGTGGGCTGCACCATCATGCCGTTCTTCGGTCAGCCGGCTTCGACATCGCTGGTCACGGCGGAACTGGCGCTCCGGTTCAACGCGCCTTTGTTGCCGGTTTACGGGTTGCGCAAAGAGGACGGGATCAACTTTGAGATCGTCACCCAGCCCCCCATTCCGCACAGCGATCCCGAAACCATGACGCGCGAGATCACGGATCGCCTTGAGCTCCTCGTGCGCGCGCATATGGACCAGTGGTTCTGGATTCACCGGCGCTGGAAGGTGTGAGTCAGTCGAGTTCGGCGGCGGCCACAATCGGGCCCGGCCCCTGTTGCTGAACCAGGATGACAACCGGGCGGTCGTCGTCGAGCTGGAATTCAAGCGAGGCAACCGAAGCGCCGTCCCAGTCTGCGACAGTTTCCCATCCGTCGACCACATGATGATAAGTCAGCGTACGACCGGCATTCTCGCCGCGGGTAATCTCGATCGTGCGCGCATCCGAATAGCGCACGAGTTGCAGATCAAAGCCACCCGACAGGTCCGGATCGATGGGCGACAGGGTCACCATCACCCGGTTGCCGTCGCGCACGGCCTCAATGGCCACCGGGCGCTCCAGCGCGGCATGGGCGGCGATGAGATCGGCCAGTTCCATGGCCCGGGCCCCTACGACCTGATCGGTTCCATTGATGATCATCTGCGGTGTGTAGACCATGTTGCGCCCGCCCCTGTGGGCATAGGCCTTCTGACGTGCGGTATAGGCCGGATCGGCGAATTGATCTTTCCAGCCGATGTAATCCCAGTAATCGACATGCAGCGACAGGGCGATCACCTCGTCGCGATCCGCCAGCTTTGCCATCAACCGGTCAGCAGGCGGACAGGAGGAACAGCCCTGCGAGGTGAAGAGTTCGACAACCACCTTGTTGCCTTCTGCCCAGGACGGCGCTGCGCATAAGAACGGCAGGCACAGGGCAAGGGCTTTCACAAAATGCATCTGGAGGCTCGTTGGCTGGTCAATACACGTTTGTCTAAGCCCGCACCCTGTGAAAGGCCAATCACCGTTTCGAGATTTGGTCGCAACATGGGGCGGTGATTCCTGTGTTTTCCCGACTTTGTGTGCAATGGTATACAAAAAATGTCGCAGGTGCGGTGTTTGCGGTTGAACGAAACCGCGCGCGGGGGCATAGAGCCCCCAGCAACATCCCCATTCCGCAGATCTGAGGGAGGCCATCCATGCCCAT
>JBCDEC010000330.1:0-3742 GCA_039179965.1 Pseudomonadota bacterium
CGGATCCGGCGCGGGCGGGGCGGCCGGATCCGCAGGGGGCATTGCCACGCCGCGCGTTCCGGCAATATCGAGCGGGATTTGCACCTGTGTTGGCCCCGGCCGGCCGGCCGAGAAGGGCAGAAAGGCCCGTTCCAGCGCGCTGTGCAGGTCGTCTGCCTGCGCCACATGTTCCGAAACCAGCGCAACCTGAGCGGCGAGCGCGTGCTGATCGGGCAATTCGTGCAAATGGCCAAGCCCTTGGCCAAGCGATGCGGATGCATTGACGCCCGAGACCACCAGCATGGGGACCGAATCTGCACGCGCCTGCGCCATTGGCGTCAGCGTGTTCGTCAGCCCGGGACCCGTGATCACAAAGGCCACACCGGGTTTGCCCGACACTCTGGCATAGCCATCGGCCATGAACCCGGCACCCTGTTCATGCCTTGGGGTGATGTGGCGTATCCCGGACGCGGCCAGCCCACGATACAGCTCGACCGTGTGCACACCGGGAATGCCAAAGACCAGTTCGACGCCGCGCGCCTTGAGGCCGGCGACCAGCGCTTCTCCGACCGTCGTCATGCTGCGGATCGGGCGCGGGTGGTTGCATGGGCAACGATCCGGTCCAGCGCGCTGGCAAACGGAGCGTCGGCAATGGTCAAGGCAACGCGCACCCAGTTCTGGAGCCCCTGCCCAAAAGACGTGCCCGGCATCACCGCGACACCGGCGTGATCCAGCAGGTCATAGGCATAGGTCTCGCCGTCCATGCCGAGGTCTTCGACATTGATGAGCGCAAACATGCCCGCCTCGGGGCGGTGGACCTTTAGCACCGTGTCCTGTGACAGGCGGTGCGCCAGACGGTCAGCCCGGGCGGCAAACCGGTGCCGCATCCCATCGGCAACGGCTGAGCCGTCGCGCACCGCGCGTTCGGTCATATCGGCGATAAAAGGCTGGTTGCCGAAGAGCATGGTCTCGGAAATCGGCAGGACGGCGGCGCAGAAGGCCTCCGGCCCAATGCACCATCCGCTGCGAAATCCGGGCGCGGCATGTGACTTCGAAATCGATGAGACCGCGACGACGCGATCGGCAAAGGCCGGAAAAGACAGCGGAGAGACGAACGTTGCGCCGTCGAAAACGAGATGTTCATAGACCTCATCCGAAAGGATCGAGAAGTCATGCTTGAGCGCGAGGTCCCCAAGTCTTTCAAGCTCCTGCGCGGTCATGACGGCGCCCGTTGGATTGTGCGGTGAGGTCAGCAAAAGCGCCCGTGTCCGCGGTGTAATCCGCGCCGCGACATCTTCGGCTTGCATACGGAACCCATGGGCCGGATCCAGTGGCACCGGCACCATGTTGGCACCGGTGGCGCGAACGACTCCTTCGTACGTGGCATACATCGGATCGCCCACGAGCACGTCGTCGCCATGTTCGGCCATGCCCATCAGCGCGGTGTAAAGAGCGGTCTGGGTGCCGGGCAGGCAAAGCACGTTGGCCTCGGTGAACCGGCGTCCGCACGTGGTGGTGTAGTGGTCAGCCAGCGCGCTCAGAAGATTGCCTTCACCGCGCCCTTCCGAATAGGCGGTGCGTCCGCGCCGAATGGCGTCAATGGCCACGTCCTGAAGCGCGTCTGGGGTCGCGACATCGGGTTCACCAATGGTCATCTCGATGATATCCGCGCCTGCCCGGGCCTTTTCCCGAGCCCTCAGATGCACGTCCCACTTGGCGCCGCCAAGGCCGGCCAGCCGGTTTGTGATCGATGCGGTTTTCATGGCGTGACCTCGTCGCGGTTCGGGGTGAGAGACAGACTGGCAGTCCCGCGCCACGTGGCCCGGTCTTGCCATATTTATACAACCGTATAATAACGGTCTGGCCAGTGCGGCAAGTGAAATCTGGTCTGCGGGGCGTGGTTTTGGTTTAACGCTCAAATCCGCGCCTATGAGGTGAGCCGAGCATGCCCCGAAAGTCATTCAGCCGGGAAGACCCGCAGACACGACGCCAGCATCTTATCGATGCGACGCTGGCCGTCATCGGCCGCGACGGTTTTTCGGGGGCGACCGTGCGGGCGATCTCGGTGGAGGCGGATGTGACCCAGGGTCTGATCCGGCACTATTTTGAGTCCAAGGAAGACCTGGTCAGCGCAGCCTATGAATACCATATGACGCGCATGACCGAACGCAGCCTGTCGCCCTTGGACGACCCCGAGGCCTCCGCGCGGGCGCAACTGCGGCATGTTGTGCTCAATTCGGTCAGCGCCGAGGTGATGAGCCTGGCGAACCTCACGCTTTGGGCGTCCTTCATTGCGCAGGTGCACACGGAAGAGGCGATCCGGCGCACGCATCAACGCACCTACCTGCCGTTTCGCGATGCTTTTGCCGGTCTGATTGGTGCAGCCAGCGCCGAAGCGGGCCATCCTCTGAGCGCAGCCGAGGTGCGCGCCAAGGCGGTGATGTGCTGTGCGGTGCTCGACGGGCTCTGGATTGAAGGGGCGGCGCTGCCCGAGGAATATGAACGGGCCGAGATCGAAGACCTGGCGCTTGGTGCGGTGCGCGCCCTGGTCGGGCCCGCGCTAGAGCCAGATCCGTAAGAAGAAGAGTGCAAAGCCGGCGATCAGCAGCGCCACCCGAAGCGGGGCCCAGAGGTTGGAGATGATCGCGAAGGACATGGCTGCCAGCCCCAAGGCCATTTGCACCGCACTGACAAGCGACCGGCCAGGGTGATCGCCAAGCGCTATGATGTCGGGATTGGCGATCATCCCCAACGGGATGAGATATAGCCCGACGCCAAGCGCCATGGCGCTCAGCGCGACCTTGAGCCAGTTTTCCCCGACCATGCCCGCGGCAATGAACACGGCGCCACAGACCGGGGGCGTGATGGTGGACAGGAGCGCAAACCAGAAGACAAAGAGATGGGCTTGCAAGGGCGCCAAACCGAGATCGATGAGCGCGGGCCCGGCAACGGAGACGCAGATGACGTAGGCGGCGGTGGTCGGGACCTCCATGCCCAGAAGCAGGCAGGCGAGCGCGGTGAGCAGGAGGGACGGCCACAGGACCCCGCCGGCGCCGGACACAATGAACGAGGTCAGTTTGACACCAAGTCCGGTGATGCCAAGGACGCCAATGACGATCGAGGCGCAGATGATAATGGACCCGATCATGGCAATCTGACGACCGGCCGTGATGCAAGCCTTCGCCAGTCGCGTGAAGCCCAGACGCAGATCAAGACCGGTCGCAGCGTTCAGGAACAGGGCGAGGAGGCCGACAAAGATCGCCAGGGCGGCGGCGTACTGCGGCGTGTAGCCGGCGGCGAAC
Organism: Pseudomonadota bacterium; assembly: GCA_039179965.1. Classification (GTDB taxonomy): domain Bacteria; phylum Pseudomonadota; class Alphaproteobacteria; order Rhodobacterales; family Rhodobacteraceae; genus Marinibacterium. The sequence goes on from JBCDEC010000330.1 coordinate 3,282, forward strand.
ATGCCGGTCATCAAGACGGTGAATGGCACAATGAAAAAGGCCGACGTCACCAGGATGTCGCGTCGCTTGGGCTGGGCCGCAGCATCCAGACCCTGCAGACTGTACCGCGTGGTGTATGCATCGATCCCGATCCAGACGGCAAAAAAGAACAGCACCGCAGGCAGGAAGGCCGCAAACATGATCTCGGTATAGGGCACACCGGTCAGCTCGACCATGACAAAGGCGCCCGCGCCCATCAAGGGCGGCATGATCTGTCCACCGGAGGAGGCGACCGCCTCGACCGCGCCCGCCAGGCGTTTGGGATAGCCCAGTTTCGTCATGGCCGGCAGGGTGACGGCACCGGTGGAGGCGACATTGGCCGAGGCCGAGCCCGAGATCGATCTGAACACCGGCGAGGCGGGCGCTGGTTTTATGAACGTCGCCGCCGGGGCCGCCGGGCGGCTGCGCGGCGGGGCGGCCAA
>JBCDEC010000331.1:0-3706 GCA_039179965.1 Pseudomonadota bacterium
GCCAGGACCAGCGAAAGAAGAATGGAGGAGACAAGACCTCCGCCCAATGTCCGATTTACCACCTGGATTAAGTCCGTTTGCCTGTTTGTTCTGCCCGATGGCCGCCCTATAAAGACGGCGCAGGGTCTGGGGTCTTCAGCCCCATGACCTGCTCCCACTGTGCCACGGCCGCCGCTGCGGTGAAAAGAATTCGGAGACGAGAATGGCGAGAGATCGGCTGAGTGTTGTCGTGACGCGACGGTTGCCAGAGGCAGTCGAGGCGCGACTGAGCGAACTCTTCGATGTGGAATTGCGCAATGACGATGCACCGATGGCGCGTCAGGATCTGGTGGCCGCGGTGCAACGCGCCGATGTCCTTGTTCCGACAATCACCGACGAGGTCGATGCGGCCCTGATCGGGCAGGCGGGCCCCAAGCTGAAACTGATCGCCAATTACGGGGCAGGGGTGGACAACATCGATGTGGCGACGGCGCGCCAGCGCGGCATTCTGGTCTCCAACACGCCCGATGTTCTGACCGAGGATACAGCGGACATGACCATGGCGCTGATCCTGTCGGTGACCCGGCGCATACCCGAAGGGCTGTCTGTCATGCAGAAAGGGGACTGGAGCGGCTGGGCCCCCACCGCCTATCTCGGCGGCCGGATTTCCGGCAGACGGTTGGGGATACTTGGCATGGGGCGAATCGGACAGGCCGTGGCCCGCCGTGCGCAGGCCTTTGGGATGCAGGTGCACTATCACGACCGCACGCGTCTGCGCACCGAGACGGAGGAGGATCTGGGCGTCACATGGTGGGACAGTCTGGATCGCATGGTGTCGCGCATGGATATCCTGACAATCCACACGCCGGCCACGCCTTCGACCTTTCATCTGATGAATGCACGGCGGCTCAAACTCATGAAGCCCGACGCGGTCATCGTGAATGCGTCGCGCGGCGATGTGATCGACGAAAACGCGCTGACGCGCATGTTGCGCGCCGGTGAGATCGCCGGGGCTGGGCTGGACGTCTATGAATTCGGCACGGATATCAACCCGCGCCTGCGCGAGCTGCCAAATGTCGTTCTGCTGCCTCATATGAGTTCGGCGACGCGTGAGGGGCGTATGGAAATGGGCGAGAAGGTCATCATCAATATCAAGACTTTCGAGGATGGGCATCGGCCGCCGGATCAGGTCGTGCCGTCAATGCTTTAGGCCCCGCGACCGCAACAGAAAGGTGCCGCTATGCGGGCTTTCGTGGCGCTGGATCTGCCGGAGTCGTGGCGTGATGACCTGGAGTGTCTTCAGGTGCATCTGCGCACCGGTCGGGTGGTGCCGGCAGAGAACCTGCACCTGACTCTGGCGTTTCTGGGCGACGTCAGCGAAGCGGTGCTCGAAGAGATCCACGAGTCCCTGGATCACGTGCCCAAGCCGGGGATCCGCCTGCGGATCTTGGGTCTCGATCTGTTTGGCAGCGCGACGGCACCCAGGCTGGTCTGCGCCGTGGTCGATGACAGCCAGATCCTGCGGGATTTGCAGAGCCGCGTGGCACGGCTGGCACGGTCGGCAGGGCTCGATCTGGAGCGGCGGCGGTTTCGCCCGCATGTGACGTTGGCCCGATTTGGCCGTACCGCGCGCGCCGATCCAATGGCGTTGTCGGCCTTTCTGGCCGATCACGGTGGCTTTCACCTGCCGGAGACGAGATTTCACGCCATGGGGCTTTATGCCTCCACACTTCGCCCTGACGGGGCCGAGTATCAGGCTTTGGGCATCTATCCGCTGGCGCCATGATGCCGGCCGGTTTCCGCTGGCGCCACGTCAGCGAAAGACCTTTGGATCCGCGCCGCGCGCCTGTAGCCTGATCCGGCAAAACCGGAGGGCGCGATGCATAGGAAACCCATGGTGAAGACTGCAGCCGCGGTCATTTTGGCAACGCTGGCAATGGCGAGCGGCGCGACAGCGCAGCAGGCCGCGGACAGCGTCGCCCCCGAGGCCCCATCGGCGCAGGTGTTTGCCTCCGAAGAGGCCGCAATCTCAGAGGCGCTGGCCGCCAAGGCGGCCGGCCAGCCGGTTGAGGCGCAAAGCTGGATGGTGACGGCAGCCAACCCGCTTGCCGCCGCCGCAGGCGCCAGAATCCTGGAGAAAGGCGGCAGCGCGGCGGATGCCATGGTGGCGGTGCAGGCGGTGCTTGGCCTTGTGGAACCGCAATCCTCCGGTTTGGGCGGCGGCGCGTTCCTGGTCTACTGGGACGCCGCCGAGGCCCGTCTGACAACGCTGGATGGCCGCGAGACGGCGCCCTTGGCGGCGCGTCCCACCCTGTTTCAGGACGACCAGGGCGAACCGCTGAAATTCTTCGATGCCGTGGTGGGCGGACGTTCGGTGGGCACGCCCGGCACGCCGGCTCTGATGGGCAAGGCGCATGACATGTGGGGCAACTTGGCGTGGCCGGAGCTTTTTGACGATGCCATCGCCCTGGCCCGCGATGGCTTTGCCGTCTCGCCGCGCCTGGCGGGGCTCGTAGCGGGAGACGCCGAACGCTTGTCCCGTTTTGCCTCGACGGCGGCTTACTTCCTGCCGGACGGCGAAGCGGTCCAGACCGGAGATACCCTGACGAACCCGGCCTATGCGGACACGCTGGATCTTCTGGCCCGGGACGGCGCCCAGGCCTTTTACACAGGTGCTCTGGCGGATGAGATCGTACAGACTGTGACGTCGGCGCCGGGCAACCCGGGCGTGATGAGTGCCGTCGATCTGGCAATTTATCAGGTCATTGAACGGGCTCCGGTGTGTCAGGCCTACCGAAGCTACGAGGTCTGCGGCATGGGCCCGCCGTCCTCGGGGGCACTCACCGTTGGGCAGATCCTGGGTGTACTGGGGGCGCAGGATCTGGCCGGCATGGGGCCGGATGATCCGATGGCCTGGCGCCTGATTGGGGATGCCTCCCGGTTGGCCTTTGCCGATCGCGGGCGCTACATGGCTGACAGCGACTTTGTGCCGGTGCCGGTCGACGGCTTGTTGGCGCCGGACTACCTGGCCGAACGGGCCGCGCTGCTGGAGGGCAAGCGCGCGCTTGAGACGGTCGCGCCCGGCACGCCTGAGTTCGATCATGCTTTGCGATGGGCGGATGACGAGGCGCTGGAGTTCCCGTCAACCTCGCATATTTCAATCGTGGATGGCGCGGGCAACGTTGTGTCGATGACGACGACGATTGAAAACGGCTTTGGCTCGCGACTGATGGTGGCGGGGTTCCTGCTGAACAATGAACTGACCGACTTCTCGTTCAGAACCCATCGCGACGGCGTGCCGATCGCCAACCGGGTCGAGCCGGGAAAACGCCCCCGGTCCTCGATGTCACCGACCATCGTGCTGGAGAACGGCGCGCCGGTTCTGGCGATTGGCTCGCCCGGGGGCAGTCGGATCATTGGCTATGTGGCGCAGGCGCTGATTGCCTGGGCGGATTGGGGCATGGATGTGCAGCAGGCCGTCGCAATGCCCCACCGCGTCAACCGGTTCGGCACCTACGACGTGGAAACCGAGGCGCTTGCCCCGCCCTTGGAAACCCTGGGCTACGACGTCAATGTGCGCGCTCTGACGTCGGGACTGCATGCCATCGAGATTGGCGAAACACTGCAAGGCGGGGCCGATCCACGCCGCGAAGGAATTGCCCTGGGCCAGTGATAGAAGGCGCGGCAAGGCAGATCGCGGCGGCTCCCACCCACCCGCCCCGCCACC
>JBCDEC010000332.1:0-3702 GCA_039179965.1 Pseudomonadota bacterium
GGCCACCACGCCATAGTCATCGCTGGCTGTAAACGGCAGGCTCATTTGCCCCATCGCCTCGGCCTCGGGCGCGCCGGTGATATCAACCAGCGGATTGGCATCATCGACCAGAACGACCTGCCAGGCCCGCCCGCCCGGGCCTTCGATGGAGATTTCGCCCGATTGCACGACCGAAAAATCCTGGGCCGGATCGCCGGCGGCGTCCGGATCGGCGGCCAGTCCGGACACGGTTTCCGTCAGGCTCAGGGCCCCCAGCTCACCGTAAAACCGCAGCGTGATCCGTGCGCCTTCCGAGATCTCGATGGTCTCATCCCTGGCATCGGCAAGATAGATCGTCGGCAATCCGGTATAGCGCGGTGGTTCAATCCAGCCTTCCCATGACGGCCCGATGGCCGCCTGCGCGCTGCCCGGTGTCATGTCGGCCACCGACTGAACCCGCAGGACGGATCCGAAGATCAATCCGACCGCCAGAGCCAAGGCTGCAACATAGCGCAGCGCATAGGGATCGCGCGCCGCAATCTTCAAATCCGGCTGCGGCGCCTGCGCCTGTGCCGCCCGCGCGGCCATGCGCCTCTGATGCGCCTGCCACACGGCAACCGAGGCCGGGTCATCCCCGCCAATCGCCTGATCGTCGATCAGTGCCTGAATCGGACGGCCCGGCAGCGTGGCGTCAAGCCGGGCCAGGGCCTCCGCCCGCGACGGCCAGGCAAACCGCCGCCCGCCCCAGACACATGCGCCCACAACGGCAATCAACCCAAGCCCCGCCACGCCCCAGACCACTTCAACCGGGACAAGATCGTGCAACCCAAGCATCAGCGCGGCCAGAAGCACCATGATGATCGACAGGCCGGGCCAGAAGGCACGCCACAGACGTTCGGCCACCAGACCCAGCCGGGTGAACAGCAACGGGCGGCGCAGATCGCGCAGGCCAAAGGCGGACAGGTCAGATGTCGGCATCTAATTCTCCAGCTGCTCTGAGCCGGATCGGGTCAAAGCCATTCTGGAATGCTATCGCGATTTATCATCTCGTCAAAGGTAGGGCGGCGGCGGATAACCGCGAATTGATCCTCGCGGACCAGAACTTCGGGGATCAAAAGCCGCGAATTGTACTCACTCGACATCACCGCCCCATAGGCGCCGGCGCTGCGAAAGGCCACCAGATCTCCGTCTGACACAGGCGGCATCATGCGATCGCGCGCAAAGGTATCCCCGCTTTCGCAGACCGGGCCGACTATATCATAGGCGCGCTGTTCCACCCCCGGCGCGGGCTCGGCAACCGGGATGATGTCATGGTGCGCCTCATACATGGCGGGGCGGATCAAATCGTTCATCGCCCCGTCCAGTATGAGAAAATCCCGCCCTTCGCCGGACTTCACATAGATCACCCGGCTGACCATGATGCCCGCATTGCCCGCGATCAGCCGGCCCGGTTCGATCTCGATCTCACAGCCCAGATCGCCAAGCGTCTCCTTTATCATCCTGCCGTATTCCACCGGCAAAGGCGGCGCATCATTGGCGCGCGTATAGGGAATACCCAGACCACCGCCCAGATCGAGCCTGCGAATCTGATGCCCGTCCGCGCGCAAATGTCCCGTGAGGTCAGCGACTTTTTTATAGGCACCGCGAAACGGCGCGAGCTCCGTCAGCTGGCTGCCGATGTGCACGTCAATGCCGACCACCTCGATCCCCGGCAAAGCCGCCGCCTGCGCATAGACCGCCCGCGCGCGCGAAATCGGGATGCCGAACTTGTTCTCGGATTTTCCGGTGGCGATCTTGGCATGGGTCTTGGCGTCCACATCCGGGTTGACCCGGATCGTGATCGGCGCAATCACGCCCCTCTGCGAGGCAACGCGCGACAGGACCGCCAGTTCCGGCTCGCTCTCGACATTGAACTGGCGCACGCCGCCGTCCAGCACGCAGGCGATCTCCTCCGCCGTCTTGCCAACGCCGGAAAACACGATCTTCTCTCCCGGCACGCCGGCCGCCCTGGCGCGCAGGTATTCGCCCTGGCTCACCACGTCCATGCCCGCTCCGGCGCCGGCCAGGGTCTTCAAGATCGCCTGGTTGGACGCGGCCTTCATCGCGTAGCAGACCAGATGATCCATGCCCTCCAGCGCTTCGTCAAACAGCCGGAAATGGCGCAGAAGAGTCGCGGTCGAATACAGGTAGAACGGCGTGCCCACCGAGGCCGCAATCTCGGCCACGGGCACATCCTCGGCGTAGAGCGCGCCATCTCGATACAGAAAGTGATCCATGCGCGGCGCTTACGCAAAGCTGCGCCTCAAATCAACGTCTCAAAAACACACAGCGGCCGGACTATGGCCCGGCCTGCTGCTTCTTTCTTTTCTCAAATACCCCGGCGCGCCACGCAACAGACCGCAGAACAGCCGGCAAGGGCTCCGCGGGCCTCACTTGCGTTTGTCGTGCCGCTCCAGCTGCAGGGCCTTCTTGGCTTCGCGCATGTCCTTGGACAAATCGGTCGTGCGCTCCAGAACCGGGCGGATGTCCTCGTTCCAGATGCCGCGCCGGAAGGCGAGCTGGTAGAGCGTATGGAACGGATTGTCATTGCATTCGATCAGCAAGGGGCCGTCTTCCGTGATCGCCACATCCCAGCCGACCACACCAAGGTCGGGAAACAGCGCATGCGCCTTGCTGGCCTGATCCAGCGCGTCGGCCCAATGGGGCATCTCAAAGCCGCGAAAGGTCCGACCCGAGACGGGATGGGTTTCCAGTTTGCGGGCATCCAGCCCGGTGCCGATCCAGCAGTCTCCGACCGCGCCGGTGTCCAGATCCAGCGGCGCGATCATCGACCCGTCCTGCCAGAAATTGTCCGACATCGCCTTGGGCGCCGGGATTTTCCACAGCGCGTAAAACGGCCGTGGCACGGCGGTGTCGCGGATCGTCACCAGTCGCACGGTGCCGATGGCGCGCCCGATGATATCGCTCAGCTCGGGATGCTGGGTGATGGCGTCCTGAAACACAAAGCCCTGGCCATATTCCTCCATCACCTCGGCACAGAATTGCGCCAGTGCCAGACGGGTGCCATTGGACAAGACGATGTCATCGCCCTCGACCCGCTCGATCATCGCCGATCCAAAGCTGCCCGAGTAATCCAGCGGCTTGGCAAACAGCGGATACTGCGCCTGTTCGCGCAGAAACCCGGCAATGTCGCCAGCATTGGCCAGATGCGGCACATTGCCAAAATGCCCACGGGTCGAGACCACCGCCTGCGTCACCGTGGTGCGAAAGCCCAGCTGATGGATGAGTGCCGTGAAAAACACCTTGTTGGCCACGAAACCGCGCTCGGCGCAGAGCCGGTCCGGAGACAGGCCCTTGTTGATCAGGTAGCTGCCCTTGTTGGCCACATATTCCCGCTTCTGTTCCATCGGGATGGCCGGGTCATAGAGCCCGCAATTGTAGTAATCCGACAGCGGCAACCGTCCGCGTCCAAAGGCGGTCCAGAACATCTCGCGCATCTGGCGAAACGGGCTGACCCCGTATTTGCGGGCAACGGCCACGATCTTTTCGGCCTTTGGTGCACCTTGGTACTTTGGCGGCTCCAGAAGGGCTTTTGGTTCGGTTTCTGCCGTGGTCGCGCTCATGACGGACAATCCTGCTGCTCAAGTCGGGTTGCGCAGAATCTAGTCAGGGAAAATGGCCAAAATGCGGCCCGATTGTTTCCAAATCGAAGCAAATGCCGCC
>JBCDEC010000333.1:0-3661 GCA_039179965.1 Pseudomonadota bacterium
CACCGAACAGAAAATCATCTCCGCCATTGCCCGCGAAGACATCCGCGCCCACGGATCCAATGAACCCATCATTTCCGTCCGTGCCCGTGCGGGTGATCCCATCCGTCACGGCGGGATCGACCAGCAGGCTGTAGGTTGTATCCGTGATCGCAGCATAGCTGTTCAAGGCCCCAATCTGGTTGGGCACCAGCCCGTCACGGGTGATGTTCTCGAAGGTTCCGAAGGCAGCACCCGAGATTGCATTGCCTTCGATCTCCATATCAGAACCATCCGTCAGGAAGACCCCAACCGTGTTTGTCGTGCCCGCTCCGGCCAGGGCATTGCCGATGATGTCCAGACCATCCGTATCCTGCAGGAACAGGAGGCTGGCGACCGAGATCGATCCGCCTGCACCCGTGAACCCGATGGCACCGATATCCACACCCGCAATCTGCCCGGTCGATCCGGCCTCGGCCTGAATACCGTTCTGGGCGATCAGATCCTGAGGCCCGCTGCCCATGACACTCAGACCTGCGATATCGGCATCGACATTGCGCAGGGTGACGCCGTTCTTCTGGAAGTCGTCAACACTGCCGCCGGAAATCACCAGACCTTGCTGGGCACCATCGGTGTTCGAGGCCAGCACCCCGGTGCCGCGTTGCGCATTCGTCAGGTTGCCGGTGCCATCCAGGGCAAAGCGGAACCCGGTGACCGACACATCTTCCAACACGGCGCCTGCATCCAGTACCGCAACACCCACGAAGTCTCCACCTGCGGTCGCGATGGCATCGCCATTGGCCCGCCCATCCACGGTGATGTCGCGTAGCACCACATCCGTTGCATTGGTGACAGTCACGCCTGCGTGGATGATGCGACCGTTCTGCGGGTCGGTCCCAGTTTCAGCCGGGGCATCCGGGGCCGAGATGGTGACATCCGCGCCCGGCTGCGCTTCGATCGTGAGCCCGTCGATGCCGTCGACCACCACCTGCTCGCGGTAATCGCCCGAGGGCACGCGGATGGTCGCCCCATCCTCTGCCGCATCGACCGCGCCCTGGATTGTGTCGAACAAAGCCACCAGATCGCCCTGCGCATCGAACAGCTGGATGGAGCTTGCTGGCGACAGGACCACGCCATCGCCTTCAAAGACCAGCGTCTCCACATTCACCAGGGTGTCCCGGCCCTCGTTGCCGTCAGCTGTGTTCAGGTCGGTGACGATAAACCCTGTAATCTGCCCGCCATTCGTCAAAATCTGGATATCAAAATCCGTGCTGGAGCCCTGGAAGACGGCGGTGTCATTGCCTGATCCGCCATCCAGCAGGTCATTGCCGGCCCCGCCTTCCAGCGTGTCGTCGTCCTTGCCGCCATAAAGAGCATCGCGTCCGCGCCCACCCTCCAGGCTGTCATTGCCCTTGCCACCGAACAGGACGTCGCGCCCACGTCCGCCATCCAGCAGGTCGTCGCCTGATCCGCCGAAGAGCAGATCTTTGCCCTTGCCGCCGTCCAGCGTGTCATCCCCCGATCCTCCAAAGAGCAGGTCCTTGCCGCGGCCACCTTCCAGCAGGTCGTCCCCGCCCAGGCCGATCAGTACATCTGTCTTGTTCGTGCCGTGCAAGGCGTCGTCGTGAAAAGTCCCTATCTGAAATGACATGTCTCAAACTCCGTTCTGAGGTTCTGTTCCGGTATACCATGGCCCGAACCGCAAACAGGACCCGGGATCTGGATGTGCATGTAGGTGTCATTGTGCCTGACCGGCTGTTCTTGCCATGGACATCGCGCAGTTGGGTTAACGGGGCGCCCTCTTATGTCTCTTCAGATCGGCCCCCTGGGACCCGCCCGATCCGGGCCAGCCGGACACTTTTGGCCGGTATCGCGCAGGTCGGTGCGTCCCCCGCTGACCTGATCCGTCTGATCTCAACACTTACGCGCGCCGAAATGGGAAGACAGACAAGGCTGATCCAAACTACTCTTTGGTCCAAGGGTTTGCACGTCACCAGAACGCGGCCAGTCAGCGGGAAATAACCTCCTGAACGGAGCTATATCTCTTGGCGCAGGCCTTCAACTTCACCACTGCATTGCTGGTGTTATGGCTGGTGCGGTCGGCCGCACCGGTGACTGTACTTTGGGTAACACTTGAAAAGCTTCCGGCATTCGCCCTGAAGAGAGTCTTTGACCAGCGAGTAGAATTCTTTACACACCGCCCCAGATTCCCCATGCGATCCTATCAAGGCTAGAACGGCCCATGCGCAAAGAGCCCATTCTGGCGGCGGAGCTTCTCCCCAAAAGCAATGAACTGGATCTTCTGACCCTGTTCAGCACGCTCTGGCGTGGCAAATGGTTTATTCTGGCCTGTCTCCTGCTTTGCATGGCGCTGGGCGGATACTATGCCTTTGCCCTGGCCACACTGAAATATACCTCCACGACGACAATCGCGTTGGAGAACCGCAACAGTCAGGTCGTCGACTTCGAAAGCGTCGTCTCAGGCCTCAGCGCGGATCAGGCCAGCGTGAACACCGAGGTCGAGGTCCTGCGGGCGCGCATCCTGGTGGGCAAGGTGGTCGATCAGCTGCAACTGGTCGAGGATCCCGAGTTCAACCCACGGCTCAGGCCGACGGGGATCTGGCCCCCGACAGGGATGCTGCGCGAGATTGGATTGCTGCCTCCGGCTGCGGATCTGACTCCGAAGGCCCTGCGCGACAAGGTCGTCGACGAACTGCTGCAGGTGGTCGCGGTCCGCAATCTGCGGGACTCCTTCGTCTTCCGCATCGCGGTGACCACCGAGGATGCGGAGAAGTCGGCCCGAATCGCGGACACGCTGGCCGAGCTGTACATCAACGATCAGCTGGTCACGAAATTCCAGGCCACCGAACAGGCCACCGCGTGGCTGACCGACCGGGTCAGTGAGTTGCAGATCGAACTGGAAGTGGCCGAGACCCAGGTCAAGGACTACAACAGCTCGATCGATCTGATCGGGCCCGAGGCCCTGGCCGCGCTGAACCGCCAGCTGAAGGACATCCGCGCCCGGCTCACGAATTCCGAGCGTGATCTGGAGGCGCACAGGACCCGGATCGCTGCTATGGAAGCCGCCCGGGACAGCGGGGACGTGCTCGCCATGGGGGCTGCCGCCGGGGACGAGACGCTGATCGCCGCTGCCGCCCGCGCCAGCGTGGATCAGGATGCCCGCGCAGCCTTTGATGCCCGCTTCGGCCAGTTGTTTGCCCGGGCCCAGGTGGCGCGCGACCGCGAAGCGGCCCAGGCCGCGGCGCTCAGGGCCTCTGTCACCGATATCGAGGCAAAGGTCGAAGCCCAGTCCGCCGATCTGGTCAAGCTGCAGCAGCTGGAGCGCGAGGCCGCGGCGAGCGGCCTGATCTATGAGTACTTCCTCTCGCGCCTCAAGGAGACCTCCGTCCAGCAGGGCATTCAGCAGGCCGACAGCCGGATCCTGTCCTATGCGGTGGTTGCGGATGTGCCGTCAGAGCCGCGCAAGGACGTGATCCTTCTGCTTGCGGGCATGGTCGGGATGGCGGTGGGTGCGGGCTTTGTCTTGCTGCGCGAGATGCGCCACACGGGCTTCCGCAGCGCCGAGGACCTGAGCCGGATCACCGGGCTGACGGTCATCGGTCAGATCCCGCGTGGGCCGAACACGAAACGGCGCAAGGTGCTGGACTATATCGTCTCGAAGCCG
>JBCDEC010000334.1:0-3566 GCA_039179965.1 Pseudomonadota bacterium
CTATGGGCTCGAACGGCTTGCGATGTATGTGCTGGGGGTCGAACATGTCATGGACATGCCGTTCAACGATCCCCAGACGCCGATTGCACTGAGCTACGGCGACATCTTCCGCCAGACCGAGCAGGAGTATTCCCGCTGGAACTTCGATGTGGCCGACACCGAAGTGCTCTTGCGCCATTTTCAGGAGGCCGAGGCCGAATGCGCCAGCATTCTGGCCGAGCCGGCGGAAGATCCGAAGACGGGCAAGCGGATCATCATGGCCCATCCGGCCTATGATCAATGCATCAAGGCCAGCCATATATTCAACCTTCTGGACGCACGGGGCGTGATCTCGGTGACTGAGCGGCAATCCTACATTGGCCGGGTGCGGGCACTGGCAAAGATGTGCGCAGATGCCTTCGTGCAGACGGAGGCGGGCGGGGCCGTCTGAGCGGCGCCGCCAGGTCAAGTGCCCGACGCCGGTGTGATGCGGCGCGGCAAAAAGTCCCCGGGCGGGGGAAAGGCGATCTGATGAACGGGAAGATCATCGTGGGCTTTATCGTGGCAGCGTCGGTGCTGGCCGGGGCCGCGGTCTATTACTTCCAGGTTTACGGCTACTACGACCGCGTACCGGCGGCCGGACCTGCGGACGTGCAAGTGATCTCTTTGGAGAGCGGTGAACCCGTGCCGGTGACCCACAGCGGATTCGAGGCCATTGACGCCACCTCTTCGCCCATTCGCTACCGCGCCTGTTTCACAACCGATGCGGATCTGGAGCTGCTGCGGACCAGTTCGCAGATTTTGGCCGATGCGACACCGCGCAATGCGCCGGGCTGGTTTTCCTGTTTCGATGCGACCCTGATCGCTGCTGCTCTTGAAGACGGGACAGCCACCGCCTTTCTGGCGCAGAAGAACGTCGAGTACGGCGTCGACCGGATTGTCGCAATCACCAAGGACGGACGCGGGTTCATTTGGCACGATCTGAACAAATGCGGCGAAAAAGCCTATGACGGGACCGTGGTGGGCGAAGCCTGCCCGCCGCGCCCCGACGCCAGCTAGGAGGCTGCGATGATCGTTGACATCTCGGCATTTGCCTCGGCCACCATCGGGCTTGCGGTGTTCCTGTTGGGTGTCGAGTTGAACGACCGCGTGGCGGCGCTGCGTCAATTCAACATACCCGAGGCAGTGTCCGGCGGCCTTGCCGTCGCCTGTGGCGTGCTTTTGATCTACCTGCTGACCGACATTGAGATCGCGTTTGACCTTGCGAGCCGGGATTTTCTTCTGGTGCTGTTCTTTGCCGGGATCGGTCTGAATGCCCGCATGTCGGATCTGATCGCTGGGGGCAAGATCCTGGCCATACTGCTTGGGCTGACACTCGTGACAATCGTTGTCCAAAACGTCATCGGCGCGCTGTCGGCCCTGTTCTTTGGCTTTCCGGCGCAAGCTGGCGTGCTCTTTGGGTCCGCCGCCCTGATCGGCGGGCATGGCACTGCCATCGCCTGGGCGCCAGAGGTCACGCGTGCCACCGGTCTGGACAGCGCCACCGAACTGGGTGTGGCCGTGGCCACGCTTGGACTGGTCGTCGCGGCTCTGATCGGCGGACCGGTGGCCGGGCATCTGGTCAAGCGCCACAATCTCAGACCCGATGATCAGGACACTGCGATCACCATCGGTGTGCAAGACGACGCACCCGAAGAAACCACGCGGATCGACCATAAATCCGTGATGCGCGCCTTGCTCTACCTCAACCTCGCCATCATCGCAGGGTATTCTCTGGATGCCGTGCTGGAGAGCGTCGGCCTGATGCTGCCGCTCTTCGTGCCCTGCCTGATCATGGGCATCGTCATTGCCAATCTGCGCAGCTGGTTGGCGCCCAGGGCCCATCCCGTGTCGCGGACCGCCGCACTTGCGCTCATTTCGGAGTTTGCGCTGGGCGCCTTTCTGGCCATGTCGCTGATGAGCCTCCAGTTGTGGACCATTGCCGCGCTTGGCCCGGCCATAGCCGTTGGGCTGGTCTTGCAGACGCTCTTTACCCTTGTGTTCGTGATCTATGTCCTGTTTCCGGCGATGGGGCGCAACTATGATGCGGCGGTTCTCGCGGCGGGCTTTGGCGGCTTCGCGCTGGGCGCAACACCAACGGCCATCGCCAATATGACCGCCGTAACCAAGCGATACGGCCCGTCGCCTATTGCCTTTATTGTGCTGCCGCTTGTATCCGCCTTTTTTGTCGACATCGCCAATGCCATCGTCATCCAGACGGTTTTGAACTTCTAAAGGACGTCCCGTGCCCGACCTCTTGATCGAACTTTTCTCCGAGGAAATCCCTGCGCGTATGCAACGCCGCGCGGCGGATGAGTTGAAAAAGCGGATGACGGACGGCGTGGTTGAGGCCGGTTTGACCTATGCCGGCGCGGCGGCCTATGTCACCCCGCGCCGACTGGCGCTGACGGTGAATGGCCTGACGGCAGAAAGCCCGGACCTGCGCGAAGAGCGAAAAGGCCCGAAAGTCGGCGCGCCGGAAAAAGCCATCGAAGGTTTCCTGCGCGGCGCCGGGGTGACCCGCGACGCTTTGGAAGAACGCGAAACGCCCAAGGGCGCGGTCTATTTTGCGACCATCACTCAGCCCGGACGCAAGGCCGATGAGATCGTCGCCGATGTTCTTGAGCAGGTCGTGCGCAGTTTTCCCTGGCCCAAGTCGATGCGCTGGGGGGCGGGCAACCTGCGCTGGGTGCGGCCCTTGCAGTCCATCCTGTGCATTCTGAGCGACGAGTCGGGTGTGCAGGTGGTTGAGCTCGACATCGACGGCATTCGCGCAGGCGACTCGACCATGGGTCATCGCTTTCTGTCACCGGACCGCTTTTCGGTTGTGTCTTTCGAAGACTATGAAACGCAACTCAAGCGTCGCTCGGTCATCCTGGACAGTGAGGAACGCGCGCGGCACATCTGGCATGACGCGACCAATACGGCCTTTGCCAACGGGCTGGAGGTCATTGAAGACAAGGGTTTGCTGGCCGAGGTTGCGGGTCTGGTTGAGTTCCCTGTCGTGCTGATGGGCGAGATCGGTGAAGAGTTTCTGGACCTGCCGCCAGAAGTGCTGCGTACCTCCATGAAAGAACACCAGAAATTCTTCTCCGTGCGCAATCCGCGCAGCGACCGCATCGAGCGCTTTATCACTGTTGCCAATCGCACCACCAAGGATGAAGGGGCCACGATCCTGGCGGGCAATCAAAAGGTCCTGTCGGCGCGGTTGTCGGATGCCAAGTTCTTCTGGGAAAACGATCTGCGCATTGCGCGGGAAGACGTGACGACCTGGCTGCAAGCCCTTGAGAACGTGACGTTTCACAACAAGCTGGGCAGCCAGAGTGACCGCATTGGTCGCATCACTGCGCTGGGCCGCGAAGTGGCCGCACTGACCGGGGCGGACCCGGATCAGGTCGGCGAGGCCGCGCAGGTCGCCAAGACCGACTTGTCCTCTGAGATGGTGTATGAGTTCCCCGAACTTCAGGGGCTTATGGGCCGCTATTACCTTGAAGCCGCCGGACGGAGCACAGCCGTCGCCGCCGCGGCCGAGGATCATTACTCGCCGC
>JBCDEC010000335.1:0-3444 GCA_039179965.1 Pseudomonadota bacterium
CCGGCGTGTCCAGATCCGCGGCCAGCCGGGCATAAAGCACCTGGTTTTCGCCTGCCTCATAGGCCGTGGCGAAGGTCTTGAAATCCGTCTCCAGTTGCATCGAGCGGCCTTTACTGGAAGCTGTTGAGCACGGCGTTGACCGCGTTCATGTCGATCTGGGGGTTGCCGCGCAACTGGGTGTCGGAGGCGAAGGCCTGGAAGAGGCCGGTTGCCAGTTGCTGATCAAGCTGGCGGCTCAGCGTGGTACGCAATTGCGCGGTCTGGTCGTTGTCCGCCGGCGGCAGTGTCGCATCGAGGCGCACCAATGCCACGCCGCCGGGGCCCGAGACCAGCCGGGCGGTGCCCGGTTCCATCTCAAAGACCTCAACAATCAGGGAAAACGGCGCGCCGGCCACAAATTCCGACCGCGTGAGCCCAATCTCTTCACGGCCCTCCAGCCCCTGGTCGGCAAAGCTGGCACCCGATGACAAGGCCGCGACGACGTCCTCGGCCTGGGCCGTCAGACGGGTTTCGATCTCTGTTGCGCGCCAGGCGTTTGCCACGTCGTTGATCGCGTCTGCAAAGGGCTCGGGCCGCTCCGGTAGGATCTCGTCGAGACGCAGGGCCACAATCGAGCCGTCATCAAGAAACGCGATCTCGGGGAAATCCTCGGCGCTGACCGCTCCGGCCAGTTGTCGGAAGGTTTCATAGCCCGCCACGCCATCGGTGACCTCTTCGGACCAGTTGATCTGGCCCAGCTCCATATCCGTGTCATTGGCAGCGTCTTCCAGGGTCGCGCCACCGGCAAACAGGTCATTGATATCCTCTGCCTGGGCTTCGATCACCCGGCGGGCGCGATCCCCGGCCAGCTGATCGCGCAGCTCCGGCTCGGCTTCCTCAAAAGAGGTCTGGCGCGCGGCGACAATGCCGTTCACCCGAAACAGCGCGGGCCCAAGCGCGGTCGGGAAGGGGCCGACCACGGCCCCGAAATCGGCATCAAAGACCGCCGCGCCAGCGTCATCGAGATCCCCCAGGGTGACATCGCCCATATCCACATCAAGCAGGGACAGGCCGCGATCGGTCACAAGCTGCTCAAAGCTGGTGCCGCCAACCTCAAGCTGGGCCAGAGCGTCCTGCGCCTCGGCCTCGGTGCTGAACACCAGGCGGTCGACCAGCCGCCGCTCGGGGACGTCATAAAGATCGCGCCGGTCGTCATAGAGCTCCCGCAGGGTGGTTTCATCCACCTCGACGCTGTCGAGAATCATGGTGGGCGACAGCAGCGCATAGGTGATCACCTTGGTCTCCGGCAGCCGGAAGAGATCCGGGTTGCCGCCGTAAAAGACCTCCAGCGTGGCGTCGTCGGGATCGGGCAGGGGCGTGGTCAGGTCACTCTCATCCAGCGGCGTCCAGGTAAAGCTGCGCCGGGCGCCCACAAAATCCACAATGGCCTCGGTCACCTCGGCGGGCATCGAAATGCCCGACACCACCGCGCCCTGCAGGATCGTGCGCCCGCTTTCATCGCGCAGATCGGATTCAAATTCGCTTTCGCTCAGCCCGATACCGTCCAGCGCCAGGCGGTAGGTGTCCCGGTCGAACTGACCGCCGGGCCCCTGAAAGGCGCTGATGCGCTGGATTTCCTGCCGAAGGGTTTCATCGCCGACTGACAGGCCCATGTCCTTGGCCTCGCCATCCAGAGATGCGACGAGAACCAGACGTGACAGGGCCTGCTGATCAAGCCCGATGGCGCGCGCCATGTCCATGGTGACCGGCTGGTTGAACTGGGCCTGCGCGGCGCGCATCTCCTGCTGGACCTCGCGGGCAAAGGCATCCACGCTGATCTGTTCGTCGCCCACATGGCCGACCGTGCGCAGGGTGCCGGTGAGGCTGGTGGCGCCAAATCCGGCCAGACCCACGATGAGCAATCCCATCAGGACCCAAACGGCCAGTTTGCTCGCCTTGTTCTCGGATGCCATGTCACCGCTCCCCGCTGGTTTTCGCGCCATTTGTCTTACGCGGGGTGCGCGGCGGGGACAAGCCGGTCCCTGCGCGGTAGCGCTGACGTGGGTGTGAGCCGGATCAGGTCGGAATCTCGGCCAGCCGGTCGTAGAGCCGGCCGATGCCCGCGCGGTCCAGATTGGCAAAGGCAATGCGCAGCTCGCGCGCGCCGCGCGGATCGCCATCGGGGCGGAACATCGTGGCCGGCAGCAACAGCACACCATGCTCGCGAACCAGCCAGGGCGCCACCTCATCGGCAGGGCGCTCAAAGGGGTGGCGCATATAGGCAAAATAGGCGCCAAGCCCCAGAAGGCTCCATCCTCTGTCGGCGATCTGCGTCAGCCCGTCGGTGATCGCCGCGCGCCGGTCCAGGATCTCTTCACGCTCCCCGGCCAGCCACTGATCGAGGTTCTCCAGCCCCCACAGGGCTGCAATCTGGCCGATCTGGCTGGGGCAGATGGTCACCGTGTCGATGAATTTCTCCACCTCGCTGAGAAACCCGGGCGACGCCGTCAGCGCCCCCACGCGATGTCCGGTCAGCCGGTAGGCCTTGGAAAACGAATAGAGCTGAATCAGCGTGTCATCCCAGTCAGGGTCGAGAAACAGATTATGCGGCGCGCCGGGGGCGGAGTGAAAATCGCGGTAGGTCTCGTCGAGGATCAGCTTGATCCGTGCCTCCCGGCAGATCTCGAACAGCGCCGACAGCAGCGTGGCGGGATACTCGACGCCTGCCGGATTGTTCGGGCTGACAATGGCCAGCGCGCGCGTGCGCGGTGTGATCAGGGCCCGCACCGCCTCGGGGTCGGGCAAAAGATCCTCGCCGGTGGGCACCGCGCGGGCGCGCACGTCGCACATATCAAGCCACATCTTGTGGTTGAAATACCAGGGCGTCGGCAGGATGACCTCATCCCCCTGACCGGTCAGCGCCATGATCGCCGCCGCAAAGGCCTGATTGCAGCCGGAGGTGATCGCGACCTGCGCCTCGCGCACCGCTCCGCCATAGGCGCGCCGCCACTTGGCCGCCAGGGCTGCGCGCAACGCCGGCCGGCCCAGATCGGCGCCGTAGAAATGCGCCGAGACATCCGCCATCACCGCGTCCGCCATCACCTCGCGCAAGGCCTCCGGCGGTGGCGCCAGCGGTGCCGCCTGACAGACATTGATCAAAGGCCGCTCCGGCGGGAAGGTCAGCCCGTCCAGCCAGCGGCTGGCGCCCATGATCGGAGGCGAGAACGTGGCTTGGGTGCGGCTCATCATCATGCGCAAGGGTCCATTTCAAAATCCGGCAAAGTATCAGAGCTCTAACACGCATTTGAAAGCGGCCCGGCCGTCCGGACAGCCCAGGCGACCGCTTCCGGCAGGACGCGCCGGGCTGCTGCTTCTTTCCCCTCCTGGTTTTTCCCAAATAGCTCAAAAACAAAGCGACGCAGAACAACGAAACTTACGGTGCCTTATCTCTGATCAATTTTACAC
>JBCDEC010000336.1:0-3434 GCA_039179965.1 Pseudomonadota bacterium
GATCCCTTGGCGATCAGCTCGGCCATGCCCCAGCCCGAGCCCGGAATGGCCTTGAACCCGCCCGTGCCCCATCCGCAGTTGATGAACACATTCTCAACCGGTGTTTTTGACAGGATTGGCGAGCGGTCCCCGGTCATATCAACAATCCCACCCCACCAGCGCAGCATTTTCAGACGCGAGATCATCGGGAAGGTTTCGATCAAGGCGCGCACGGTTTCCTCGACATGGTGGAACGATCCGCGCTGGGTGTAATTGTTGTACCCGTCCGCGCCACCGCCGATCACCATCTCGCCCTTGTCGGACTGGCTCATGTACCCGTGCACGGTGTTCGCCATGACGACCACGTCCATGCAGGGCTTGATCGGCTCGGATACCAGCGCTTGCAGCGCCACGCTTTCAATCGGCAGACGAAACCCGGCCCGATCGGCCATCACGCCAGAATGCCCGGCCACCACGATGCCCAGCTTGTCGCAGGCGATCTCTCCCTTCGTGGTCTCGACGCCTGTGACCTTGCCGCCCTCTTGGCGGACGGCGGTCACCTCACATTGCTGGATGATGTCCATCCCCATGTCCGAACACGCTCGCGCATAGCCCCAGGCCACCGCATCGTGCCGCGCCGTGCCACCACGCGGCTGCCAGAGTGCGCCTAGGACCGGATAGCGCGGGCCGCGCGTCTCGATTATCGGGCAAAGCTCTTTGACCCGCTCAGGGTTGATGAATTCCGTCTCGACGCCTTGCAGGGCATTCGCATGTGCCGTCCGCTGATAGCCCCGGATCTCGTGCTCGGTCTGCGCCAGCATCATGACGCCGCGCGGGCTAAACATGATGTTGTAATTCAAATCCTGGCTCAGATCCTCGTACAAGGACCGCGCCTTTTCATAGATCGCCGCCGACGGGTCCTGCAGATAGTTCGAGCGGATGATCGTCGTGTTCCGGCCCGTGTTGCCACCGCCAAGCCAGCCTTTCTCGATCACCGCGACATTGGTTATCCCGTGGTTCTTGCCGAGGTAATAGGCTGTCGCCAACCCATGCCCGCCTGCGCCGACGATGATCACGTCGTATTTCTTCTTCGGCTCGGGTGAGGCCCACGCCCGCTCCCACCCCTGGTGGAACCGAAACGCCTCTCGCGCGACCGCAAATACCGAATAGCGCTGCATGATCCCTCCGGACTGACCGACACCGCCTTTTTTGTGCGGAACGGGCGGGAATTCCAAGTCGCGAACGGCGCTTCTCGCCGAAATGCGACATCCTGCCCCGATGTGGAACGATCACAGGCTGTTTGCCGGGCCTTTTGCTCCGCCCGATCGACCTATACATGGGGCTAGGACGATGTGGACGTTCTGGATCATAACCGCGGCCAGCGCCGCCGCTGTCGGGGTCGCCATTTGGGCGACGCTTCGTCGTGGCGGAACGGTTACTGAGGCAGCACGGTCCGACATCGCCGTCTACAAGGACCAGCTGAAAGAGATTGAGCGTGATCTGGCGCGGGGTATTCTGACCGCGGATCAGGCCGAGGCGACCAGGATCGAAGTCTCGCGCCGCTTACTGGCCGCTGACCGCGCCGCAAGATCTGATACCGCCGAAGGCGCGCCCGTCAATTCCCGTTTGGCCGGCGCCTTGGTGACCATCGTGCTGATCGGAGGGTCCACGGCCCTTTACCTTTGGCAGGGGGCCCCAGGTGTCCCGGATCAACCGCTTGCAGCGCGCATTGCGGATGCCGAAGGGCTGCGGGCCGTTCGTCCGTCACAGCTCACCATCGAAGCGCAAATGCCGCCGTTCGTACAGCCCGATTTGCCGGATGAGTTCGGCGAGTTGTTGGACCGCCTGCGCGAGGCGGTTGCTCAGCGTCCGGACGATCTGCAAGGCCTCACTCTTTTGGCCCGGAACGAGCGGCGCATCGGCAATGCCATCGCGGCGCGCGAAGCGTATCGCCAGATCATCGAAGTGAAAGGCGATGAGACGACCGTCGAAGACATGGAGGCACTCGCCGACACCATGGTTCAGGCCGCAGGCGGATATGTCTCGCCGGAAACTGAGGCAGTCCTGACGCGGATCGCCGATCAGGCCCCATCGAACGGCGTGGCGCAGTACTACACGGGGCTCATGCTATTGCAGACAGGGCGCCCGGATGTCGCCTTCCGCATCTGGCGGGCGCTTTTCGAACGCAGTGCACCGACAGATCCGTGGGTTCCGCCAATTCAGGCGCAGATCGGAGACCTCGCCCGCTTGGCCGGGGTTGAGTACGTCCCGCCCGTTTTGTCCGGGCGCGGCCCGACGCAAGAGGATATCGATGCGGCCGCCGACATGTCGATCGCGGGCCGGATGGAGATGATCGAGGGCATGGTCGCAACAATCTCGGACCGCCTCGCGACGGAAGGCGGCCCGCCAGAAGACTGGGCGATGCTGATCAGGTCGCTCGGTGTCCTGGGCCGCCGCGATCAGGCGTTTGCCATCTGGACCGAAGCGCAAAGCGTCTTCCCCGATCCGCTGGTGCAACTGCCGATCTTGGAGGCCGCGCGCGACGCAGGGGTCGCAGAATGAGCGATCTGGCTATCGAAGATTTTGCCGCGGCCATTGGGACCATCGGCGCGCTGGCAGGGCTTGACCTTGGCGACAAAACCATCGGGATTGCGGCCTCTGACGGGCTGCGCACTGTGGCCACACCGGTCGAGACGATCCGGCGAAAGAAATTCGGCGTGGACGCGGCCCGGCTGATCGAGATTTTGGACGAGCGCGAGGTCAAGGGTATCGTAATCGGCCTGCCGCTAAACATGGACGGCTCAGAAGGCCCGCGCTGTCAGAAGACCCGCGCCTTTATCCGCAACCTCGCCCCGCTCAGCCCCCTGCCCGTTCTTTTTTGGGATGAACGACTGTCGACCGTCGCGGCGGAACGGGCGTTGCTCGAAGCCGACACATCCCGCCGCAAACGGGCGGACGTCATTGACCACGTGGCGGCAAGCTTCATCTTACAAGGGGCGCTGGATCGGCTGACGCATCTGAGGAGCTCCAATGCCTGATACGCCCTGGAAACGCGACGAACCGGAAAGCCCCTGTGTGAACATCTGCGTGGTGAACCCCGAGACGCGGCTGTGTACCGGGTGCAAGCGCTCGATCAACGAGATTGCGGCCTGGGGGATGATGTCACCCGAAGAGCGCCGCGCAGTGATGGATGAGCTGCCGGGGCGGAACGCAGGGTCAACCCGGCGTCGCGGCGGCCGTCGCGCAAGGTTGAAACACGGGTCTTGAGCGCGGGCCACGGCCATTCGAATGGCCGTATGTCATGCGTTTTCGAAAACGCATGGGCGCACCGCAATCAAAGTGCCGTCAACCATTTCTCGAAATCTGTCTCCGGTCGAAAATAGGCGATCGTGCGCGGTGGATCCTTCAATCCCTCTGGCCAAGGCGCAACGCCGTGGATGGCCAACCGGTGGACC
>JBCDEC010000337.1:0-3400 GCA_039179965.1 Pseudomonadota bacterium
GCGCCTTCTGCTGCGTGACAAAATCTTCCATCGTCACGCCGTCCTCGCCGGTCACCTGCATCATCTGGGCCACCTGTTCGCCCCGTTCCAAAAGGTCAAGACAGTCTTTCACCTTGCCGGTCCATGCGGGTTCCACATGTTCCGCAAACCACGGCGCGAGTTGGTCGGTGTAGCGTGACCAGCTCAGCAGCGGGTCCACGGCGGGATAGAACCGCTTGTAAGCGCGCTCGGACGAGAGACCAAGGAAGCACTTGACCGTCGATAGCGTTGCCTGAGTGACCGGCTCGTCAAAGTTGCCGCCCGCCGGTGAAACCGTACCGATCATCGTCAGCGACCCCTTGGAGCCGTCATTGGTTTCGATCACGCCCGCCCGTTCGTAGACGCCCTTGATCGAACTTTGCAGATACGCGGGAAAGCCTTCTTCGCCGGGGATCTCTTCGAGCCGGCCCGAGGTTTCGCGCATCGCTTGCGCCCAGCGCGATGTGCTGTCGGCGATCAAGAGCACGTTGTACCCCATCTGGCGGTAGTATTCGCCCAGGGTTAACCCGGTGAAGATCGACGCCTCACGTGCGGCGACCGGCATGGACGAGGTGTTGCAGATAATGATCGTCCGGTCCATCAGGCTGCCGCCGGTCATGGGGTCCGTCATCTTCGGGAATTCGGCGATGGTTTCGACCACCTCGCCGGCCCGTTCGCCGCACGCCACGACAACCACGATATCGACCTGGGCGTTGCGCGCGATCAGGTTCTGCAGAACCGTCTTGCCGGCGCCAAAGGGGCCTGGAATGCACGCCGTGCCGCCGCGCGCGACGGGAAAGAAGGTATCGATGAGCCGCTGCGAGGTCAGCACTGGCTCATCAGGATAGGTCCGCCGCGACAGCGCGCGTTTCAAAAGCTCAGATGGCAGGGCGCGGCGGACCGGCCATCGCTGGCTCAAGGTCACCTCGCGCTCATGTCCCTCGCCGTCCGAGAGCCGCGCGACAGTCTCATGGACCCGCGCCGCGCCCTGCCAGATCCAGGACACGGTCCAGGATCCGCGCCAGTTGAACGGAACCATGATCTTGTGCGCGAACCGACCCTCGGGGACCGTGCCCAGGCAATCACCTGCCTGCACGGTATCGCCTTGCGCCACCTTGGGATCGAACGACCACTTGGCCTCGCCATCCAGCGCCGGTACATCCGCACCGCGCGGCAGAAACGTGCCATAGCTTTCGGCCATGTCCTTCAGCGGCGATTGCAACCCGTCATAGACCGAACCCAGAAGCCCCGGCCCCAGGTCCACCGACAGGAGAACGCCACTTTGTTCGACCGGATCTCCGACGGCCACCCCGGCGGTCGACTCGTAGACCTGCGCATCCGCCGTACGGCCTTTGACACGCAAAACCTCTGCTTTCAGCCGCTCCTGGCGACCATCCGAGGCCACACGGGACGGCAGCACATAGACCACCTCGTTCATGACCAGGTTACCGGGCGTGCCATCGGGCGACTCCAGCGCCTCGATCTCCACAAGGTCTTCCTGCACGGCAACAATCCGGGCGGTGGGCGTAGCAGTCATCATCAGATCTCCGCAAATTCGGCAGCATGGTCGCCCAGGGCGGCCTCGGCCATGGCGTGAAAGCGGCGGGTCGCGGCCTCGGCATTGCTGCGGGCCCAGCGGTCGAAGATGTTCCAGATCAGCACATAGATCACGACGGCTTCGATATCGAAGTAATGCGCGGCGCCGCGACGGCGCATCATCTTGTGGGTCTCGTCCAGAATCAGCCGCTCGAATCCCAGGGAGTCCTTGGCGTCCAGCAGCGCATGGGCCGTCCGCAGCCAGGGGTAGGTCGTTTCAAGCCCAAAAGTCGGCTCACCCCATCGCGCGGCGATCTGCCCGCTGAACCGGCTCGCGCCCCACCCCGGCGGTGGTGCAGCTTCGCCTTGCTGGCGCCGGCGCAACGCGGCCACAATGGTGCGCACGTCCAGCCGGTCGCGCAGCACCGCTTGCAAGCTCGGCTGCCGCACCCGGGCCAAGGCATGTTTCGCGCGCGCCGTGGCCTCGGCATCCGTCACATCGAGATCGAACCGGCGCCAGTCAAGCGCCTCTTCCATCAGTCGCAATGTCCCGCCATCCTCCGGTGACAGCGCCTTGAGACGCCGTTCCAGCCGCAGGCGCGACAGCGGCGGCTGTTTGGCCACAAACAGCCGCTCGCTGTCGGGAAGGCTTGCCATCAGGGTGATATAGGCGTCGGGGTCTGACATGTCCTAGCTCCGGATCACCCCTTCCAGCACGGCACGGAAGCGCGGCTGCATATGCTCCAGGAGCAAGGCGGCGATGGCCTCGGAGGTCAGATCGATCTCAACCTCGCCGTCCTGCACACGGACTTTGATCCCGGTCTGGTCTTCCTCCCCGGCATACAGCGTCACCCCCTCTCGCAGCATGTCGCCGGTCAGGCCCAGAACATAGCGCGTGAGTTGCCCGGCGCTGATGTCACCGGCCTGCTCGCGGATCTCGTCCGGGCCAAGAACGGCGGGCGGCAGAATGACCTCGGCCCCACCGGCCTGTGTCGCGGGGCGCACCTGGCCTGCAACCTCAAGGATCATCTGTTTCAAGAGCGCCTCATCAGACAGATGGCCGCTGACCAGGCGTTGCATCTGTTCTTTGAGCTGACCTTCCAGCCCGGATTTCATTCGCAACACCGCATCGCGCATCGCCGTTGTCAGCGCCTGCTCCCCCGCCGCGCGATAGGCATCGCTGCTCTTGCGGGCCTGATCGAGCGCGCCATCCGCCTCGGTGCGGGCCTTGGCGAGGATCTGCGCGGCCTCGGCCCTAGCTTCTGAAACCAGACGTTCGGCTTCGGCCCGGCCTGCGGACACACCGTCATCCTTGAGCCGGGCAATCAGCGCATCCACGCCCTGAGTGGTGGTCTGGTTCATCCCGTGATCCCCGCGCTGATCACCAGAGCGAAGACGAAGGCAAAGACGCCGAAGCCTTCGATTATCGCAGCAGGGGCGAGCGCGAGCCCGAAGATTTCAGGTTTTTCCTTCGCCGCATTGATCGCGCTGGCGCAGGCCCGGCCCTGCCACAGCCCGGTGTACATAAGCGCGACACCCGCCATGAACCCCACGCCAAAGAGCCCGCCGGCATTGGCTGGCGTCACCTCCCGGTTCAGCGTGAACATGATGACGATGCCATAG
Organism: Pseudomonadota bacterium; assembly: GCA_039179965.1. GTDB lineage: Bacteria > Pseudomonadota > Alphaproteobacteria > Rhodobacterales > Rhodobacteraceae > Marinibacterium. The sequence goes on from JBCDEC010000337.1 coordinate 3,178, forward strand.
ATCACCATGGTCGAGGGCAAAGCCGATATCCCGACATATCGGCCATAGCCGCCATCGGTTTCCAGCATCGCGCCGATGCTGGCCTGGCCCGCGATGGAACATCCAATGGCACTTGCCGCGGCGCCCAGCGCCATGGGCGAATAGATCCCCAGCCAGCCTAGGGTGAGTAGCAGGTCGTTCATTCCTGAACCTCCTTACGGGCGAACGGTCGAAAGGCGGTGCC
>JBCDEC010000338.1:0-3393 GCA_039179965.1 Pseudomonadota bacterium
CGCGCTGGTCGTGCTCACGCTGTTTGCCGTGTTCGGGGACAAGGTGCTGGGGTATGCGGGCATTTCCATGCCCGCGTTCCGGGTTGCCGGCGGCGTTCTGCTGTTTCTGACCGCGCTTGATATGCTCTTTGAGCGACGCACCAAACGGCGCGAAGGCCAGGCGGACCAGACACATCCCGGGCCGGCCGACGATCCCTCTGTCTTTCCCTTGGCCATTCCCCTGATTGCCGGCCCGGGCGCCATTGCATCGATGATCCTGCTCACTGGCGAGCAATCCGGCATCGAAGGGCTCGCCGTCACGCTCGGTGTCATGGTTTCGGTGCTCGCACTCGTCTTTGTGCTGTTCCTTGCCAGCGGGCTTCTGGAGCGTGCACTCGGGCAAACCGGAACCAATGTCGTCACCCGTGTGCTGGGTATGCTCCTGGCCGCGCTTTCTGTCCAATTCGTGATGGATGGGCTGGCCGCCTTTGGCATTGCCGGCTAGCCGAGGGGACTTTGGGTTCCTATATCCGGGCCATGAGTGAATTTCAGACCGGCAACCTGATCTACCTGATTGTCCTGGGCTCGGCCCTGGTCGCCATGTTCCTGTTGAACAATCGCCAGGGCATTGGCGCCACGCTGCGGCAATTGCTGACCTGGGCTCTTCTTTTCCTGGCCGTTCTCGCGGGATACGGGCTGTGGGAGGATGTGCAACGCACCGTGGTGCCCTCCCAAACCGTGGTGGCGAGCGACAATCGGGTGGTTATCCCCCGCAGCCGGGACGGACATTTTTACCTGGTGCTTGATGTGAACGATCGACCGATCCGTTTCATGGTGGACACAGGCGCGACTGATCTTGTGCTCAGCCGGTCAGATGCGCAGCAGGCCGGGCTCGATCCCGCAAGCCTTGCCTTCTATGGCCGTGCGCGCACCGCCAATGGCGAGGTTCGGACCGCGCCGGTGACCCTCAGGTCCGTTGCCCTGGGTCCCTATACGGATCAGAATGTCCCGGCTTCAGTAAACGACGGAACCATGGATGGGTCACTGCTGGGCATGCGGTATCTCGACCTGTGGAGCCGCATCGAACTCAACGGCAGCGAAATGGTGCTGACCCGCTAGCAGATCAGCCTGTCAGGAGCGCAGGCCGGTCCTGACCGCCATCACGTTTCGGCTTTCTTCTCCCAGCGGCCACTTTCCTCGGACCAGTATTGCGCCGAACACCCCGCCGATGTGAGCGTCTTCCACTGCCCGCGCGCATGCTGCACCTGCGCCTGATCCCGACCGTCGAAGAGAATGCAGGCGCGTGCCAGCGCGGCGACTTCCTCAACCGTCACCTCCGCCCCATCAATCGACATCACACAGGCCCGGTCGCCGGGCGCCAGCCGTTCGGATGTCAGCAGCACCGGTTGCAGCGCATCATGCTGGCCGCCTGACAATCCATGCGGTAAAAACCGGTCGTCCGGCCCGAGCCAGAGCTTTTCATCCAGCCAGGACATGCGCCCGGCGTCGGTGCCGCGCACCTGAATGCGCCATCCGGCCTGCATGGCCCTGTCCAGCAAGGCCGGCAAAACCGCTTCAAGGGGCCGTTGCGTCAGGTGATAGAAATAGACCTCGCCCATCGCGACCGCCGTCAGGACCGGGGGTCGTAATTGCCAACGGTCCAGACATGGCCTTCCGGATCGCGCAGCGAATACCGCATCCCCAAACCTTCGGGTTCCTCCAGCGGCACGATGATGCTCGCCCCCGACGCCATCGCCTTGGCGTTATGAGTCTCAACATCGGAAACGATCACATACATCGTTGTCGTTTCGCGCCCACCGGTGTCACGCGGCGCGGTCATGTACCTGGCGAAAGGTTCCGCATCCTCGGGGCCGAACATGAAGAGGCTGTCGCCCATTTTCATTTCGACATGCCGGATCACCCCCTGGTCATCGCGGTGGACGGCTATCTCTTCCATGCCGATGACCTTCTTCAAAAAGGCCAGAGCGGCTTCGCAGTCCGCGTAGCGCGTCACCCCGATCAGCATGTCCGAGACCCCCCTCCCGGCGTCCGGTCAGTCTTTGGTCTCATAGACATCCGTGACAAGCCGGTTGAGCGCCGCCACACCCCAGCCGGTCGCGCCCTTGGGCGCAAAGGCGGTTTCGGATTTGACAGATGCAACGCCCGCGATGTCCAGATGGATCCACGGCACGCCGTCCTGAATGAAGCGCTGAAGAAACTGCGCGGCTGTGATCGAGCCGCCAGGACGTCCGCCGATGTTCTTCATGTCGGCGATGTTGGATTTCAGCATATCGTCATAGGCCTGACCAAGAGGCATCCGCCAGGCACCTTCGCCTTCGGCGGCCGCCGCGGCAAGGAACTGGTCGCAGAACGTGTCATCGTTGGAAAAGACGCCGGCGTTCTCATGCCCCAGCCCGATGATGATCGCGCCGGTCAGCGTGGCCAGATCGACGATCCCTGCCGGCGCAAAGCGCTCCTGCGCGTACCAGAGCACATCGCAGAGCACCAAACGGCCTTCGGCGTCCGTGTTGATGATCTCGACCGTGTCGCCCTTCATGGACTTCACAACATCGCCGGGCCGCGTCGCGCGCGCCGACGGCATATTCTCCACCAGACCCACAAGACCGACAACATTGGCCTTTGCCTTGCGCAGCGCCAGAGTGCGCATCACCCCGGACACCACGCCCGCGCCGCCCATGTCCATTGTCATGTCTTCCATGCCGCCTGCGGGTTTCAGCGAAATCCCACCGGTGTCAAAGACCACGCCCTTTCCCACCAGCGCCAGCGGCGGTGCGTCACTGTCCCCGCCGTTCCACTGCATCACCACCACCTTGGACGGGCTGTCGGACCCGTGGCCCACACTGAGAAGCGTGCGCATGCCCATCTCGGCCAGTTCGTCTTCTTCGAAAACCTCGACCTCCAGCCCGATCTCGCGCATGGCGTCAAGCCGGTCGGCGAACTCCGTTGTGGTCAGCACATTCGCCGGTTCATTGGTCAGATCACGGGTGAAGAACGCCCCCTCGCTGAGGGCCTCGACCGGCACCGCGGCGATCTCTTCGGGTTTGGAGACTTGCAGGTCGATCCCCTCCATGGCCTCATCATCGGCCGTTTTGTGATCGGTAAAGGCATAGGCCCGCAGTTGCGCACCCTGCGCAATCTCATCGGCGCGGGCATGGTTGCCGGCCATGATGAGCAGCGGCTTGCGGCCTTTCAGCTTGCCCAGCGCCGCGCCCGCCTTGCGCGCCTCAACCGTCGAGACACGCCGCTCGATCACCAGAACGTCCAGCGCTTCTGCCGCCATGCCCACCGGCCAGGCCAGCGAGACCGTTTTGCCACCCGAGAGTTTGGAAAATCCGTCGCTGTCCAAAAGACGCCGCACCGCGCCCTTTGTCAGCCGGTTGGCCCGCCGCCCCG
>JBCDEC010000339.1:0-3341 GCA_039179965.1 Pseudomonadota bacterium
GACAGCTCTCCGGCGGCCTGATACCGCTTTTCCTTCAGGATCGGAAACAGGTCATAGACCTGGCGCATCGTCTCTGAAAAATCGTCGCGCCGGATAAAGGCCCCCATCTCCAGATTTTCTTCAACAGTGAGCGAGGTGAAGATGTTGGCGGTCTGGGGCACAAAGCCCATGCCCGCGACGACACGGTCTTGCGGCGAGAGGTCCGTGATATCCTGCCCGTCAAGGCGCACGGATCCCTGACGCAAATTCAGCATCCCAAAAATCGCCTTCATTGCCGTCGACTTTCCGGCCCCGTTTGGCCCGACAATTACGGCGATTTCGCCAGGGTTCACCGCAACGGTACAGGCGTGCAGAATGTCCGGCCCGGCGCCGTAGCCGCCCGTCATCATGTCCCCGATCAGAAAGGCCTCCGTGCTGCGCCGCGCGGCTTCCGACCCCGGGCGCGCGGCCAGACCCCCGGCGCCATCCGGATTGGTGATCGAAAGATCCCGGTTGCCGCGATCATCATAAGGATCGCTCACAGCGCTGGCCTCATGGCTTCTTTCTTTTTCAAAATACCCGATCCTGCCCTATCCACCGATGCCCGCCGCCTTGTTCTTGAGCCCGGTGCCCAGATAGGCTTCGATCACCTGCTCATTGGCCTTGATGTCTGCCAGGGTGCCCTGCGCCAGAACCTTTCCCTCGGCCATGCAGATCACCGGATCACACAGCCGTCCGATGAAATCCATATCGTGCTCGATCACCACGAAGGTGTAGCCGCGTTCGGCATTCAGCCGCAGGATCGCATCGCCAATGGTGTTCAAGAGCGTTCGGTTCACCCCGGCGCCGACCTCATCGAGAAACACGATTCGCGCGTCGACCATCATAGTCCGACCGAGTTCCAGCAATTTCTTCTGCCCGCCAGAAACCTGACCGGCCTTGTGATCGGCCAAATGCTCGATGGTCAGGAATTCCAGCACCTCATCGGCCTTCGCGGCCAGGGCGCGTTCTTCATCGGCGATGCGTTTGCGCCCGACCCAGGTGTTCCAGAGCCGCTCTCCCCATTGATCGCCCGGCACCATCATCAGGTTTTCCCGACAGGTCATGGAGTGAAATTCATGCGCAATCTGGAAGGTGCGCAGCAGACCCTTGTGAAACAATGTGTGTGGCGGCAGACCGGTGATGTCCTCGCCTTCCATCCGCACCCGGCCCGAGGTCGGCGCCAGCACGCCGGCGATCACATTGAAAAGCGTGGTCTTTCCGGCGCCATTGGGGCCAATCAGCCCGGTGATCGAGCCCTTGGATATCTCCAGAGAGGCGCCGTCCACAGCATGGAAGCCCCCGAAATGCTTGTGCAGGTCGTCGACGACGATCATTCACCCATCCCTGCGCCGTTTCCCGGCGTCTGTCGTTGCACCGGCCCGAAGATCGCTCCGGGCCGGTCAAACGCGTTTCAATCAGCGGTACTGCACCGTCGTGATTTTGCCGTCGTCAACCTCGATCTGACGGTAGTTTCCGGCGCTTTCGCCCGGTCCGATCAGTTCGACTGCTGTTGCGCCGACATAGTCGACCTCACCGCCATCGGCCAGGATCTGCAGCGCCTTGGCCAACTCACCCGGCAAGATCTGCTCGCCCGGCGCATTGGCCACATCCATCAGCTTCTCCTTGTAGACCGCCGGGTCCGAGGAGCCCGCGGCCTGCATGGCGAGCATGATCAACGCCGCGCCATCATAGCTTTCCGGCGTAAACGGAGAGGTGGCATCAAAAGCCCCGCCTACCATTTCGGTGAAGACCGCGGCGCCGGCACTGTCGGTGCCGGGATGCTGACCGGTTGAGCCGTCGATCTCATCGCCGAAGTTCTCTTCAAGCTTGGCGCCGATCATCCCGTCAGGGAAATGGAAGGTATCAAAAGCACCGGTGTCCAGCGCTGCGCGCACGATGCCCGAGCCGCCCTGATCGACGTAACCCGCAACAACCAGCCGGTCGCCACCGGCCGCCGCCAGCGCGCCGACTTCCGCGGAATAGTCAGCCTTGCCATCTTCATGTGCGGCATTGATCGTCACGGTGCCGCCTGCGGCCTCGTAGGCCGCCTGGAAACTGTCGGCGAGCCCTTTGCCGTAGTCATTGTTGGTATAGGTGACCGCGACCTCTTCGATGCCCTGTTCCATCAGAACCTCGGTCATCACGACGCCCTGGCGGGCATCCGACGGCGCCGTACGGAAAAAGAGACCATTGTCATCGGCCGTCGAGAGCGCTGGTGACGTCGCCGATGGCGAAACCATCACGATGCCATTGGGCAGGGCCACATTGGACAGGATCGCACCGGTAACGCCGGAACAATCCGCGCCCATGATACCGACCACCCCGTCCGACGTGATCAGACGTTCTGCGGCAGCCGTGGCTGCGCCTGCGTCGATACAGGTGCTGTCGGCGCGCACGCCGGTCACGGTGGAGCCGCCCAGCAGCAGACCGCTGTCGGTGACTTCCTTCATTGCCATCTCAGCCGCATCCCCCATCGAGGGGGTCAGCGATTCAATCGGGCCGGTAAAGCCCAGAATGATGCCCAGCTTGATGTCTTCGGCCAGGCTCTCAGACGCGGTGGCCCCCATCAAGAGAGCTGTCGCGGCGGTGGCTGCAAGCAGCTTCTTCATTGTTTTGATCTCCCATGTTGGAACAAAAGTTCGACGGAAACCGTAGCAAGGGATCTGCAAAAGAAAAGCCCTCAATGGTCGCCCTTTACCCGATGACATTCCCGCGAGCGGGGCAAACCTGCGTGGATTTGTGATTATGTCAGCCATAAGCCGCGCCAGAACAGGAGACCTGCCTCATGTTTCGTTCCATTGCCATTGTTTTTGCCATGTTGCTTCCGACTTGGGCGGTTGCGGAAACGCTTCAGACCTCTGCCGGTCCGGTTCGGATCGATCCGGTGGTGCGTGGTCTCGACACACCCTGGGCCATTGGTCTGTTGCCCGACGGCGGCGTCCTGGTGACCGAGCGCGAGGGAGATTTGCTCCATGTTGCGGACGGACAAAGCCAGCGTGTCACAGGCGTGCCGGACGTCTGGGTAAACGGGCAGGGCGGTCTGCTGGACGTCACGGTTGCGCGCGATTTCGCCCAGAGCCGCGAGCTTTTCCTCACCTTTTCGAAACCGCAAGGCAGTGGCGGGGGCACCGCGCTGGCAATCGCCAAACTGAGTCCGGACGGAGCGCGTCTAACCGACGTGCGAACCCTCTTTGAAATGGCCCCTTCGGGCTCAAACGGCCGTCATTTTGGCTCTCGTGTGATCGAAGCGCCCGATGGCACGCTCTTTGTCACACTGGGGGATCGGGGGCAGCCACCAGAGGCGCAGGATCTGTCGTCCC
>JBCDEC010000340.1:0-3319 GCA_039179965.1 Pseudomonadota bacterium
CTCCAATTGGGCACATCCGCGCATCAAAGCGCTCGGCGGCATCGCCTTGGGCAGCCCAGGCGGCAGGGCGGGGCTGTGGATTGAGGTCAGCAATATTGATAATGGGTTTGCTCATGACTCACACCTGGCGCCCGACTGATCCGCCAGCGTCTCAGCCTGGCCAACGGACGGATTGTCGACCCTGCCGTCGGGCGCGCGATAAATCTGGCCGGATACATGGTCCTGCCCGGCATCATAGACGTGCATGGGGACGGATTCGAACGCCACCTGGCACCACGTCGCGGCGCAATGATGGAACTCGAAACCGGTCTGCGCGCCGTTGATGCAGAACTGGCGTCAAACGGCATAACCACAGCCGTTCTGGCACAATTTGTCAGTTGGGAGGGCGGGCTGCGCGGGCATGAGTTTGCCGATCGCGTGTTCCGCGGGCTGCTGGCCACAAAGGCAGAAACCCGCACCGACATGATCCCGCAGATGCGCTTTGAAACCCATCTGCTGGACGACTACGAAACATTGCCTGACCGGCTGGCGGCGTGGGACATCCCCTATCTTGTCTTCAATGACCATCTCCCCCATACCCGTCTGGCGCAGGGGCGCAAACCACCGCGCCTGACCGGGCAGGCGCTCAAGGCGGGCCGCAACCCGGACCGTCACTACGAGCTTTTGCAAGACCTGCATGCCCGCAGTCATGACGTGCCCGCAGCGTTGGACCGTTTGACCAAGCAGCTTGCCAAAACCGACATCCGATTGGGAAGCCACGATGACGCAACCGCCGCAACACGCGCCGAATGGCGCGCGCGCAGCGTGTCAATTTCCGAGTTTCCCGAGACTGAAGACGCCGCTAGAGCTGCCCGGGCCGGTGGAGACCTAATTGTCTTTGGCGCTCCCAACGTGGTTCGCGGCGGTTCTCACAATGGCAATGTCTCCGCGGCAGAGATGATCAAGGCCGGTTTCTGCGACGCGCTCGCATCCGACTACCACTATCCGTCCTTGCGCCGTGCAATCCGCAGTCTCGTGCAAGATCACGGCGTTTCGCTCACGCAGGCCTGGGCCCTGGTGTCCGAGGGACCGGCCCGCGTTTTGGGATTGACGGATCGGGGCACGCTTCTGCCTGGTCATCGCGCCGATCTTGTCATCCTCGATCCAGAAACATGGCAGGTCGGCGCCACATTCAGCGCCGGTCGCGTGGCCTATATGGCCGGAGGCGTGGCCGATCGGTTCATGGCCTGACCCGCCGCGATACGATCTACATTTCGCGCATCCTGCTGCTTCTTTCTTTTTGAAAATACCCCGGCGCAACCTGCCCGCCAGAACCACCCGAAACACAGGGGTGACATGCGTGAAATCAAGTTTTGGGTGAGATCCGGTTCACGTGGCCCATCTTTCGCCCGTCGCGGGTCTCCGCCTTGCCGTACAGATGTATCTGGGTGTTCGCCGCGCCGCGCAGATCCGGCAGGCGATCCATGTCCGACCCGATCAGATTTTCCATCACCACATCCACATTGCGCTGACCGTCGCCCAGAGGCCAGCCTGCCACTGCACGGATATGCTGCTCGAACTGATCAATCGCGCAACCGGCCTGCGTCCAGTGGCCGGAGTTGTGCACGCGCGGGGCAATCTCGTTGACCACGAGCCCGCCCGGCGTCACAAAAAGCTCCACTCCGAGGACGCCCACGTAGTCGAGCGCATTCAGGATCCGCCCGGCCAGCAAGACGGCATCGGTACGCTGTGCGACCGGCAGGGTGGCTGGCACGCTCGTGGTGCGCAGAATACCTGCGCGATGGACGTTTTCGCCGGGATCAAACGCCGCCACCTGACCGTCAAGCCCGCGCGCGGCGATCACGGAAACCTCTCGCACAAAGGGAACAAACCCCTCCAGAATCGCGGGTGCGCCGTTCATTTCGGCAAATGCGCCATCCGCGTCCGCGACGGTTTCTATGCGAACCTGGCCTTTCCCGTCATAGCCAAACCGACGTGTTTTCAGGATCGCCGGCGTCCCGATGTTTTCCAGCGCCGCGCGCAAGGCCGCAAGATCGGGCGTGTCGGCAAAGGGCGCGACATTGAGCCCAAGTTCCTGCAGGTAGCGTTTTTCGCTCAACCGGTCCTGGCTGATGCGCAGTGCCTCCCGGCCGGGGCGAATGGGGCGCAGACCTTCCAAAAGATCGAGTGCCGCAGTGGGGATGTTCTCGAACTCATAGGTGATCACATCGACCGCCTTGGCAAAACGATGCAACGCTTCGGCATCGTCATAACCGGCGGTCACCAGAGTTTCGGCAACTTGGCCTGCGGGCGCATCGGCGCCGGGATCAAAGATATGGCAACGCAGGCCGAGACGCGCGGCCGCCATCGACAGCATCCGCCCCAATTGGCCTCCCCCCAATATCCCGATAACGGCGCCGGGCGGCAAAGGGTCGGTCATATCAGCAGTCCTTTTGACTCAATCTCTGTCTCGGCGGTGGCTAAATTCACCCCTCGGGTTTCTCCGGAATAGCGGCGGAGAGAGCAGCGCGCCAGTCCTCCAGACGTCCGGCTAGCGCGTCGTCGGACGTGGCCAGGATCGCCGCAGCCATCAGCCCGGCATTGGCCGCGCCGGCCGCACCGATGGCCATGGTCGCAACCGGGAATCCCCGCGGCATCTGCACGATCGAATAGAGCGAGTCGACACCGGAGAGCGCGCGCGTTTGAACCGGCACGCCAATCACCGGAACCCGGGTCTTCGAGGCCATCATCCCCGGCAAATGCGCGGCTCCGCCCGCGCCGGCAATGATCGCTTTCAACCCGCGACCTGCGGCACTGCGTCCATACTCCCAAAGTCGGTCGGGTGTGCGATGGGCAGAGACAATGCGGGTTTCATACCGGATCTCAAGAGCGTCAAGGATCTCCGCAGCCTCTTTCATCGTCGGCCAGTCCGATTGGCTGCCCATGATGACGCCGACCTCAGGTTCGAGCATGCTGGTTGTCCTTGCCGCAAAAAGAGCGGATACTATAGCCAGATCAAACCGGGGGGCAATGCGGGACGAACGATTGCACGACACGTCATGGCCATGCCGATTTAGTGACCCCCAGCGCGGTCGTGGCGCATCTCGGGCAAGCATGCCCGGCCTGTGGGATAGGCCAGAGGATTGTTTCAGACGGGCTCAGCCCGTTATGCGATGATGTCAGGGGTCAGACGGTCTTCAATCGCGGAGATCTTGTCTTTGAGCTGCAGCTTCTGCTTTTTCAGACGCCGAATGGTCAGCTGATCTCCGGTCCCCTTTTCCTCAAGCGCAATAATCGCTTCGTCCAGATCCCGATGCTGGCGTCGGAACACTTCAAGTTC
>JBCDEC010000341.1:0-3294 GCA_039179965.1 Pseudomonadota bacterium
ACGCCTCTTTGAGGTCGCGCAGCTTTTCCTGTTTCTCGCGCTCAATGTCCCATTTGTTGACAGCGACTACGACGGCGCGGCCTTCCCGCTCTGCCAGATCGGCGATGCGCAGATCCTGCTGCTCAAAGGGGATCGCAGCATCCAGCAGCACCACCACCACTTCGGCGAATTTCACCGCGCGCAGCCCGTCACTGACCGACAATTTCTCCAGCTTTTCCTGCACCTTGGCCTTTTTGCGGATGCCCGCGGTGTCAAAGATGCGCACTGGCAGCCCCGCCCAATCCATCTGCAGGGAGATCGCATCACGGGTGATGCCGGCCTCGGGCCCGGTGAGCAGGCGGTCTTCGCCGTGGATCTGGTTGACCAGGGTGGATTTGCCCGCATTGGGCCGCCCGACCACGGCCACCTGCAACGGCTTTCTGTCGGTCGGCATCGGAATGTCGGCCTCCATGTCGCCATCATCCTCGTCGAGCGTCACATCAACCTCGGGCGATGCCTCCAGAGCACGTTCGGCAAACTGATCCGCCAGCGGCATCAGCTGCGTGTAGAGATCGTTGAGACCCTCGCCATGCTCCGCCGACAGCCGGATCGGTTCGCCCAGACCCAGGGAGTACGCCTCCAGCACCCCGGCATCGGCGGCAGCGCCCTCCGCCTTGTTGGCGGCCAGAATGACATGGGCGGAGCGTTTGCGCAGAATATCGGCAAAGACCATATCGGATGGGGTGATGCCGACCCGGGCATCGACCATGAAGAGGCAGATGTCCGCCATATCCACGGCCCGCTCCGTCAGGCGACGCATACGGCCCTGCAGGCTGTCGTCGGTGACCTCTTCCAGCCCGGCGGTGTCGATCACGGTAAAGCGCAGATCGGCCAGCCTCGCGGCCCCTTCGCGCAGGTCACGCGTCACGCCCGGCTGATCATCCACGAGCGCAAGCCGCTTGCCCACCAGACGATTGAACAGCGTCGATTTGCCAACGTTGGGCCGCCCCACAATGGCGAGGGTAAAGGACATGTCAAAGGCTCCAAAGCCGCGGGTAAAGCCGCGCTTTACCCTACATGGACGTCAACGGAAAGCGTGCAATTGACCATTCGTCGACACAACATAGAGCACGCCACCCGCCACCACGGGTGCAGAGGTCGCACCACCGGGGATGTCGACAGTGTTGACCAGTGCACCGCTCTCCGGGTCAAAGCTGCGCAACAGACCGTCGTTGGACGCCACATGGATGCGCCCACCGGCGAGGATGGGCCCATGGTGGGCAAAGACTTCGGAACGCCGCTTGGGCCGGTCCTTGACGAAATTCGGCATCTGGGTTCCCCAGACACGGGTGCCGTCCGACGCGTCGATCCGCAGGACTTCGCCCAGTTCGGACACCACGAAGATGCTGTCGCCCGCAGGAACGACCGGACCAATCGCGCCTTCCCGCGCGGTCCATTCCCGCGCGCCCGACCCAAAATTCAGCGCAACGATGCGCCCGGACTGGTTGCCGACATAGACCCGGTTGCCTGCGATCACCGGCGCGCCGGTCACGTCGCCCACCGAGCCGAGGGCGCGAGCGAACCGCTGACCAAGGGCGGAGGCGTCCCACCGGCGCAACCCGCCGCGCCGGAAGACCGCCTGAATTTCGCCGGATCCAAAGGCAAAGACGGCCAGATCATCCGCGACCGCAGGGGCCGGAGCACCCAGCACGTTGTTGACATCCGGAGAGGCCGAGAGCTGCCATTCGATGCGCCCATCCTCGGCCCGCAGGGCCCAGCCGGTATCATCTCCCGATGTCAGGTAGACCAGATCGCCAAAGGCGGTTGGCTGGCCCGATCCGGTGCCTTCGAGGTTCTGACGCCAGAGTTCCGTGCCCGTGGCCGCGTCCAGTGCGACCAGCGACCCATAGCCGAGAGAAACGAAGAGACGCCCGTCTTTATACGACAGACCGCCGCCCGTGGCCGCCCCGGCATCATCGCGGGACGGGGTGACATCGCGGCTCCAGACGGTTTCACCGCTTGTGGATGTCGCGGTGACAAGCGCTTCGGCGTCCAATGTGTAGATCAGCCCGCCAGCCACCACAGGGTCCGCCGTGATCCGCTGGCGGCGGCTGTCTCCCGCGCCGATCTTCGCAGACCAGATCAACTGCGGCGCCGCGCTCAGGGCCGGATGGGCCACGCGGAAAGAGGGAGAACCGATACCTTGCGTCCATTCGGTGTTTGCCTGTACCGCCGGCAGGGAAATCGGGCGCGGCGCATCCTCGGTCACGGCGGCCAGGGGCACGCTCTCCCCGTCCTGCAGAACGGAGCGGATGCTCTCACGCTTGCCGGGCAGGATCACGTCGGGTTCGGAACAGGCGGCCAGGAACGTCGCCGCAACCAGCAGTGTGCATGTCACCCGCCCCGGCAAAGAGGATTTCAGTAAGTCCATCATACCCTGCTCGCTTCACCCATTACTTCGCCCCAAACATGCGCCCGTTCAGCAGGTCAATTTCCCGTGACGGGCAGATTTTCCAAATCCGGGGTGCCTCCCAGCGCCACAATCACCTGTAAGGCACGCTGTTGCAAGTCCGAGGTCACGGCTGCGTCCTGCAGGATATCCTGATACCGCGCGATGGCTGCCTCTGTCTCGCCTTCGGCGACGTCGATCAGGGCCAGTTGCTCCAGGGCCAGCAGGCGCAATGGCGAACCTGCAATGGCCAGCGCTTCGAATTGCTGGCGACGGGTCATCGCATCGAGCGTGTCCGCCTGCAATGTCAGCGCCTTGAAGCCGGCAATCTGCCGGTAGATTTCATCAACGTCGGGGTTGATCGCAACCGCGTTCAATTCCTCGACGGCCGTCTCGATATCGCCACCCCGCTGTGCCTCCGCAGCCGTCAGCATCGCCACCAGCGCCTGTGCTGTCGGGTTCGACGTCGCCAGACCGGTCAGCGCATCGACCCGTGCCTCCGGCGTCGTCGCCGCCAAGCCCGCGAGCATCCCGTCGCCAAGGGCCTCCGCCTCGGCCCGGGCCGAGGCCTTGCGAAACTCCGACCAGGCGGCCCCGCCGACGATCAGCACAACCAACAGCGCACCGATCCAGCCATAGCGCTTGAGCAGCGCAAACAGCCGGTCCCGGCGGACCTCTTCATTGACCTCGTCGATGAAACTATCTGTGTCGCTCATGATCACCTGCTGGCATGAAATTCCGCCCCTCTTAACGTGGTACTCAGCCCAAGCCAAGACCCGGCGGCGGGCGCGATGCGGCGTGCCATTGCCATCATACGCAGAAATTACTAATCTGAACTGGTCAGTTTAGCGTAACTGTCGTATGGA
>JBCDEC010000342.1:0-3277 GCA_039179965.1 Pseudomonadota bacterium
CCGCCGCCCGCACAATAATCCAAGAACCTGTCTTCCGCCTGCACCGGTATGGCCAGAGCAAGAGCCTGGCTGGCCGCGTCCTGCAGCTCAACCCGGCCATCGGAATAGGCGTGCGCCTGTCTGACCTTGCGCGCGCCCTCGGTGACCGCCAGCGCGGTCTCGGCGGCCGGATGGGGGTGCGCTTCAATGCCGTCCGTGGCCAGAGCCGCGATCGCCTCGGCGCATGTGGTGCGGGCGAGGTTCACCCGCAGGTGTACCCCGGCCCGTGTCTGCAAGGCCCGCGCGGCGCTTTTGGCCTGCGCCCCAAGGCTGGTTTGAAACTCCGGCCAAAGCCAGTCCGGCAGGTCCATGGCCGCTGCGCCATCCGGCGCATCCCCCCGAGCCTGCTCCGCGTCGGTCAGCGGCGCTGGCGCGTGCGGGGCGCCGGAAAACAGCGCGTCCAGAGGCGTCTGATGCGCCCGTAGCGCACCGATCATCAGCGCGCGCCCATCGCTGCCGCCGCCGCGCGCGCCGTAAGAGCGCCGGCACCGCACGACATCAAAGACATGATCGCGCACGGCGGCGCGATCCTTGGATCCGGCATAGCGCGCGCCACGCGCCCAGCGGGTCAGGGCCTGCTCCGACGCGGCGCCCGCCGCGATCTGATCGAGGATCTCGATGGCGGCCTGCACCCGCGCGGCGGGGGTCATTTACATCGCGCGGTAGTTGGGAGCTTCACGGGTGATCTGAACATCGTGGACATGGCTCTCCTTCAGCCCCGCGCCGGTGATCTTCACGAACTGGCAATTCTTACGCATCTCTTCGACGGTCGCGCAGCCGGTGTATCCCATTGCCGCCCGCAGCCCGCCCACCAACTGGTGAATCACGGCTCCGGCCGAGCCCTTGTAGGGCACCTGCCCTTCGATGCCTTCGGGCACGAGCTTGTCGCTGGCCGCATCCTTCTGGAAATACCGGTCCGCCGAACCGCGCGCCATTGCGCCCAAAGACCCCATGCCGCGATAGGATTTGAAGGACCGGCCCTGATAAAGAATGACCTCGCCCGGGCTCTCATCCGTGCCCGCGATCATCGAGCCGACCATCGCGCAAGAAGCCCCCGCCGCGATCGCCTTGGCGAAATCGCCGGAGAACTTGATGCCGCCATCCGCAATCACCGGGACATCGCCGGCCGCGGAGGCACAATCCAGGATCGCCGTCAGCTGCGGCACACCGACCCCGGCCACCATCCGCGTGGTGCAGATCGAGCCCGGCCCGATCCCGACCTTGATCGCATCAGCGCCCGCATCGATCAGCGCGCGTGTGCCCTCCGCTGTGGCGACATTGCCGGCCACCACCTGGACTTCGTTGGACAGTGTCTTGGCACGGCGCACGGCCTCGGCCACGCCTTCGGAATGCCCGTGCGCGGTGTCAATGACGATCATGTCGACCCCGGCATCCACCAAGGCCTCCGAGCGGGCAAACCCGGCGTCCCCCACCGTCGTTGCCGCAGCCACACGCAACCGGCCCAGATGATCCTTGCAGGCGGTGGGGTTGAGAACCGATTGCTCGGTGTCCTTCAACGTCAAAAGACCGGTCAGCTTGCCTTGCGCATTGGTGACCAGAAGCTTCTCGATCCGGCGCGCCTTCATCAGCGAGATCGCCTCGTCGCGATCCGCCGGTTCGCCCAGAATGGCGAGATTGTCGGACGTCATCATCACGCTCACCGGCGTGGTATCGTCGGAAGCAAAACGCATGTCCCGGTTGGTCACAATGCCCACGACACGCCCGGCCCCGTCCACCACCGGAAAGCCGGTGACGTTGTAGCGCTCGCGCAGGGCCTTGGCGTCGGCCAGCGTCTGATCGGAGGTCAGCGTGATCGGGTTGTAGACGATCCCGCTTTCAAATCGTTTGACCCGGCGAACCTCGCGCGCCTGCGCCTCGATATCGAGATTCCGGTGCACCACCCCGATCCCGCCAGCCTGCGCCATGGCAATCGCCATACGACCTTCGGTCACCGTATCCATCGCGCTCGACAAAAGCGGGATGTTCATCCGGATCTGCCGGGTCACCTGCGTCGCGGTATCAGCCGTCGCCGGCAGGACCGAAGAGGCCGCGGGAACCAGGAGCACATCATCAAAGGTAAGTGCCTCGCGAATCTGCATCGTTTTGCCCCATGCACTGTCTCGTTTGGCGGTGACCCTATGGCACGAAAGCGCCACAGGGGAAAGAGCCACCAGCGGGATTTCTCACCGAGGGCTGCGAAGGCCGCGCCGCCCCCAAGGGCGCACCCTCCCTGCTTCTTTCTTTTTCCAAATACCCCGGCGCAGCCCCATCCAGAGTCGCGCCCCTCTGGCAGGGGTCTGACGGGTCCAGGGGCGGCAGATCGGAGTGATGTGACAAGGTGGCGCGCAAAAATGCCGGGCTTTCAACAGAATCTGACGCAGCAGAGCTTTCCTCTCCGCCGCAGGTGACTAAGGTCCAGCACAACGCGCCACGACCAAAACGGAAGTTCCAGATGGATCAGGACCCCCTCGTCATATTCACCCCGTCGGGCAAACGGGGCCATTTTCCGGCCGGAACGCCGGTGCTGACGGCGGCTCGGCAATTGGGCGTGGATCTGGATTCGGTCTGCGGCGGCCGGGGGATCTGCTCGAAATGCCAGGTCACGCCGTCTTTTGGCGAGTTTTCCAAACAAGGCGTAACCGTGTCCGACACCGCGCTGTCGGTCTGGAACGCGGTGGAGCAGCGCTATGATGACAAGCGCGGACTGACGCCGGGCCGCAGGCTGGGCTGTCAGGCCACAATCCAGGGCGATGTGATCATTGATGTGCCGCCGGAAAGCCAGGTGCACCGGCAGGTGGTGCGCAAGGCGGCCTCCGATCGCGCCATCGCCATGGACCCGGCCACGCGCCTGTATTTCGTGACCGTTGCAGAGCCCGACATGCATGTGCCGACCGGTAATTTCGAGCGTCTGCAGACCGCTCTGGCCGATCAATGGGGGGTCGACGGCGCGACGGCTGACCTGTCCCTGCTGGCGAAACTGCAGACGGCGCTGCGCAAGGGCCAGTGGCAGGTGAGTGTTGCGGTCTTTGAAGATCACACCAGTGCCCCGCCCCGCATTCTGGAGATCTGGCCGGGACTGCATGAACACGGGCTCTACGGTCTGGCGATCGACCTCGGCTCCACCACGATTGCGGCGCATCTCACAGATCTTGCAAGCGGTGCGGTGGTCGCATCCTCCGGTCTGATGAACCCGCAAATCCGCTTTGGCGAAGATCTGATGAGCCGGGTCTCCTATGCG
>JBCDEC010000343.1:0-3274 GCA_039179965.1 Pseudomonadota bacterium
CTGCCGGTGGTCAAGGGCATCTGCAACTTGCTCGGCACGACGCCTGAAGAGCTGTCGGCCCGCAAAGCCATCGTCATCCAGTCGCTCGTCTACGGGCCGATGATCTGCGGCGTTTTTATTATGACCGCGCATCTGCCGAACCTGATCATGGTCGACATTATGGCGCGCGATGGGTTCGAGATCAGTTATCTCCAGTGGGCGATGCTGCAGTTTCCTTATCTGGGAATGTTCTTCGTCACGGCTTTTTGGGTGCGCTGGCACTTCAAGACCAAAAGCGTAAAAATCGCCGGCGGACATCAGCGGATCCATGAAGCGCACAAAGAGCTTGGACCGATGAGCCAGGCAGAGTGGACGCTCGTTGCTGTGTTCGCCATCGTCGCGCTGCTTTTCATGTTGGGTAAGGGTAGTCCTCTCTTCCAGTTGCACTCTTACCAGCTCGGCATCATCGGTCTGGCCGGGATCATGCTGCTCTTCACGCCGGGGCTCTTCCCGTTCACTTGGAAGGAGATCTCGGAAAAGACAATCTGGGGCACCTTCCTGCTGCTGGGTGGTGCGATCACCATGACCGCTGCCATGGCGCAGTCGGGGCTAGCAACCTATCTGTCAGATCAGATCCACCACTTCGTCGCTGGTATGAATTGGTGGCAGGCAGTGCTGGCTCTAATGGCTGGGACGCACATCATCCGCATCGGCATGTTGTCTAATGTCGCTGCAATCGCGATGCTGGCGCCAATCACATTCGAACTGGCCGAGGTGCTCGGGTTCCACAAGGTGGCCTTCATGTTGCTGGTCTGCGACACTGACACGTTCGCCTATTTGCTCCCCACGCAAATAACTGCAGCAGTCATCGCCTACGGCTCGGACGAGTTCACTATGTCGGATTACTTCAAGGTCGGCTGGGTCTCTGTGTTGATCGCCATGGCTTACGGTCTGCTTGTGATGGCGCCCTGGTACGCATTTCTTGGCCTACCTGTCTGGGACCCGACAGCACCCTGGCCGTTCTGACACTACGAAGTTCAAGCCACCGGGTTTTCAGATCCGGTGGCGGCACGACCAGCGGCACTCCGCCGCCAGGAAACAACCTCCCGGGGAGACAAAGATGGACAAGCAAAGCGCCGACGGTTGGATCCGCCCGCCATTCACCCAGGCTGAGCTTCGCCAGAAACTCGGCGAGTACACTGCGCCGATCGGGCTCTACGAAAAAACCAAGGCGATGCCGTTCCTCGGCAAGGTAACCTGCAACGTAGACACCCTCGAAGCTGGCGAGTGGACCGAGATCGTGCTCGACTACGAGGTGGGCGCCTCGGGGATTGCAGATGGTGCCTGGATCAAGGCTACCTTCAAGTTCTACTCCGACTGGGCGCTTTTCCAAACGGCGGATCCGACAGCAGCCAACTATGTCTCCGCCGAGTATCAGGCCGGCCCGCTCTGCGAAGGCCAGGGTCCAGCAACCGTGCAATCACTGAAGGTCCGCTTCGATCAGAAGGGCCATGAGCGGCCCTTCCAGAAGGCGATCATCGTCGATACTGTCGATGGGTTTTTGAAGCCGGGTGATCACATCATCATCCGCCTCGGCGATCGGCGCAGCGGGGGTCCGGGCACGCGTGTCCAGACCACGGCCGAACACGATTTCCGTTTTCGCTGCTACGTCGACCCGCTGGGCACATCTAGGTTCTGCGATATCCCCGGCGACGTTGTAATCGACATCGCCCCCGGCCCACCCGCGGCGCTGGAGATCTCCGGACCGCGGATGCTACGTCCGGGCACACCGCTTGAGCTGACAATCCACACTGCCGATGCCTGGGGCAACACCTGCGAAGACCGATCGGACCGCGTGAACGTGGTCGCGACCCTCGACGGAAAGACGGTCTACGAGAAGTCAGTCGATCTCGCGCACGAGGGCTGGTCGTTTGCGCGGATCGAGGATCTTCCGACCGACCGCGCCGGCGAGCTTGTGGTCACCGCAACCCATGCGGAACGTCCCGAGGTCGCGGCGACAACTTTCTATGTCGCTATCGACGAAGACTGCCCGGCGCCGCGCCTTCTGTTCGGCGACCTGCATATCCATTCGGAGAACACGGTCGGGAACTTCAGCACCGAATACAACATGACCTATGGCCGAGACATCACCCAGATGGATTTCCTGGGCTACACGGCCAACGACTTCAACATCACGAAAGCAAACTGGGACAAGGATGTGGAGCTGATCCACAGCTTGAATGATGAGGGCACGTTCGTCTGCTTCCCTGGCACGGAGTGGTGTGGCAATTCATGTGCTGGCGGCGATCACAACGTGGTCTTCCTGCATGGCAAGACGCCGGAATTTCCCTTCGACGCAAACGGCAGTATCGCCCGCTCTTTCGAGTGGAACGAAGATATGGAGGGCGACACCATTCAGCCCGGCGCCTGGCCGCTGGAGGAACTTTGGGCCACCTACATCCATGATCCCGAAGGTCACCTGATCATCCCGCATGTCGGCGGTCGGCGCTGCAATCTCGACTGGTATCATCCGGTGCTGCACCGGCTTGTAGAAATCTCCTGCGCCTGGGGACATTTTCCATGGGTTTATCAGGAGATCGCCCGTAGGGGCTACAAGCTCGGCGCTTCCTCCAGCGGTGACGAGCATCGCGGACGGTGCGGTGGCGGCGCGCCTGGCACGCAGGTCTTCGGAACGCGCGGCGGCATCACCGGGCTGATCTGCGACAGCGTCGAAAGGGAGCCCATCGCCAAGGCGCTTTGGAACCGGCGCACCTGGGCTACCACAGGAGAGCGGCTCGTTGCCCTGACACGGTCGGGTGAACACTTGATGGGCGAGGAGTTCGACAGCGCCGGACCTGCCGAGATCAACTATCGCTTTCTCGGCGATGCCGGCTGGGACGAGATTGCGGCATTCGACCATACCGGCCAGATCTGGGCCCGCAATCTACAGGAAGAGGCAGGCTTTTCCGATCGGCGGATCCGTGTCCGGTTCGGGGGCGCGCGCATCCGCGACCGCTATCGCTGGTGCGACTGGAAAGGTCGGATCGAGGTCCTGAACGGTGTTATCAACGGCTTCCGCGGGCGAGGTTTCGAGCATCAGGAAGAAACCTGCTGGCGGGCCGGTCCGACCAGCATCGGCTTCTCAACCGACACCTATGGAGACTCCGATGCCGTCGAGATCGAGATCGGCAACCTTGCGCAATGCCGGATCCGCCTTTCCGGAACCATCGATGGCTATGTCAAGGTCGGCAACCCGCTAGACGGAAACCCATTCGTGCACTGTCCGGATTTCGAC
>JBCDEC010000344.1:0-3201 GCA_039179965.1 Pseudomonadota bacterium
CCAGCCCCGGGCCCGGGCCACTTGCTCGGCCATGAAACTGTCGGAGGCGATGTGAACCGGAGGCGCGCCAAATGTCAGCCTCTGATAAAGCGCCACCAGTTTGTCGGCGAGTGCCACGCAATGTGCAGGTGTCCCGCCGATCAACACCAGGCGCTGCGGCGATGTGCACCCGGCTTTGCCGTAGATCTGAAAGACACGCAGAAACGTCTCCAGTGCGGCGTCCGTCAGGGCATCGGGATCCGCCCAGGCCAGAGATTGACGATGGCCAAAGCCAAAAAACGGTGCGCCCGGGCGATGCGGCAGGGCCGCGACCTCAGCCGCCGCAGCATCACCGCCAAAGAATATCCGCGCGTCGGCGTTGCCGGACCAGCGCGCGTTGCGCGGATCCGCGCGATCAAACCGTTCGGTGACAAGCGCCTGCTCCCACAGTCGGGTGAGCTCCGGGCCGGCCCCGGTCTGCAAGATCGTGTCGCGCAAACGGGCCGTCAGGTTTTCGGATCTGGCGCCAGCCTTGGCCCGGACGTCGGCGCCGCTCAGCAGGCTCAGGACCGTCACAAGCGGGCCGAGCAGGCTCACATTGTTTGGCAACCAGACCGCGATGTTGCTCGGCGGGTGCAGGATCTGCGCGGGCGGATCCGCGAGGGCCGCGCAGACCGGCCCAAAGCTCTGCGTGAAAACCGAGCGCAGCGCCGCGCCGCGCATGAAACTCAGAAGGTAGCCCCATTCCGCCCGGCTAAAGCCCTCCGGCGCCGGGTGCCGTGCCATCCGAGCGGTCAGCGCATCGTATTCGGCGCAGAGCGTATCCAGATCAAAGGGGAGGCACACATCGACGCGCCCGCCACTGGAATCGCAAAACGAATGCGTGCGCAGGTCGGTCGGATCAGACATTTGCGCAGCCCCGGGTTTCCGCCTTTGGCAATCGGCCGAGCAGCTTGAACCGGCGACCGGAGCGCCCGCAGGTGCACGGACCCTGTTGCACCTCGCCCAGATCTTCGGTCAGAACAGTATGGTAGGGGGCGCCGCGCGGGGTCACGTTCATCAATTGCAGCTGCGCCGGCGCATCCTCGACAATCCGGTGCGTATGAGGATCGCGGCCCAGCACATCGGCCCAGACCGGCACATGCCGCCACCCGGCGGCGCATTGCGGAAAGACCACCCCGTTCTGTTCGACCAACCCGTAGTAATCGATGACCTGAGAGCCCGGCCCGGCGAGACCCAGTAGCCTTGCATTGAAATCTTCGGCCGAGACCCGGTCTGCTTCCAGCTTTTTCCAGCCTCCGCTGTGCACGTAGGTCACCTGAACCTCAGACAGTCGGCGGGCCAGATTGGGGGGCATGTCTCCGCCCGCCCAGAGACGCCAGAGGACCCAGGTGAATCCATAGATCAGCAGGCTGTCCTGGCCCTCCAGCGACACGGCCACCCGGTCCCACAGAACCGGCGCATCCGCCGCCTGCGATCCAAGCGCAAAGGCGATCCGGCTGGCAAAGGGGCGCAAGGCCAGACCGGCGGCAATCCGTGCGCTCACCGTCCCGCGTTGCACAAGCGCCGCTTTGTCATCCAGGATCAGCAGAGGCCGGCTTTCTGCCCCGATGAAGTCACTCAGAATGGCCTGACTGCTTTGCGCCTGCAGAGCGCTGCTTTGCTGGTCCAGGGCAATCTGACTGGCCTGAGCGGAGGAGGTAGCGGACGAATTCAGCACCCGTTCATGCGTGATCGTGCCGTCCTGAGTCCGGAACGGGACATGTTTGAAGGCCGAGACATGCAGATAGGGCAGATCCTCGATCTGCCTCGCAGGGACGATGTCGGGAAAGACCCTGAGATAGTCCGGGCAATGCGTCTGGTGGAAACGGGTCAGGCGATTCATTTCGGCGAGAAAGGCCTCGGGATCGCGCGGCCCGTAAACCGGACGGTCGAGCAATGCCTGGCTCACCGTGCAAACTCCGCAAGCAACTCCGGCAGCGTGCCCGGGCGCACGGTCGCGACGTTGGTGCGCGTGCAGGGGTCGCGCAGGATCTGCGGCCAGTGGGTCTCGATGGTCTGGGACCAGTCGAGGGGCAGATCGCGCGCCGGGCCCGAGAGCGCATCTGCCAGTGACAGGAGCGCGTCGACATCGATGCCGGCCGCATCGAAATGTGCGGCGGCCTTGCCGGAACGGGCCAGATTGAAGCGCAGGACCGGGGCCAGACAGGCGGCGCAGAGGCGCGCATGACCCACGTGGCCGAGGTGGCCGGGGTGGCCGGGGTGGCCGGGGTCATGGCTCAGGCGTTCGCGGATGGGCGCTTCCAATACGTGGGCCAGACCATGGACAAGCCCGACCGAGGCCTGCGCCTGCCCCGCGCTGGCCAGCGCGCTCAGCTCAAACCAGGACGACTCCCGGCTGGGGCCCAGACGCAGCATGGCGATCAGGACGTCCGCCAGATCCGTGCGCAGGAGCGGCGACGCGAGCGGCGACAGCACCCCTTCGACGGCATGGCTGAGCGCATCGCCAATGGACCAGGCAATCTGGTCGTCCGACAGAGTGTCCAGACACGGCGGCCAGTAGCTGCGGTAGGTGGGGCGAAACCCAGCACCGATGTGGATCGTCTTGGCGCCCCGATCGTCAAGAACGGCAATGCCATTGGCCTCGGCACCACTGCCAAAGCGCGTGGGAAGCGCCAGCAGATCGCAGGTCGGCCGATGCAAACCGCGCCAGGCCTTCGCCGCATCCATGCGCCGACCGCCGCCGACAACCACGAGCAGGTCGATCCCCTGGGGCAGGTTCACCAGATCATCGGCAACCGGCAGCGCGGCGAGGCCGGGCACGGCCGCGACATCTGCCACCCGCCCGGTGATCATCGCCCGCCGTCCGGCCAGCACATCCGGCAGACCGGCCGGGTCCAGACGCGGTGGCAGCTCAATCAAATGCGACGCCCCGGGCGCTCAGAAAAGCGATGATGTCGGAGACGCTGGCCAGACCAATGGCCTCTTCCGGTGTGGGATGATGGCCAAACACCTCTTCGATCCCGATGGCGACGGCAACGGTGGCCATGGAATCCCAGGCCTGCAAATTGTCACGCGCGAGATCGCGGGAAAACGCACCATCCTCCAACAGAAGAACGTCTTCCATCAGCTCCTGCAGTTTTTCGAGATTGGTCATGGCATCTGATCCTTTTACACGCGCTGATCCCATAGGATGTCGACCGGCTCCAGTGCTTTCAGCGC
>JBCDEC010000345.1:0-3145 GCA_039179965.1 Pseudomonadota bacterium
ATATGGATGGCACCTTTCAGCCAGAAGACCTTGAACTTTTCATGCGACTGGTGATCCGCAACCGGCGCCCCGAGGCGCTGCCGGCATGGGTGCGGTGGATGGACCAGGCTCTGTTCTATGCACGCCGGGTCTTGCAGCGCAATACGGCGTCCTCGGCCAAATCCAATGTGGCGCACCACTACGACATTTCTGATGAGCTGTACCGGGTCTTTCTGGACACCGACATGCAGTATTCCTGTGCCTACTTTCCGCGCGCCGACATGACACTGGAAGACGCACAGGCAGCAAAAAAAGCACATATTGCCGCGAAACTTGCGCTTGAGCCGGGTATGCGCGTGCTGGATATCGGCTGTGGCTGGGGCGGGATGGCGCTGACGCTGGCCCGGGACCATGGCGTCGAGGTCACCGGCGTGACCCTGTCGGAAAACCAGCTCGGCACTGCCATTGCGCGGGCGGAGGCCGCCGGGGTGGCAGAGCGGACCCGGTTCAGATTGCAGGATTACCGCGCCATTCAGGACAACTTTGACCGGGTCGTCAGTGTTGGCATGCTCGAACACGTGGGCCTGCCGCATTACTCGGAATACTTCGATCAGGTCGCCCGGTTGCTGAACGCTGACGGCGTTGCCCTGATCCACACGATTGGCCGGGCCGCACCGCCGCACACCCCCAGCCCGTGGTTTGACAAATACATCTTTCCGGGGGGGTACATTCCGTCGCTGTCCGAACTGGCGGGACCCATCGAATATGCCGGTCTTGTGACCTGTGATATCGAGTTCTGGAGGTTGCACTACGCCAAAACCGTGCGGCATTGGCAAAAACGGTTCAACGCCCGCATCGATCACGTCCGCGACATGTATGACGAGCGATTCGTTCGGATGTGGACCTATTATCTTGTCGCCTGCCTGATGGCTTTTGAGGAACAGCCCCATGGCGTGTTCCAGTTTCAGCTGTCCAAATCGCTTCAGACGCTGCCGCTGACGCGGGATTACCTCTACGGGCCGACGGACACCGCCCGCGCCGTGGCCGCGGCCGAATAGATCCGGGCCAAGAGTCAGGCCAAGCTATCCGCGTCGCAGCGAATCCTGTAGGGTGCCGGCAGGAAACCCTGGGGTCTGTGATGGGGAACGCCCGGCTCGTCGAAGTTGGCCTGATGGTGGCAAATGCCCTGTTTGTTGCGCTGGCCGTTCTCGTTGGCGCAACGGTTTCGGTCACAGCGGGCATCCTTGTCGTTGTCTTGTTCCTCGTTGCCAGTCTGGTGTTCATCTATAACTTCGACGCCTGGCTGGTGCGCCGTTTGTCTACGGATCACGCGCCGCTCATGCTGTCCTTGTGCCAAACGGGTTTTGTGGGTCGGGCACGGCGGGTTCTGCGCTTGTTTCCCTCGGATCCACGCTGCCGCTTTTGTCTGGCGCCCTTTGGCGGGCTCGGCCGTCTTTTGCACATTCGCCCGGCCCCAAAGAACCCGAATTTCTGCCGCAGCTGCTTTGAGGGTCTGCCAACGCGCACCTTCGATCTGGAGGTTGGCGTGCTGTTTGCGGATATTCGAGGCTTTACCGCGTTTTCCGAAGCCAATGACGCTGCCAAGACCGCGCGTCTCCTTGAGCGGTTCTATGGGGTCGCGGGCCGGACGTTGACCGAAGAAGATGCGCTGGTCGACTACATCGGCGATCAGGTGATGGCGCTCTATGTTGTTTCGATGCCCAGCCTGGGCGACGACACCGCCGCCATCATGGTCACGGCGGCTGACCGCCTGATCAGGGCCTTGCGCGAAAGCGACCCGGATCTGGTGGTCGGCGTCGGGCTGAACATCGGTATGGCGCAGGTCGGCACGCTGTCACAGGGCAGTGGCCGGGAGTTCACCGCCGTGGGCGATGTCGTCAACACCGCGGCGCGCCTGCAGGCCGCCGCCGGGGCGGGCGAGATTTTGATGACCGAACGGGTTCGCGCCATGGCAGGTGTCGCGGAGCACCGCGCCGCTGCTGCGGATCTCGACCTCAAAGGCAAATCTGACCTGGTGCGGGCCTGGCGGATCTCTTTGCTCGATCAGCCCGATGATCAGGTGCGGTGATCGGCGCAATCGGACGACCTAGAGACATGGCTTTCGCCCAAACGCTCTTGCTCCCCCGTCAGACACGGATATAACCCCGGCGATTTACATAGCAGGGGGCCAGCATGCCGAAACGTACCGACATCCAGTCGATCATGATTATCGGCGCCGGTCCCATTGTCATCGGTCAGGCCTGCGAATTCGACTATTCCGGCGCTCAGGCCTGCAAGGCGCTGCGCGAAGAAGGCTACCGGGTCATTCTGGTGAACTCCAACCCGGCGACGATCATGACCGATCCCGGCATGGCGGATGCCACCTATATCGAACCGATAACGCCCGAAATCGTTGCCAAAATCATCGAAATAGAGCGCCCCGACGCGCTGTTGCCCACGATGGGCGGACAGACCGGGCTGAACACGTCGCTGGCGCTCGAAGAGATGGGTGTTCTGGACGAGTTCGGCGTCGAGATGATCGGCGCCAAGCGCCATGCCATCGAGATGGCCGAAGACCGCGCCCTGTTCCGCGAAGCGATGGACCGCATCGGGCTGGAGAACCCCCGCGCGACGATTGTCACCGCGCCGAAGGTGGACGGCAAGTTCGACCTGGACGCAGGCGTGCGGGTGGCGATCGATGCGCTGGATGACATCGGGCTTCCGGCCATTATTCGCCCGGCCTTTACCCTCGGCGGCACCGGCGGCGGCGTGGCCTACAATCGCGACGATTACGAGATGATCTGCCGGGGCGGTATGGATGCCAGCCCGGTCGGGCAGATCCTGGTCGACGAAAGCCTGCTCGGCTGGAAAGAGTTCGAGATGGAAGTGGTGCGCGACACCGCGGACAATGCCATCATCGTCTGTTCCATCGAGAACGTAGATCCGATGGGCGTGCACACCGGCGATTCGATCACCGTCGCGCCTGCGCTGACCCTCACGGACAAGGAGTATCAGATCATGCGCAACGGCTCGATTGCCGTTCTGCGCGAGATCGGGGTGGAGACCGGCGGCTCCAATGTGCAATGGGCGATCAACCCCGATGACGGGCGTATGGTCGTCATCGAAATGAACCCACGTGTATCGCGGTCATCTGCGCTGGCCTCCA
>JBCDEC010000346.1:0-3145 GCA_039179965.1 Pseudomonadota bacterium
GTCGAATTGCGCTTTTCGGCCCCCCACTGGTAGTTGCGGAACACCACCATGGTGATCGCCGGCCACTCTTCGCGTCCGATTGCGGTCAGTTCGGTGACGGCAATTCCGAACGCCCCGTCCCCGGCAAATCCCACGACGGGCACTTCCGGCCGGCCGATCTTGGCGCCGATGATCGAGGGCAACCCGTAGCCGCAGGGGCCAAACAATCCGGGCGCGAGATACTTGCGGCCTTCCTCGAACGAGGGGTAGGCGTTGCCGATCGCGCAATTGTTGCCGATGTCCGAGGAGATAATCGCCTCGCGGGGCAGCGCCGACTGGATCGCGCGCCAGGCCATACGGGGAGACATCCAGTCCGGCTTGGCCGCGCGTGCTCTTTCGTTCCATGTGGTGCCGGGGTCGTCGTCTTCGTGATCCATCGAAGACAATTGCTGCGCCCAGCGGGATTTGGTCTCTGCCACCATGGCTTTGCGCGCTTCGCGATCGGTGTCGCCGGCGCTTTCCGAGAGGCGCTCCAGCAGCGTGTCTGCGACCTTTTTGGCATCACCAACGATCCCGACCGAAACCGACTTCGTGAGCCCGATGCGATCCGGGTTCAGATCGACCTGAATGATCTTGGCGGTTTTTGGCCAGTAGTCGATGCCGTAGCCGGGCAGCGTTGAAAACGGGTTCAGGCGGGTGCCCAGCGCAAGGACCACGTCCGCTTTCGAAATCAGATCCATGCCGGCCTTGGACCCGTTATAGCCCAACGGTCCGGCAAAAAGAGGATGTGAGCCGGGGAAGGCGTCGTTGTGCTGGTAGCCCACGCAAACCGGGGCATCCAGGCGTTCAGCCAATGCCATGGTAGAGGGGATCGCATCTGCCAGAACGACTCCGGCGCCATTCAGAATGACAGGGAACCGGGCGGAGTTCAAAAGCGCGGCGGCCTCGTTGAGTGCGGTGTCTCCGCCACCGGGGCGTTCGAACTCCAGGACCTCGGGGATCTCAATGTCGATGACCTGGGTCCAGAAGTCGCGCGGCATATTGATTTGTGCAGGCGCCGAGGCCCGTTTGGCCTGAATGATTACGCGGCTGAGCACCTCGGCCACTCGACTGGGGTCGCGGACTTCTTCCTGATAAGCCACCATGTCCTGGAACAGCGCCATCTGTTCGACTTCCTGGAACCCGCCCTGTCCGAGAGTTTTGTTGGCTGCCTGCGGCGTCACCAGCAACAGGGGTGTATGATTCCAATAGGCGGTTTTTACGGCCGTCACGAAGTTCGTGATTCCGGGGCCGTTCTGCGCGATCATCATCGACATCTTGCCCGTGGCGCGGGTGTAACCATCCGCCATCATGCCGCCTGAACCTTCGTGCGCGCAGTCCCAAAAGGTGATGCCGGCCTTGGGGAACAGATCAGAGATCGGCATGAACGCCGATCCGATGATGCCAAACGCATGTTCAATGCCATGGCGCTGCAGGGTTTTGACGAATGCCTCTTCAGTGGTCATTTTCATGATCAGCGCCTCGGTCGGAGATGGATAGGACAAAAGATTGCCACCCCGCCGGAGCAGGGGGTGCATGATGGACGGTACGCAGAGACGACGAGTGCGAATAGGGCCAGTTGAATTGCCGATCTAAGACCAGATTGGAGCTGCGTCCTCCGGACCGGCTGGCGCGTCCTCACAGCGCGCGGGCAATGTGCCCGATGCCGTCCGCAATCCGGTTGGCCGGGATCGAGGAATAGGCCAGACGATAGTAATTGTGCGGCCGGTGCGCGGCCTGGAAAAACGGGGCCCCGGGCTCGATCAGCACACTGTCCGCGCGCAGGTCCCTGGCCAGGACGGCGGTGTCGCTCGCCTCGGGTGCCCGCATCCAGAAGGCCGATCCGCCAAAGGCGCCGCGCCCGGCCACGGTCAGACCATGGTGGGTCAGAGCGGCCTCCATGACCTCGCGCCGGGTTTGCAGAACGCCCATCATCCGGCTGATTTGCGCATCGTAATGCCCCTGGCTGAGGAAGTAGGCGGCGGTGCGCTGAATGTGCCCCGGCGGGTGGCGCAGCACGGAGGCGCGCAGCGCCCGCGCCTCGCGGATGAAGGGTTCGGAGCCGACCAGGTATCCAAGCCTCAGCCCCGGAAAAAGCGATTTCGAGAAGCTGCCCACGTAGATGACCCGGCCCTCGGCATCCAGGGATTTCAAGGCGGGCGAGGGCGCGCGCAGAAAAGCCATCTCAAACTCGTAGTCGTCTTCGACGATGAGCGCGCCGATGTCGCGGGCCCGCGCCAACAGCGCCTGGCGGCGGTCGAGCGGCATGGTTGAGGTTGTCGGCGCCTGATGGCTGGGCGTGGTGAAGATCACGTCGACCGCGGCGGGGATGTCTTCCGGCGGCAGACCGTCGGCATCGACCCTGAGCGGGGTCAGAGCACAGCCGGTCTGCACCAGAATATCGCGTTGCGCATAATAGCAGGGGTCTTCGATGGCCGCGCGCTTGGTGCGGTTGAGCAGAAGCTGGGCGGCGATCCACAGCGCGTTCTGCGCGCCCATGGTGATCAGGATCTCTTCCGGCCGGGCCATGATGCCGCGCCGGGGCAGCGAATTCCGGGCAATGAATTCGATCAACAGCGGATCGTCCTGATCATAGTAGTCTGTCGTGAGCGCGGTGAAATCTTTCTGCCCCATGGCGCGGATGGCGCATTGCCGCCAATTGGAGTGGTCAAAGAGTTCGGGGTCGACCTGGCCATAGATGAAGGGAAACCGGAACCGCTGCCACGAATTGGGTTTGCGTGGCGTGTCCCCCCCGGAGTACCGCCGCGTGAGGGCGGCCCCCCAGTCCACGGCATCGGCTTGGCGCGGGGTTGGCGAAAAGCTCGGCGGAACCGGCGCATTGTCCGAAACATAATACCCCGACCGCCCCTTGGAGGCGACGTAGTCATTGGCCAGAAGCTCGTTGTAGGCCAGCGTGACCGTGATCCGCGACACCCCCAGGTGGTGCGCAAGCCGACGCGAAGAGGGGAGTTTTTCACCGCGATGAAACCGGCCTGAGAGAATACCTTCGGCCACAAGGCGCTGGATCCGCGACTGCAGGGTGCCTTGTCCGTCGGGCGGCAGAAAGAACGTGTCCACTGGGATCGGCATGCGGGTCCGGTCATTTGTTGAGACAACGGCGGGGTAA
>JBCDEC010000347.1:0-3076 GCA_039179965.1 Pseudomonadota bacterium
AGGGAAAGCCGAGATCCGGCAGCTGTGCCTCGGGATCATAGGAGGTGTCGATGAAATCATCGCCGGACCCGCCCCAGGCCTCGTCATTGCCCAGGCCGGTATAAATCGTGTCGTCCTGCGCGCCGCCATCGGCAAAGTCATTGCCAGCGCCCATGTCGAGCAGATCGAGGTTCTGACCGCCATAGGCGGTGTCGTCGCCTTCCCCGCCGTAGAGCGTGTCATGGCCCTGCTGGCCCAGCAGCGTGTCGTTTCCCCCGCCACCGTACAGCACATCGATGCCCGGGCCGCCCCACAGGGTGTCATTGCCGGCGTTGCCGTGGATCTCGTCCCGGCCGCCCTCGCCCTTGATGAAATCGTCGCCGCGATTGCCGCGCAGCAGATCCTGCCCGGTGCCGCCGGCCACAAAGTCATTGCCGCGCCCGCCCGAAATCGTGTCGTCGTTCTGCGCGCCGTAGATCTCGTCATCGCCCAGCCCGCCGTCGATCGTGTCAAAGCCCTGCGCGCCGTAGAGCGCATCGTCCCCGTCATTGCCGAAGAGAATATCGTTGCCCTGGCGACCCTGAATGAGGTCGTCTCCGTCCGCGCCGGAGATCGTGTCATTCTGTCCCGTGCCGTAAATTTCATCATCGTCGTCGCTGCCCACAAAGGTCGCGCCCACCAAACCGTTCAAAGTAAGTTTTGTGATCATGATCCATCCCCAAATTCAAATGCTGCAAATGTCACGCCAGATTGGGATTGTGTCAATTCACGTTCAAACCCGCTGCAAGGCGCGCTGTTTTTCCCAAGAGGCCGAAACAAAAGAGCTTTTTCTGCAGGCTTTGTTGACGGGACGAGATCGGTCCGCAGGCTGCGTCTGACCCGTCTCGGAGTCCGGTTTCCCGGCGCGCGCCTCTTGCCGCTGCGGCCATGCGTCAGGGTGTCTGCCCGTTTCTGCGGCCTTTCTCTTGCCGTCCGCGCCGATATGGTGCAGAGCGTGTGCGCAGCGCGTCGGGGACCCGAAACACCGCGCGACGACGAGCGACAAGGACACAGCAATGGCCGACGGCAGCATGGACCCCACCCCGAAACCGACCGAAGACATTTCGGTCCGTGACATGTTCGGAATCGACACCGACATGACCGTGCGCGGATTTCTGGAGCCCACCGATCGCGTGCCCGAGGTCGATCAGACCTACAAGTTCGACCCCGACACCACGCTGGCCATTCTCGCGGGCTTTTCCCGCAACCGCCGGGTGATGATCCAGGGCTATCACGGCACCGGCAAGTCGACCCATATCGAACAGGTCGCCGCGCGGCTGAAGTGGCCCGCCGTCCGGGTCAACCTCGACAGTCACATCAGCCGGATCGACCTCATCGGCAAGGACGCCATCAAGCTGCGCGACGGCAAGCAGGTCACCGAGTTTCACGAGGGCATCCTGCCCTGGGCCCTGCGCAACCCCGTCGCCATTGTCTTTGACGAATACGACGCGGGCCGCGCGGATGTGATGTTCGTGATCCAGCGCGTGCTGGAACATGACGGCAAGCTCACGCTGCTCGATCAGAATGAAATCATCACGCCCAACCCGTTCTTCCGGCTCTTTGCGACGTCAAACACCGTGGGTCTGGGCGACACGACCGGGCTGTACCATGGCACCCAGCAGATCAACCAGGCCCAGATGGACCGCTGGTCGCTGGTGGCGACGCTGAACTACCTCAGCCATGATGCCGAGGTGGCGATCGTTCTGTCCAAGAGCCCGCATTACAACACCGAGAAGGGCCGCAAGACCGTCAACCAGATGGTCACGCTGGCCGACCTGACCCGGACCGCGTTCATGGCCGGCGACCTGTCCACCGTGATGTCGCCGCGCACCGTGATCACCTGGGCCGAAAACGCCGAGATTTTCCGGAACGTGGGCTACGCGTTCCGTCTGAGCTTCCTCAACAAATGTGACGAGCTCGAACGCCAGACGGTCGCGGAATTCTACCAGCGCTGTTTTGACGAGGAACTGCCGGAAAGTGCGGCCTCGACCGCGCTTGGCTGACAGGCGGGGCGCGCGCGCCTTGGGGTGATGCGCCTCGGGGTGATCCCGCCCGCCTTTGCGGCGGCCTACGGCTGATCCGGCACTGCGAGAGCGGAGGCGACAATGCATCTTGGA
This sequence comes from Pseudomonadota bacterium, assembly GCA_039179965.1. GTDB lineage: Bacteria > Pseudomonadota > Alphaproteobacteria > Rhodobacterales > Rhodobacteraceae > Marinibacterium. The sequence continues at coordinate 2,136 of JBCDEC010000347.1, forward strand.
TTGATCGGCGGAATCGGCGTGGCCGCCACGCTTCTTTATTATCAGAGACTGGCCGGCGCGGTGGACGCCATGGGCGGGACGCTGGACCTGACCATCGTGCATGCCGACGCGCGCACCCTTGTGCGCAACAACATGGCCGACGATCGCACGGCACAGGCCGGGGTTTACGCCCGCCTGCTGGAGCGTCTGACAGCGGCCGGCTGCGATTGCGCCGCCATCACCTCGCTGGGGGGGCATTTTTGCTTTGACGAGACGGTGGCCGTGTCTCCGCTGCCTTTGATCTCGGGTGTGGCGCCGCTGGACCGGGCCCTGGCCGCCCAGGGGCTGGACCGCGTCGGGCTGCTGGGCGTGGGCGGTGTCATGCGGACCCGGCTTTACGGACAAATGCGCCAGACCGAAGCCGTTGTTCTGGAAGACGAGGTCGACACGTTGGGTCTGGCCTATCAGGAGATGGCCGTGGCCGGACACAGCAGTCCGGCCCAGCGAGCGCTGTTCATCGACGCGGGCGCGCGCATGATCCGCGATCTCGGTGCGCAGGCCATCGTTCTGGCGGGCACCGATCTCAACCTGGCCTTTGAGGGGCAGAGCCCGGGATATCCGGTCGTGGATGCGCTAGACGTCCATGTCGCGCTGCTGGCCGAGGTTGTCACCGGGCGTGTGCCACTGGCGCAGGTGACCTGAGCACGGTTCGCGGTGCCGGTACTGGCGCAGGCGACCTGAAACGCTCCGCCGCACCGGAGCTGGTGACCTGAGCACGGTTCGCAGCGCCGGTACTGGCGCAGGTCTCCTGACTCACTCCGCAGCGCCGGTACTGGCGCGGGTCTCCTGAAACAACCCGCAGCGCTGGCACTGGCGCCGGTCTCCTGAAACAACCCGCAGCGCCGGTATTGGCACAGGTCTCCTGACTCTCTCCGCCGCACCGGCACTGGCACTGGCACTGG
>JBCDEC010000348.1:0-2945 GCA_039179965.1 Pseudomonadota bacterium
CCCTTAACACCGCTTCGAGGGTTTATGCGTTCTTCAACCACCTTTAAATCTTCATCCTTTTCGCAACTCTCGTGATCCTGGGGCCGCCCGCGGCCCGGCGCCGGTCGGTGGCCCGTCCGGCGGGATTGCCCGAGTTTCCAACCTGATGTGAACCGCCAAGAGGAAAGGACACCAACATGACATCGACCTTTTTTGGCACATTCGACCTGGCCAGCCTGGCAATCTGGCTGTTCTGGATCTTCTTCGCCCTGCTCATCTTTTACATCCAGCGGGAAAACATGCGCGAAGGCTTCCCCCTCGTGGATGACGATGGCAATGCAGCGCCCAATCAGGGACCATTCCCGGTGCCCGAGGATAAAACCTTCAAACTGCCGCATGGGCGGGGCGAACTCACCGTCCCCAGCGGTCAGCGCGGAGATCGTGACGATCTTGCACTGGCGCGCACAAGCGAAGCGAACGGCTTTCCGTTCGAGCCGACCGGAGACCCTCTGGTCGACGGCGTCGGCCCCGCATCCTGGGCGCCGCGGCGCGACATACCCGAACTGGACGGGCATGGTCACAACAAGCTGATCCCGATGCGCAACCTGCCCGCCTTTGCCGTGGCCGCCGGCAGCGACCCGCGCGGCATGCCGATCAAATCCGGTGATGGTAAGGTGATCGGCACGGTGACCGACCTGTGGATCGACGCGCCCGAGCAGCTGGTGCGCTACCTCGAATACGATCTCAAGGACGAATTCGGCGGCGGCACGCGGCTGGTCCCGCTGACCCTGGCGCGTGTGTGGTTCGGCGTCGTTTATGTGCGCAGCCTTTACAGCCACAACTTCAAGAACGTGCCCACGCTGACCAATCCGGATCAGATCACGCTGCTGGAGGAAGAAAAAGTCTCGGCCTACTACGGCGGAGGAACCCTCTACGCCAGTGAAGACCGGCTCGAGCCGCAAATCTAAGCCAAAGGTGCCATCCCATGTCGCATGACGATTTTGCAGTAGAGCCCATTCCCGGTCTGCCAGAGCGCCCGCCCCAGGGCGAAAAGATCCTGTGGCAAGGGCGCCCGAACTGGTGGGCTTTGGCCAAATCGTCCTGCGGCGTGCTTTGGGTGGCGGGCTACTTTGCGGCGTTGACGCTTTGGCGGTTCTTCGCGGTGATCGATCTGATGCCGCTGGATCTGGCTATTGCCGCGTCGCTGCCGTTTGCCGTCCTGGGGGCCGCTGCCTGCGGCCTCCTGATGCTCTTCGCCTACATTCAGGCGCGCTGCACGGTCTACACGATCACCACCTCGCGCGTGGCCATGCGGATCGGCGCGGCATTGACGATCACGCTGAACCTGCCGTTCACCAAGATCGACAGTGCGGATCTGGACCTGCGCCGCGACGGCACCGGCACGATCGCGATGACGCTGCAGGGTCCGACGCGTTTTGGCTATCTGATGTGCTGGCCGCATGTCCGGCCCTGGCGGTTCAACACACAGCCGGCGCTGCGCTGCATCAATCAGGTCCAGCATGTGTCCGACCTGTTGTCCGAAGCCGCGCAGGCCCGCATCAATGAGCCCCGCGTGGCGCGGATGCAGCCGGCCCAAGTGGCCGCAGAATAGAAAAGGACCTCGCCATGACCTCGCCCACCCTGCGTCAAGTCAGCACTCCGGACCGCGAGATGATCCCGCGGATATTGCTGCGTGCGATGGCGGGGTTGGTTCTGGCGTCCCTGGCCATCGCCATCTACGCGCGGGTGGCGGATGTGCCGCTGTCGGCCAGCCCTGCCGCTGCGCCGGTTGTCAACGAACGCGCCATGATCCTGGTCAGCGATGGGGTCAGCGGCGCCGTCACGGTGCTGTCTCCGGAAGGCAGCGTGATTGTGCGTCTTGACACCCAGGAGGGTGGATTTGTCGCCGGTGTGGCCCGCGTTATCGATCGCGAACGGGCGCGCTCGGGCGCGCCGGCAATGCAGCCGGTCGTCGTCACGCGGCGCACCAATGGACGTCTTGATATTACTGACCCCGTTACGGGGTGGCGTGCAGACCTGATGGGGTTCGGCGCCGATAACGCCAGAAGTTTCGCCAAACTTCTGGATCGACCATGAGAGGAAGCAACCGATGGGACTATTGACCAAGGAAATTGAGCGCGCGCCTTGCACTGTCGAGGTGAGCCACAAGTTTGAAAGCCTGCACGCACATGTCCGGTTCGACAACGGGGCGGTGGTGCATCCCGGAGACGAGGTGCTCGTCAAGGGCCCCGAGATCATGGCCCCCTTCGGCGAAGTCGTGATCGAGCAGCGCGAAGCCACGATCATCCGGGCCAGCCGGCTTGAACGGCTCTGGACGCGGTTGACCGGCGATTTCGAGGTGATGGAGCTTTGCGAGTTCTCCTTCTCCGAGGAGGTGACGCTGTGAACATGCAAGCCAAGCACACCGCCGACGCCACAACCGTTGAAGAGGGTCTGGCCATCGCCGAGGCGCAGGACGCGCTTTACAACGACGAGATGGCCACCGAGACGGCGATGCAGAACACCCTGCTGACGCCGCGCTTTTACACCACCGATTTCGACGAACTCGATGCCGTCGACGTCTCGCCCGTGCGTGCGGATTGGGATGCCCTGATCGCGCAGATGGAATCTGACCCCAACAAGGGTCATTTCAAGAAAAACGAAGACTGGGATGTGATCGACTGGGACGGAATGGATCCAGCGCTCAAGAAAGAATTCATTGATTTCCTGATATCGTCCTGCACGGCGGAGTTTTCAGGATGCGTGCTTTACAAAGAAATGAAACGGCGCGGCAACAACAAGGATATCACCCAGCTTTTCCAGCTTATGGCGCGGGACGAGGCGCGGCATGCCGGCTTCATCAATGATGCCCTGCGCGAAGCGGGGCTGCGTGTGAACCTGGGCTTTCTGACCCAGAAGAAGAAATACACCTACTTCCGGCCCAAGTTCATCTACTACGCGACATA
>JBCDEC010000349.1:0-2936 GCA_039179965.1 Pseudomonadota bacterium
GAACCTTTATCGCCTGTCATCCGGCGCGCGGCTCAAACCCTGTGAGATGCCGGAGCAGAAAGTGATCGGATTCGTTCTGGGTTTGGTGCCCGAAGACTGATCTGCCGGGATGGACGGCGATAAAGGTTCAGGCTGATATAGTCAGCCCCGCCCAGTTCTTCGGCCACCAGTGAGTGCCGTGCGCCGGCACCGCGACGAACGACAACATACCGACGGTCGCCAAAAACACCCTTGAACGTGCCGAGTGGCAGCGCGTCAAAGGCGCGCAAGAAAGCGTCCAGGCTCATTTCTGGCCGATTTTGGGTTCGGTGCCAGCCTTAAGACGTTTGATATTGGCCGCATGACGCAAAAGGATCATCGCCGTTAAGGCCAACCCGAGAACCAGCATCTCGAAATTACCGAAAACCGCCATCCATACGGTCGACAACAAAGCACTGGAGATTGACGCCATTGATGACATTCGGCCGATCGCGGCAACGACAAGCCATGTCAGGCAGGACGCTATTCCGACCGGCCATGCCAGCGCCAGCAGCACGCCCAGAAACGTGGCCACGCCCTTGCCGCCCCTGAACCCCAGCCAGACAGGATAGCAGTGGCCCAAAAAGGCGGCGAATGCCGCGATCTGCGCCGCATCCTCTCCGGCCAAGGTTCGCGCAGCCAGAACCGGCAATGCGCCCTTGGCGGCATCCATGACCAAGGTCAAAGCTGCCGCAAGCTTGTTACCGGTGCGCAGGACATTGGTGGCGCCGATATTGCCCGAACCGATGGTACGCAGATCCCCCAAGCCCAAAGCCCTCGCCAAGAGCATGCCAAACGGGATCGCGCCCACCAGATAGGCGCCAAAGGCCCAGAGGACCAGCATGAAAGGAGGCGTGACGAGGTCAGGCATTCCCGGACTCGTAGACGGCCCGACCGGCCACATAGGTCGCCAGCACAGCACCGCGCAGGGATTCACCGTCAAAGGGTGTGTTCTTGGATTTCGACCGCAATTTCCAGCGATCGACGATCCACTCTTTATCCGGATCAAAAAGCACCAGATCAGCAGGCGCCCCTTCGGACAACCGACCGCTGTCGAGACCCAGCCGTCTCGCAGGTCCCAGAGACAGCGCGCGAAAGAGAACTGGCAAACTCAGTTCGCCAGTATGAACGAGACGCAAGGCAGCCGGCAGAAGGGTTTCAAGCCCAACAGCTCCACTCGCCGCCTCTTCGTAGGGCAGACGCTTGGATTCCTCGTCCTGGGGGGTATGCATTGAACTCAGCGTATCGATCAGGCCGTCGCGCAGCGCCGCGACAACTGCCGCCCGGTCCGCTTCGGGCCGGAGCGGGGGCTTGACCTTAAAAAAGGTTCGGTAATCGGCAATGGCCGTCTCAGCCAGAGTCAGGTGGTGAATCGACGTTCCCGCAGTCACGTCAAGACCCTGATGCCTGGCCCGCTCCAGCGCCGGAAGGGCCGCGGCCGTCGTGATCTGGTCGATATGATATCGCGCGCCCGTCATCTCGATCAGTGCGATATCACGCTCAAGCCCCATACGTTCGGCCAGCGCAGGCACCGCTGGCAGACCCAGCCGTGAGGCGAACGCACCCGATGTGGCCGCCGCGCCGCTGCTCAGATCCGGCTCTTGCACATGACCCACGACCAGAGCCCCCAAACCGCCGGCATAGCGCAATGCCCGCACCAACACTTTCGTATCGCGCACCACGCGATCGCAATCGGTAAAGGCCACCGCCCCGGCATCGCGCAAGAATCCGATCTCGGTCATCTCGCGGCCGCCACGCCCCTTGGTCAGCGCGGCCATCGTCAAGACATGAACCGGCGCCGCCTCATTGGCGCGGCGCGCCACGAATTCGAGAGCTTCCGGACTGTCAATTGCAGGATCAGTGTCGGGCCGGGTGATCATCGTCGTCACACCTCCGGCAGCCGCCGCCGCGCCGGCAGACCGATAGCTTTCCTTGTGCCGCTCACCAGGTTCGCAAACTTTGACCCCCAGATCGACGATGCCGGGAGCAAGGCAGAGGCCATTGCAATCGACCCGCCTTTCGACATCGGGTGGCGCATCGTGACCCGTCCCCAGAATCGTTCCGTCCTGCACCAGCAGCCAGCCGCGGCTCTCCTGCCCCGCTTCGGGGTCGATCAGTCGTGCATTCGTGAAAAGCGTTCTATCCACAGTCATGAGACGGCCTCTTGGGCCCGTTTGAGCGTTTCATATGCCTTACCCGGATCGCTCAGGTCGTTGAAAGAAAAGAATGCATGATGGTCAAAAGCCACACCGTGCCGGGTCCTGGTAAAGTGCAGGACCGAGTCCGGGCGCAGGTTTTTCGACCTGCAGCGCCGGTTGATTTCCGACACGTTGCGGTCTGACATCAAATAGACGCGCGGCGCGCTCATACCACCGCCTCCTTGATCCGCGCCATCACGGAATTCTTGTCCGCCAGATACTTGATCAGGTGTTTGTCGCCGGACCGCGTTACGATCTGCACCGCACTGCCCAGCCCCCGAATCTGCGCGATGTCCGACAGGCGCGCCACCCGCGTCTGCGGGCCCAGCAAACGCCGGTCGGTCAGATCCCAGCGTGCCGCCAACTCATCGGTCGCCAGGTATCCACCGCGGATCGCGATCGCAGCCAGACCACCGACAGCGCCCGTCCAGACATGCGGGTTGCCGATCAGCCAAAGGATCGCCATGCCCGCCGCCATCGCGACCGCCGCCATCCAGGCGTGATCACGCATATAGGTCATCCGATCCGCACGAAAGCTGTCGATCACCTGTTCGCCTTTTTCCAGAGGCGTGGTCGGCGTCATGCGGGACACTGCCTCGCTCATACCGCCACCCAGACAAGAAGCGCCGTCAGCGCAAAGATCACCACAAGCGCCAGCGTCGCCACGCGCCCGGACAGAGCGGCATTGGATGCGGCCCGCTTGCGCGTGGGTGCGGGCTC
>JBCDEC010000350.1:0-2850 GCA_039179965.1 Pseudomonadota bacterium
TCCGCCGGATCCGCCGGGCGTTCCGTTGCGATGGTGGCGAGCGTCTTGTCATGAAAAATGACATAAGGCGGCACCCCTTTGGCTTTGGCCATTTCGACTCGCCAATTGCGAAGCAGATCGAACAATTCGCGGTCGCGCGAGGACAGATCGGCAAAGGCTGCGCCGGACACTTTGCGACCCCGGCTGCGGGTCCGGCGCACGGCCGGATCCGATTTCAACAAGACCTCATGGTCGCCCTTGAACAGGGTTTTCACCGCCGCATGATCCGGCACAAAGATGAACGGTCGCATCACCTCGCCGCCTTCGGCCAGCAGACCGGTAAAGAGCAGTTCGTCAAACACCGCATTCCAGCCAGATTTCGGCAGATCCGCGCCAATCCCATACGTCGATTGCTGCGACAGATCCTCATCGAACCCATCCTTGGCCTGGCCGAGCAAGTGGATGATCAGGCGCCCGCGGCCAATTTTCTGGCCACAGCGCAACACCGCCGACACCGCCATTTGCGCCCAGCGCGTCGCGTCAAAATGATCGCGGGCCTCTGACTGGCAATTGTCGCAGGTTCCACACGGTTCAGCATCGGTCTCACCAAAATAGTGCCGCACCGCCTGGCGCCGGCAGGCATCGCCATTCAACAGCGCAAATAATTGCCGCGTCTTGTTGATCTGGACTCGCTTGATCGCTTCCTCCGCGTCGCTGTCATAGCTCCACATCAGGCTGCGGCGGAGATCGGCCGGACCAAACAGGGCATAACCCTCTGCCGGTTCGCCATCGCGGCCAGCCCGCCCGACTTCCTGCCAATAGGCCTCGATCGTCTTGGGCGGATCGGCATGGATGACAAAGCGCACATCCGGTTTGTCCACCCCCATCCCAAAAGCCACCGTGGCGCACATGACCAGGCCATCCTCTAGCAGGAAGCGTCGCTGCCGTTCAGCCCGGTCCGCTGGCTCCAGCCCGGCATGATAGGCGAGCGCGGCAATGCCCTGTTTTTCCAGCGCTTCGGCCAATTGCTCAGTGCCTTTGCGGGTGGCCGCATAGATGATGCCGCTTTCGCCCTTGTGGGCACGCACCAGGCCGACCAGGCGATCGGTTTTGTTGCCGGCCTTCGGCTCCGCGCCAAGAATCAGGTTGGGGCGGTCAAAACTGGCGACATGGACCGCCGGATCTGTCAGATCGAGCTGCTCCAATATGTCGGCCCGCGTCCTTGCATCCGCCGTCGCGGTCACAGCCAGACGCGGCACCCCGGCAAAAGCCGATTTCAACCGTCCCAGCGCGCGATAATCGGGACGAAAATCATGGCCCCATTGACTGACACAGTGGGCTTCATCCACCGCAATCAGCGACACGCACAATTTGCTCAACGCACTCAAGAGACCGCCCGACAGGCCTTCCGGCGAGACATAAAGCATGTCCATCTCACCATTATGCGCCGCTTTCAGCGCCGCCACGCGATCCTCATGCGGCATCGAGGAATCCAGCCGTTCGGCCCGCACGCCGAGCGCCTTCAGCGCATCCACCTGATCCGCCATCAGGGCGATCAAAGGCGAGATGATCAGCCCGACCCCGTCGCGCAAGATGGACGGGATCTGATAGCAGAGCGATTTACCGCCGCCAGTCGGCAAGACCGCGAGCCCGTCCCGGCCGGCCAGGACGTCCTTAATGACCGCCGCCTGCCGGCCACGAAAATCCTCATAGCCGTAGATACGCTGTAACAGCGCACGCGCATCTTCGAGCGTGTGGTGTGTTTCGGAGCCCATCCGGGCAAGTGTCATGAGACTCGGGCCGCGAGACAAGCGACCAGAACGGGTAAAAGCGAGAAAACTGCAGATCCGGTATGCGCTTCAGGGCGGCCGCCGTTCGACCGCTTCCCGGGCCAGGATATTCAACCAGCTCAACAGGTCCTGCCGCACCGGGTCTTGCTTTTGTTGATATCGCGAGGCGCCAGGCGGCCAGCCGACCCGAAACGGGCAAGTGCGACCGGTCCCCTGCTGGCGCCGCGCGGCGGCCCGCGCCAGCCACCGCGTCATGCGCGCTGTGTGACGCACGGGATCGTTCATCACGTCCGTCAGCGCCGCCAGTCGCCGTTGCAGTCTGGCGGGATTGAAACGGCGCATTGGGTACCTCTCGTCCGAATTGGCAAAGCGTGAGCTCCCCTCGAAATCCGGCGTCAGCGTCAGACGCGCCAGAGGACGCTCGGCTTCTTCAAGAGGGAATCGTGGTGGCCGGTTCGCCGGTTGCTGGGCTTGCCGACTGGCGCGGGAGCGCACCGGTGCCAACCGGGTCGGCCGCACGCGCACGTGCGGCCAGCCGGACTCCTGGCAGGCGTTCAAGACCAGCCAGCGCCGTATCAGGCTTTCTGCCAAGCGGGTCAGATGCTGCCATTTAACCCGATCGGGCGCGATCGGTGCGAGCCGTGGGACATAGACTCGCAACAGGCTGATCAGCTGACAAATGATCGGCCAGGCGCGGTCGAGCGTGGGGCGGTCGTCGCGGGACATGGCGCATAGCCTAAACCGGGCCTGAGCTGGGTCGGATTGGACCGGGGAATGGATCAAGTTTAAACGGATACAGGCGAGGTGTCGGCGACCTTTTTGGGCTGTGTCCGGGAGACGTCTTTACCACCCTCTAAATTCTGTAAGCGGATGTTGGTGGAGATGGCGTCTCCTGTCTAAAACAGGAGACACGACTCACTGAGGGGCCTCAGGCTCGACGTCGTCTACTTTTCTGGCCGCGGTGCCGGGCTCGAGAACGCTCTTGCGAAGAACAGACTGTTCGAGAACAGGCGTTTGGTGCCCAGCCAATAGGCGCGGAAGTTTGGATTGTCCGCGAACAAGATGACCGAACCTGCACCAA
>JBCDEC010000351.1:0-2794 GCA_039179965.1 Pseudomonadota bacterium
ACAAAGGAGAGCAGCGTCTCCAGCAAGGCCACGGTCGAGACGGAGGACGGGAAGAATTGCGGCGTGTCGGCGGCCAGAACGAAGCCGTGATCCGCTACACGCACGATCGGAGATGCGAGGCTGTCTGACAACGCAACGATGGTCACGCCCTGCTGTTGTGCAAGCTCGACCGCCTCAACGATTTCCGTACGATAGGGTTTGCAGGTGATTGCGATCAGAACGTCACGGGCGTCGGCCCACGCAAGATCATCCGTCGCAGTCGAACCGGGTCGCGGAATGGTGTGGAACTGCGACATTCCGGTCGATGCCAGATAGGTGAAGTTGCGCGCATTCGCGTTATTCACGCCGACGCCCGCCACAAAGACCTGACGGCTGTTCCAGATTGTCTCGGCTGCGGCCTGCAACCGGTCGGCATCTATACGGGCAAATGTTTCTTCGACATTGCGCAAAGCGCTTTGAACGATATCGGCATAAAGGCCGCCCATATCCCCGCCTTTTCGGATGTCCTGAAGCCAGCGCGCGCGATCAGGGAAATCGGCGCTGCCCCGCCGAATCGCCTCCCGGAACGGTTCTCGGAAGTCGTCATAACCCTCAAAGCCCACCTGGCGCGCCATGCGGACCACGGTGTTGGGTTTGACCTTTGCGGCATCGGCGATTTCTCGCACAGTCGAGACGCCTACATCCTGTGGGTTTTCAAGGATGTAGCGCGCGGCTTTCTGCGCCTCCGGCGTCAGTGCCTCCCATTCGGAATTGATCCGGGTGAGGACAAGAGATGAAACGGATGTATCATTCATGATTGACGACGGTACAGATGTACTATTACCCTGTCGAGAGAAAATGTCAGCTCTCGCCAAAGGAATCGCAGATGACACCGACCGACCTGCCCACCCATGCCCGTGTTGTCATCGTTGGCGGGGGCATCATGGGGGTGGGCCTTGCCTATCATCTCGGCCACGAAGGCTGGGGCGCCGACACGATCTTGCTGGAAAAGGCCGAACTGACGAGCGGCTCGACGTGGCATGCGGCCGGTCAGATCACGCAGTCCACGTCCAGCTACGGTCTGGGCAAATGCGTGGGCTACAATATCGATCTCTATTCCGGAGCGCTAGAGGCGGAGACCGGACAGGCGGTGACATGGCACGGCTGTGGCAGCATCCGTCTGGCCTATTCGCAAGACGAACTCGACTGGCTCCATCAGACGACCTCGGTGGGGCGTGCGCTGGGTTTCGAGATGGATCTCATCGGTCCTGAAGAAATTGCGCGCCTGCACCCTTTCTACAATCTGGACGGTGTCCGGGCCGGGTTGCATACGCCCAATGACGGACATGTGGACCCCACCAATGTAACCATGGCGCTGGCTGCCGGGGCACGGGCCAAGGGTGTCAGGATCGTGCGACGCTGCCGCACGACAAACATCACGCAGGCCGAGACCGGCGAATGGATCGTCGAAACCGAGCGCGGCACGATCCGCTGCGAGCACGTGGTCAATGCAGGCGGGACCTATGCCCGCCAGATGGGCGAATGGTCGGGGCTGCAACTGCCCATGACGTCTATGACGCATCATTATCTGGTCACCGAACCGGTGCCGGAGTTTCAGGACCTGCCCCGGGAACTGCCGGTGATCCGCGATGACGCCCGCGTCTCTGGCTATATCCGGATGGAGCAAAAGCGCGGCCTGATCGGCATCTATGAAAAGGCCAACCCCAATACGGTCTGGGAAGATCACTGCCCGTGGGAGGCCGAGAACGAGCTCTTCGATGCTGATTACGACCGCATCATGCCCTGGCTGGAAGCGGCGCTTGACCGGATGCCGGTTCTGGCCGAACGCGGTATCACCCGCGAGGTTCATGGTGCGATCAGCCATCCGCCGGATGGCAACCCCCTGATCGGTCCAGCGCCGGGCGTTCGGAACTACTGGTGCTGTTGCGGGACGCAGATCGGTATCGGCTGGGGGCCGGGCCTGAGCCGCGAACTGGCCCGCTGGATGGTCCATGGTGCGGCGGATCTGAGCATGAGGGAATTCGATCCGCGCCGCTTTGGCGGCTACGCCACGCCGGATTGGCAGGTTGTGAAGGCCAAGGAGGATTACTGCCTGCGCCACGAAATCCCATTCCCGCATTTCAACCGCCTTGCCGGACGGCCGGTCAAGCCGTCGCCGCTTTATGAGCGTCTGAAGGACAAGGGCGCGGTTTACGAAGAGGTCTATGGCCACGAGCGTCCGCGCTGGTTTGCGCTAGAGGGTGTGCCAGCCGAGGACATTTATGGGTTCCGGCGGACCGCGCTGCACGACATCGTGGGTCAGGAATGCCGGGCGGTGCGCGAGCGGGTCGGAATCATGGACATCTCTGCCTTCACCAAGGTCGAGATTTCAGGGCCCGATGCCGCGGCATTGCTCGATCGGTTGGTGGCCAACAAGCTGCCTGCCAAGGTGGGAGGCATCGCGCTCACGCATATGCTCGACCGTCGCGGGCGCATTGTTTTGGAAACCACTGTCGTACGCGTCGGTGAAGAACGGTATTATCTTGTTTGTGCGGCCTTCTTCGAGCAGCGCTTGCTGGATCATCTGGACACTCATCGTGGTGACGAAGACGTGCAGATCGCTTGCCTGTCCGAGGACTGGTCTGCGATTGCCCTCAATGGACCGCGCGCCCGCGATGTTCTGGCCGCATGTACATCCGCAGATCTTTCCAATGCGGGCTTCCGATGGTTGTCGGCGCGGTGGATCGAGGTCGCAGGTCACGAGGTTCTGGCGATGCGGATATCCTATGCCGGCGAATTGGGGTGGGAGCTCCAC
>JBCDEC010000352.1:0-2750 GCA_039179965.1 Pseudomonadota bacterium
CCTATACCGAGGTTCAGGACGGCCGCGTCGTGGAGACAGACGAACACATGCGCCTGCAGGCGGATCAGGTCTTCCTGGCCATCGGCCAGACCCTCACCGGTGTTCCGGTGGGCCTCACGCTCGACAGTGGCAAGATTGCCGTCGACGAGGCCGGGCGTACCTCGCTGCCGGGCGTCTGGGCCGGCGGTGATTGCACGGCCGGGGGAGAAGATCTCACCGTCACCGCGGTGGCGGATGGTCGCGACGCGGCCATGGATATCCACGCGTCGCTGACCGCGTGATGACAAGCTGTCGCGGGGCCGTGCGGGCCTCTTGGCGCATCGCATCAAATTGGGAGGCTCAAGCATATGGCCGATCTGACGTCGAATTTTCTGGGCATCGAAAGCCCCAATCCGTTCTGGCTGGCCTCGGCGCCGCCCACCGACAAGGAATACAACGTCCGGCGCGCCTTTGAGGCCGGTTGGGGCGGTGTGGTCTGGAAGACCCTGGGCGAGGAAGGCCCGCCTGTGGTCAATGTCAACGGTCCGCGCTACGGCGCGGTGTACGGGGCCGACCGCCGTTTGCTGGGCCTGAACAATATCGAGTTGATCACCGATCGTCCGTTGGAGACCAATCTAGAGGAAATCGCCCGGGTCAAGGCGGACTACCCAGATCGCGCGGTGGTGGTCTCGGTGATGGTGCCGTGTGAAGAGTCGGCCTGGACATCAATCCTGCCGCGCATTGCGGAAACCGGTGCCGATGGAATCGAGTTGAACTTTGGCTGTCCGCACGGGATGAGCGAACGCGGCATGGGGTCGGCCGTGGGCCAGGTCCCGGAATATATCGAGATGGTGACGCGCTGGTGCAAGACCCACTACGACAAGCCGGTCATTGTCAAACTGACGCCCAATATCACGGATGTGCGTTATCCTGCGCGGGCGGCAAAGAATGGCGGCGCAGATGCGGTTTCGCTGATCAACACGGTCTCGTCGATCACCAGCGTGAACCTCGATACGTTCAGCCCCGAACCCTCTATTGACGGCAAAGGCAGCCACGGCGGCTATTGCGGGCCGGCGGTGAAACCGATTGCGCTGAACATGGTGGCCGAGATTGCCCGGGATCCGGCGACCTATGGGCTGCCGATCTCCGGTATCGGCGGCGTGACGACCTGGCGCGATGCGGCGGAGTTCATGGTTCTGGGGGCCGGCAATGTGCAAGTCTGCACGGCCGCGATGACCTACGGGTTCCGCGTGGTCCAGGAAATGATCGCCGGTCTGTCGATGTGGATGGATGAAAACGGTCACACGTCGATTGACGACATTGTCGGACGCGCCGTGCCCAATGTGACGGACTGGCAATATCTGAACCTGAACTATGTGGCGAAGGCCCGGATCGATCCGGAGTCCTGCATCCAGTGCGGGCGCTGCTATGCGGCTTGTGAGGATACATCGCATCAAGCGATCACCATGACGCCCGAGCGCACCTTTGAAGTGGATGACAGCGAGTGCGTGGCCTGCAATCTCTGTGTCGATGTCTGCCCGGTCGAGGATTGCATCACGATGCCACAACTCGCACCGGGCGAGGTGGATCAACGCACCGGGAAGGTTGTCGAAGAGACCTATGCCAACTGGACGACCCATCCCAACAATCCGATGGCGACGGCGGCAGAATAGATTTTTCGTCCGAAAAATCTCATCAGGAGAAAATTCGGCGAATTTTCGTCAGAACAGCAACCGGATGGGACCGTTGTGACAGACCACAATGAACTGATCGGCGGTTTCTATGACATGGTAGCCGCGGCGCCGGACTTCATCGAGAAAGGCGTCGCGGCCGATTTCGCGGTCAACCCAGAGCGCAGAGCGTCGAACGACCGCGCCCTTTCGGGCCGCGCGGGTTGAAAACATCTGGGTGATCCAGGGATGCGGCGTCGCGCCTGTGTAGAGCGTTTCCATAGCACAAGCCTAGGCCAGCCCTGTAAACCGATCCTTAAGGCGTCAGCAAACGCCGATAGAGCGTGTCGACAAAGACTTGTGCTTCATCCAGCGGGTCCGCGGCATCCGACACCGCGCGGATTTGGGCATCAAAGTCGGCGTAGTGCTGGGTCAGCGCCCAGATGGAAAAGATCAGGTGCATCGGTGGCACCGGTGCAATCCGGCCTTGGGTAATCCAGCCATCGATCACGGCTGTCTTGGCGTCCACCAGAGCTTTGAGATCGCCTGACAGAATATGTGCGATGCGTGGGGCGCCCTGGATGATCTCATGGGCAAAAAGACGGCTTTCTCGAGGGTGATCCCGGCTCAATTCCAGTTTTCGACGGGCATAGTCCAGAAGCTGGTCCAGGGGTTCTCCGTCCGGATCAAGGGCGCGCAGCGGATCGAGCCAGGTGTCCAACTGTCCTTCCAGCAAGGCCAGATAGATCGTCTCCTTGGTTTCGAAGTAATACAGCAAATTGGGTTTTGACAGGCCGGCCCCTGCGGCAATGTCGTCCAGGGTGGCGCCTCCGAACCCCTTGTTGGAAAAGACATCCAATGCGGCGTCCAGGATCGCATTGCGGTTTTTTGTCTGGATCCGGGTCGGGGTGTTTTTCCGTGGCATCGCCACCCTCGCTCTGATCGCCCATGGCCGCTTGCCGCAATCGCGCTCAGAGATGGGGCGACCGACCAAATTACGCTCAGCTCATCCGGAGCGGTGCTTGACTGAGGTCTGCCCCGTGGTAGCGTTCCTTTGACCAAATGGTCAAATCAAAAACAGATCGGTCACGGAAAGGGCAA
>JBCDEC010000353.1:0-2639 GCA_039179965.1 Pseudomonadota bacterium
CCGAAAATCCCAGAGCCTGGCAAAAGCGCATGTAGACCGACGGCGCAACTTCGCAGGCCTTGGCCATCTCGGAAACGGTCGAGACTGCGATCAGGTGCAGATGGCGCCGCGTAAAAGCAGCACACTGCTTGAGCCGCTTGGGCATCGCCTCCGACGACGCATCGAGCCGCTCGAGAAACGAGGTGATATCACTCGGCGCACCCGAGACGTGCATTTGCTCGGCCATGGCGGCCTCCTCCCTTGACAGGCGCACTATAGCCGCGCATCACGGATTTGGAACAAAAATTCCAAAAACTGAGTCGTGGAGCGGGATGCAGGATCGATAGGAGTCCTCTGCACCGTCCGTTTTCTTGTGGGAGACAACTATGATGAAAGTCGCTCTTTTTGGCGCAGGCCGGATCGGCAAAGTGCATGCCGCGTCCATCGGGATGGACCCGAAGTCCCAACTTGTGGCTGTGACCGATGTGATGACCGAGGCGGCGCAGTCCCTGGCGCAAGACCACGGTGTTGCCGCACGCAGCGCCGAGGATATCCTTGGGGACCCGGCGATTGACGCGATTCTGATCGCTTCTTCCACCAACACCCATGCGGATCTGATCGAAGCGGGCGTCGCCGCGGGAAAAGCCATCTTCTGTGAAAAACCCATCGATCTGGATCTGGTGCGCGCTTTGGAAATCCGTGCAGTCGCCGCCACGCATGCGCAGCCCATCATGATGGGTTTCAACCGGCGCTTTGACCCGAATTTCGCGGCCTTGAAGGTCGCTTTGGAGACCGGGGAGATCGGCAAGGGAGAATTGCTCTCGGTGACATCCTACGACCCCGCGCCGCCCCCGGTGAGCTATATCAAGGTGTCGGGCGGTCTCTACCGCGACATGATGATCCATGATCTGGACATGTGCGCCTTTCTCTTTGGCATGCCACAGACCGTCACCGCACATGGATCCTGTCTGGTTGATCCCGACATCGGAGCCGCTTGCGACATTGATACCGCAGTGGTGGTTCTCGGTTACGCCGACGGGCGCCTCGCCACGATCCGCAATTCGCGCCGCGCCCCTTATGGCTATGACCAGCGGGTCGAGGTTCTTGGCTCAGATGGCACGCTCGCCGCAGAAAACGAAGTTGAGAATACGGTGGTAAAGTCCACTGCAGCCGGCGTGGTCTCGGCCAAACCCGTCTATTTCTTTCTTGAACGCTACATGCGGGCCTATGCCATCGAGTGGGCGGCCTTCGTGGAGTCCTGCACGCAGGCCGCGCCGGTCCCGGCAACGCTGCAGGATGGTGTGAATGCGCTGGCGTTGGCAGAGGCCGCAAACATATCCTTCCAAGAAAAGCGATCGGTCGAGGTGACGTCAGAGCTGACGGGTGATCTGGGATGAGCTTTACCCTCGCTGCCTGCGCCGAGATGCTTTGGCTGGATCGGCCAATTGAATGGCGATGTGCCCGGCTCGCCGAGTTGGGCTTTGAGGTCGGGTTGTGGAATTGGACAGACCACGATCTGGCCAAGCTCGAAGCCTCCGGCGCGACGTTTTCAATCATGAACGGATATCTTGAAGGCCGGCTCGGTGATGATGACGGCGCCGCGCGGCTCCTGGCCTCCGCGCGCGAGACCGCCGATGTCGGCAAGCGCCTTGGCGTGGCCCGGCTGAACCTTCACGGCACCGGCCTTGGAGAGGGCGGTCGTCCGGTTGTCGCCGCCGTTGCAACACCAGCGTCCTGGGTCAAAGCCCGTGACACGCTGCATCGCATCTGTGACATGGCCGAAGAACTGGGTGTCGTTTTCACATTGGAAAACCTGAACCTGGCCGTGGACCATGGCGGTGTTCCATTCGCCAAGGCATCGGAGACGCTGGCGTTGGTCTGTGCGGTGAACCGTCCTGAGTTGCGGCTCAATCTCGATCTGTATCACGCGCAAATCGGCGAAGGGAACCTGATCGAACTTTGTCAGGCTTGCCTTCCCTGGATCGGTGAAATCCAGGTTGCCGACGTGCCCGGTCGGTTCGAGCCGGGAACCGGAGAGATCAACTACGCGTCTATTGCGCGGGCCCTGGCCGGAATGGGGTATAAGGGCCCGGTCGGTATGGAAGCGTTTGCGTCGTCAGATCCCGAAGTGGCACTGTCGGCGTTTCGGCGGGCTTTCACCGTCTAGTCGCCCTGCCCGGTTTCCTTTGCCAGTCTGTCAAACGGGTCGGTGTCGAATTTTTCAGGCCGCTGAGCTGTGTTGCCAAAGGCGGGTATTTGGATGCCGCTTGTCCAGCGGTCCGGTAGCCGCTCCGTCAGGGCGGTTATCCGGTTGCTGACGGTTGTTGCGCGCCGCCACAGCTTTTCCGCTGCCGCGGGATCACGCGCGCGCAGACGCTGGAACCAGGCCTTCGCCATCTCTTCGATCCGGTCCGGCCCGAAGGAGAGATAAAGAACGAGACCCACCAGCAGCGACAACACCAGCAGAAAGAGAGAAAAGCCGGGCATCATCAGAACAAACAGCACAAGAACGGCGATCGCCAGCAGGCGTGGTGCATCAGGGCGGCGCAGGAACGCCCGGGTGGGCCTAAGGAGCCATTCAAAGCGCGGCTTGCACGGCGTTGCAGGTCCGGGTGCGGCGGTCTGTTGGGCAGGTTTTGGCGCGGGTTGAGCGATCTGGC
>JBCDEC010000354.1:0-2614 GCA_039179965.1 Pseudomonadota bacterium
CATTCGGTATAGGTCAGACGATTGGGCGTGGTCTCGTGCACGATGGTCCAAAGACCCGTGCCCGGCAGAAGGGTGACCAGGGCCGGCAGATCGCCATTGCGACCGGACACCGGCATGGTCTGCCCGTTGCCGATCAGATCAAACCGGGTGAAGCGACTGTCGATGTATGAGTAGTTGGAGCCCACAAAATTCTCACCGTTCTTGAGCTGAGCGGTCAGCGGCGTGCCATCGTCCAAAGTGTACGTGCTGGGTTCGATCCAAAACTCATGGCCAATCACGGGAGCCCCTGCCATACAGGCCACAAAAGCGATCATGTGACGGGAGTGGAACATGTGTCATGGACCTTTCTTGCGCGCCGCCCGTGTGTGGCTGCTGGCGATTTTGTCATTGGCGCTGCCTTGGAACGGGACGGCCAAGGCGCATGAACTGACCCCCACCGTTGCAGAGTTCTCGGTGGATGGAAATGCTTTGACGCTGCTCTTTCGTCTGAATGCCGAGGCCTTTCTGGCCGGCATCGACATGGACAGTGTCGCCGACAGCAACGACGCCAGCGAAGGTGCGGTTTACGACGATCTTCGCTTCCTCGATCCGGACGGGCTGGAAGCCCGGTTTCTGCCGTTCGCCGAAGCCTGGATCAAGGAGGTCGAGATCGACATCGCCGGCCCCGTGACGCTTGAGATCACCGGTTTTGACGCGGGCCCTTTGGGGGATCCGCGCGTGGCGCGCAGCTCCCAACTGGTGGTGGCCGCCACGGTCCCGCCGCTGGCCCGTGAGATGGTGCTGACATGGCCGGCCGGGGCCGGCGCATTGATTCTGCGACAACTCGGCGTCGAAGAGCCCTATACCGGGTTTATTCAAGGCGGCACGTCCACCCCGCCCATAGCGCTGGATGGCGGCGGAGAGGCCAGTGGCTGGCAGGTCTTTGCACAATACATTCCGGTGGGCTTTGAACATATTGTACCGCTCGGGCTTGATCACATCCTGTTTGTTCTGGGGCTGTTCTTTCTGGGCACCGCCTGGCGCACCTTGCTGTGGCAGGTCTCGGCCTTCACTCTGGCCCACACCGTGACCCTGGCCTTGGGCGCTTTGGGCTGGGTGCGGGTGCCTCCCAGCATCGTCGAACCACTGATCGCGGCCTCTATTGTCTATGTTGCGGTTGAAAACATCTTTCTGGGCCATCTCACGCGATGGCGCACGCTGGTGATCTTTGCCTTTGGCCTCTTGCACGGGCTGGGCTTTGCCAGTGTGCTGGGTGAATTCGGCCTGCCGCGCGGGCAGTTCTTCCCGGCACTGATCGGCTTTAACGTTGGCGTGGAGTTCGGCCAATTGGCCGTCATCGCGGCGGCCTTCCTTTGCGTGGGCCTGTGGTTTGGCCAAAAGGCCTGGTACCACGCGCGTATCGCTGTGCCTGCATCAGCGGTTATCGCAGCAGTCGGCGCCTGGTGGTTCATTGAACGGGTGTTTCTGTAGTCCCTGCGCGCCATCGGGCGCCGGAAAATTCCAAATTTTCCGGACCGGAATTTTCGAAAATTCCGGCACTGGCCGGTCGGTCAGGGCGGGGTCATGGCCGCGCGCATGGCGTTGAGCGCGTGCACCGGGTCGTCCTTGGACCAGACCTCGTCTCCAAAGGCGAAGAAATCGACAAAAGGCGCCAGCCGGGACACGTCCTCGGCCGCCAGTCCACCTTCGGCGACCACCGGCAGTTCAATCATCTGGGACCACCACTCAAAGACCTCGGTCTGCGCCAGCGCCCCATCCCCGAGATCTCCACCACCCACGGGGCCGAAACTGATGTAATCGGCACCGGCCTCGCCCGCGCTCATGCCGTCGTGCCGGGAGGTGCCGCAGTGGCTGCCGACAATCGCGTCAACGCCAAGCGCCTTTCGGGCCTCGCGCACGCCGCGGGTCCCTGCCGTGAGATGCACGCCGTCCAACCCCAGTTTTTCAACAAGAACCACATGATCGCTGATCACCAGGCAGATGTCGCGCTCATGGCAGACCAGGCGCAACGCATCCGCCGTGCGGCACAGGTCATCCTGATCCCGGCTGGCCAGAGCGAGGCGGACGCAGGCAATCGGGCCTGCATCCAGAACGCGCGCCAGGTCATCGGCAAAGCGCGCCAGCTCAAAGCTGGAGGGGGTGACAAGATAGGTTTGGGGCAGCTCAATCATCTGGCTCGATACCGCAATCTGATGTCATGGCGTTTATCCGATTGTCCCTTCAATGCAAATCGCATCGCGTCACCGGTCGAAAGACCGACCCGTCACCGTGGCGCTCTTGCCCTTCACCGGCGTGGCCGGTAAGCCCGCAGCGCTGGCTCTCCCCCAATCCACTGGACCTCCATGCCGTCTGATCCTCGCCAACCTGCTTTTGTCCTTGTGCGCCCGCAGATGGGAGAGAACATCGGCGCCGCCGCCCGCGCCATGTGGAACTTTGGTCTCGACCGGATGCGTCTGGTCCGTCCGCGCGATGGCTGGCCAAACCCTTCAGCGATCGCCATGGCCAGTGGCGCGGGCCGGCTGCTGGACGACGCCGCGCTTCACACCAGCACAGATGCCGCCGTTGGCGACTGCGCTTATGTCTATGCGACAACCGCCCGCGCGCGCGGGCTGAG
>JBCDEC010000355.1:0-2550 GCA_039179965.1 Pseudomonadota bacterium
GTTCTTCGGTCAGTCCGAACTGCATCGCAATTCTCCGCAAAAATAGGGTTGTGCCATGAGACCGCTGAACTAGGGTGATTGTCGTGCACATTTAGGCCTTGGGTATGCAGAGTTCTACAAAAACCGACAGGTGGGGACGGTCCTTCGACATCCTTATGTTTCCATCCTTTTCAAACCACTGTCTGGCGAACCTGGTTGAGCCGTTGCGGGCGGCGAATACGCTGTCGCGGAAAGATCTTTATTCCTGGCGGTTTCTCAGTGTCGACGGCGTCCCGGTCGAAAGCTCCAGCGGTTTGCATGTCTCGCCTCATGCGGCATTGGCAGATGGAGCCGGTGATTGCCTTGTTGTGATGCCGTCCTATGGGTTCCGCGATCTTGATCGCGGTGGCATGCCCGCACGGATGCGGCAGGCGGCGCGGCGCTATCGCAGCATGATTGGAATGGATACCGGCAGCTGGCTTTTGGCACGCGCGGGGCTTTTGGACGGGCGTCGGGCGACCATCCACTGGGAGGAGCTGACGGGGTTTGCCGAGGCCTTCCCAGACGTCGAAGTCCTGCGCGAGCGCTATGTTTTGGACGGGGACCGGATCACCTGTTCGGGGGCCATGGCCGCGTTCGATCTGGTTCTGCACATGATCAGCGTACAATTCGGGGCCTTACTGGCAGTCGAGGTGGCTCAGCTTTTCATGACGCGGGATTCAGCGCGGTCACATTCCAGCAGTCTGCGGACGGGCAGCCGGATCGTCGACCGTGCGCTGAGCGTGATGCAAGAGCATTTGGAGGATCCGCTGACCATTGGTGCCGTTGCCCGGCAGCTCGGCGTGACGCAAAAAACGCTTGAAGGGAGGATGCAGGCCGAGATGCAGTGCACCCCGCAACAGATCTATCGCCGATTGCGGCTGAACCTCGCACGAAAGTTGGTTCTTGATACGGATCTTTCGGTCAGTGAGATCGCTCTCCGCAGCGGGTACGAGAATGCGAGCGCCATGACCCGGGCCTATCGGACCGAGTTTGGTCAGACCCCACGCCATATGCGGGCTAATCCGGTATGAATTGCGCGAAGATCGCATGATTTTTGGCGAATTTGGTCGGACTGCGCCCCGTGTTTTCACGCTAGCCTGTCCCGACACATCTGGAGCTTTGCCATGCCACTGACCATGAACCGATCCGTCTTCATCACCTGCGCTGTGACCGGCTCTGGCGGCACTCAGGACAAGTCGCCGCACGTTCCGCGCAGTCCGGAAGAGATTGCAACGTCTGCAATCGATGCAGCGAAAGCCGGTGCAGCAGTGGTGCATTGCCACGTGCGGGACCCGGAGACCGGCGCGCCGAGCCGGGACCTGAAGCTCTATCGCGAAGTAGCGGACCGGATCCGGGACGCTGAGGTTGATGTGGTCCTGAACCTCACGGCGGGCATGGGGGGCGATATGGTCTTCGGCTCGACCGAGGCGCCGCTGCCTGTGAATGAGGCGGGGACAGACATGGCAGGCGCGACTGAGCGGATGGCCCATGTGGCCGAATGCCTGCCGGAGATCTGTACGCTCGATTGCGGCACGATGAATTTCGCCGAAGCTGACTATGTCATGACCAACACGCCTGGCATGCTGCGCGCGATGGGTCAGATGATGACCGATCTGGGTGTTAAACCGGAAATTGAGGCGTTTGACACCGGGCACCTCTGGTTTGCAAAGGAGCTGGTGAAGGAAGGGATCCTGAAAAGCCCGGCACTGGTGCAGCTTTGTATGGGCGTGCCCTGGGGTGCGCCGAATGACCTGAACACATTCATGGCGATGGTGAACAACGTACCGGACGACTGGGACTGGTCGGCCTTCTCGCTTGGACGCGATCAGATGGCTTATGTTGCGGCGGCAGTTCTCGGAGGTGGAAATGTCCGCGTCGGGTTGGAAGACAATCTGATGCTGGATCGCGGTGTGCTGGCCACGAACGCGCAACTGGTCGAGCGTGCTGTGACAATCATTGAGAACATGGGTGCCAAGGTCATTGGCCCGGATGAGGTGCGGGCGCGGCTGGGCCTGACCAAGCGCGCGCCTGTATGAGCCACGGTATGAGCCACGCTGGCCAAAGGGTCGTCGTCACTGCCGGAGGGGCCGGGATCGGCGCCGCTTTGGTGCGACGATTTCTGGGCGAAGGCGCCCGCGTGGCTTATTGTGACATCGTCATCGGCGAGGTGCCGGATGGCGCATTGGCCGTCCGGGCTGACGTAACCGACGAGGCGCAGATGTCGGAGTTTTTCGACCAGGTTGAGGCCGAGATGGGCGGGGTCGACATCCTCTGCGCGAACGCGGGAACAGGCGGGCCAGCGGCAACACTGGCCGAGATGCTATATGCGGATTGGCAAGCCTGCCTTTCGACCAATCTTGACGGCGCGTTTCTGGCCTGCCGCTGGGCGGCGGGACAGATGTCTCGGCAAGGATCAGGTTCAATCGTTCTGACCTCATCTACCTCGGGCCAGTGGGGCGTGCCAACGCGCGCGCCATATGTCGCGGCGAAGTGGGGCATCCTCGGCCTGATGAAGACGCTGGCGATGGA
>JBCDEC010000356.1:0-2531 GCA_039179965.1 Pseudomonadota bacterium
CAATTCCACGGTCATCAGACTATCAAGACCGATGTCAAAAAACCCGGCCGCGTGATCGATGGGCGTGTCGGCCGGCAACGACATCACCGCCGCCACCTCGGCCTCAAGGAACTCCGCAATCAGATCCCGGCGCAGCTCCGGACGCAGCGCGGCGGCCTTGTCGAGCAAGGCCGACCAGGCGTCGGACGGCGGACCGAGGCGGTCGACCTGGCGCGCGAGTTCCTCAAGGAAGGGCGGCTCCAGCCCGACCGGGAATGCCTGAAAGAACCGGGTCCAATCGGTGGGCATGACGGCCAGCTGACTGTCCTGCGCCGCAAAGATGCGGGCGAAGCCATCCAGCGCTTCATCGGTTTCCAGGCTTCCCCAGATGCCCATCGCATCCCAGCGCGCGCGCACTTCGCCGGTGAGTTGCGCCGCCATGCCGGTCCCGGCCCAGGGGCCCCAGTTCACAGCCACCGCCGGCCGACCGCTTGCGCGCAGGTGGCCCGCAAGCGCATCAAGCGCCGCATTGGCAGGGGCATAATTCCCATGACCCGGCGAGCCCAGCAGCGAGGAGGCCGATGAGAACAACACGATATGCTCCAACGGATCGCCTTGCGTGGCCTGGGTCATGTTCCACGCCCCCGCGAGTTTCGGCGCCAACACCGCCTCACAGCGGTCCCAATCGAGATCCGCAAGCGCGGCATTGTCCATCACACCGGCTGCATGGATCAGACCGGTGAGCGGGCCCAAGCGGTCGCGGGCGGCCCCTGCAATGCGCGCGGCATCTTCAGCATCAGCCACGTCGCCCTGCAGCACCATGACCTCGATGCCATTGTCCAGCAGATCGCCGATGCGTTCCTCTGCCAAAGACTTTGGTGCCGAGCGGCCGACAAGAGCGATCTTTGTCGCGCCCTGAGTCGCCAGCCAATCGGCCAGATCAAGACCGATCCCGCCGAGCCCGCCGGTGATCAACCAGGTTCCGCCTTCCGACGGAGCGATTGGGGGCAATGCGCGCCGCCGCGTGAGGCGTGCGACCCGGCCGGCGTTGTCGCGGCGGGCCAGCAAGGTCTCGCTGCGGGTTCCGAACAGGGACGCGGCGATCCAGGCGGCTTCATCGGCATCCGCCGCCGGGCTCAGATCCATCAGGACGTTGCGCACCTGCGGGAGTTCCATCGCAAAGACCCGGCCCAGACCCCAAAGCGGGCCGTGCGCAAATCCCGGAACCGGATCGCCCTGCGCCGTGGACTGCGCGCCCCGGGTGATCAGCGCCATCATGTCCGGCGCGCGTTCGCCCCGGTTGGCGATGGCCTGCCCCAGCCGAAAGGCGCTGGCATAGCCCAGAGACTGCGCCGCCATGGGATCGGCCCCGTCGGAGGGCGCATTGTCAAGGCTCCACAAATGAATGATCCCGGTCAAACCGCTGCCAACCTCATCAAGCAGGCGGCCATATTGCTCGGTATCATCGGGGCACAGCGTGACCTCCTTTGCGCCATGCGCAAACGCGTTGCCAGGACGCGCAAGAATCACTTTTGTGTCAGCACTGCGCAAAACGTCGGCGAGTTGATCGGCAACGCCCGTGCGATCCGCGAGGATCAGAACGGTCCCCGGAACAGCCGCCGGCAGCACAGGGGTCTTTTGCGCCTGCCATGCCACGCCATAGAGGAAGTCGTCGATCCGGCGACCGGCTGTGGCAGGATCAGCCACGGTTGCGGGATCCGCAACAGTCGCGGACGGGCGGGATCCGGCCAGCGTAACCGGGTTCGCCTCCGGCCAAAACTCCGGGGTAAAGAGCTCCTTCCAATAGCGTGCATGATCAAAGGCATACGGCGGCAAGCTCACCCGGCGGCGCGTGTCGGCGCCATCAAAACCGGCCCAGTCAACGGCAACACCGGTGGCGTAGAGCGTGCCCAGCGTGTCAAGCAACCGTGTCCAGTCCGGCGTTGGCGGTTGGAGGCTGGGCAAGAACCGCAGGGCCGGATCTTCGCCCAGGGTCTTGCGCGCTGCCGACAGCAATACGGGACGCGGACCGATCTCCAGCACATTGACGGCACCCATCCTGCGGGCCGCGTCCACGTTATCCCCAAAGCGCACGCTCTGACGGATGTGGCGCGTCCAGTAGGCGGGTGTGGCCATGTCCTCGGCATTGGCGCGCTGGCCGGTGACATTCGACAGGATCGGCAAGGTCGGGGGAGTGAATGTGACGCTTTTGGCGACGGCGCCAAAGGCGTCCAGAGCCGGATCCATCAGCGGCGAATGGAACGCGTGGCTGACATCAAGCCGGCTGGTTCGCAGGCCCCGCGCCTCGGCCCCGGCGGCAATTCGGTCGATGGCGTCATGCCCGCCCGAAAGCACGATATCCTGTGGCGAATTGATCGCGGCGATCGCCGCCGTCTGCGTCTCGTCGGCGATCAGCGCCTGTGCGGTGGCTTCCGAACAGGCCACAGCCAGCATCGCGCCCGGCGCGCATAACTCGGCCATCAGACGGCCGCGCGCCAGGGTCAGATCCAACCCGTCTTCCATGCTGAAGAGCCCGGCGATATGCGCGGCGG
>JBCDEC010000357.1:0-2418 GCA_039179965.1 Pseudomonadota bacterium
ACCATTGTGGGCAACGACTTCCGGGACGGGATTCTCTTTGTGCCCGAGGTGCTGTTGGCCGCAAATGCGATGAAGGGCGGGATGGGAATCCTCAAGCCGCTTCTGGCCGAAACCGGCGCGCCGCGGATGGGCAAGATGGTCATCGGTACCGTCAAAGGCGATATCCACGATATCGGCAAGAACCTCGTGTCGATGATGATGGAAGGCGCGGGCTTTGAGATTGTCGATCTGGGGATCAACAACCCGGTCGAGAACTATCTTGATACGCTCAAGGCGGAAGACGCCGATATTCTCGGCATGTCGGCGCTGCTGACCACGACAATGCCCTACATGAAGGTCGTCATCGACACGATGAAAGAGCAGGGTATCCGGGACGATTACATCGTTCTGGTGGGCGGGGCTCCGTTGAATGAAGAGTTCGGGCGGGCCATTGGCGCGGATGCCTATTGCCGCGATGCCGCCGTTGCGGTCGAAACCGCCAAAGAGTTCATCGCGCGCAAACACAACCAGTTGGCCGCAGGGTAAACCATGGGGTCGGGGGCTGCGGTGTTGAACGGACACTGCACGTGCCGGGCCTGTGCCTACCGTCTGCTGGATGCGCCCCTCGTCGTGCATGCCTGTCACTGCCGGTGGTGCCAGCGAGAAACCGGGTCGGCCTTTGTTCTGAATGCGGTGATCGAAGCGCGCCGCGTGGAGCTGACCGCTGGATCTCCTGTATTGACAACGGTGCCATCAGAGAGCGGACGGGGTCAGGATATCCACCGGTGTCCCGACTGCCACGTGGCGCTTTGGAGCGTCTATCGCGGGCTTGGGCCGCGGTTTCTCTTTGTGCGGGCCGGCACGCTTGAGACGCCGGAGGCCTGTCCGCCGGACGTGCATATCTACACCGGTTCGAAACTGTCCTGGATCCATCTGCCCGAGGATGTTCCGGTGCAAGAAGAGTATTACCGGCGCTCTGATATCTGGCCCGAAGCGGCCCTGGCACGGCGGCTGGCCACATTGGCCTTGTCTGACGCGGATGCGGCAGGCCCCCGGCGCGCATGAGCATCGAGGTTCTGATGGCCGCTCCGGAAGATCTGGCGCGCTTTGAGCGGATTGCGCCCGATGTTTTTGACAACCCCGTGGAACCGGACCTTCTGATGTCGTTTCTGCGGGCCCCGCATCAGCATCTGGCCGTGGCCTGCGCTCGGGATCTGCTGGTCGGCATGGCCTCGGGCGTGATGTATCACCATCCTGACAAACCGCGAGAGCTGTTTCTCAATGAAGTCGGAGTATCCGCGACATGGCAGCGCCAGGGCATCGCCCGCAGACTTTTGCGGACATTGCTCGACGCGGGGCGCGCGCAGGGTGCGCAGGTGGCCTGGGTGCTGACGGAGGCCGACAATTTGCCGGCCTGCGCTCTGTATGAGGCTCTGGACGGGCAGCGGGAGGGCAACGACCTGGTGATGTTCACCTTCGATCTGCACGTGCAGCCGCGCGCCAGACTGGCCTAGCGATCTGCGCCGATGAGCCGCAGAATGGCAACCATAACAACACCGTAAAGCACATGTCCGATCAAGGCGACCCAGGTGATCCCCGTGAAGTTCAGGAAGGCCGGCAGGCCCGCCAGCACAGTCACGCCACCGATGGCCACACCCCAGAGGCCGAAGCCATAGATCAGCGCCGGTACGACCCAGGGCGGCCGGTCGCCCGTCACCGCAGTCCAGACGGGGCGAAAGATGACCAGCCATCCCAGCGGGTAGGCCAGAAGCCCGACGAGGTAGAAATGGACAAAGTAGCCCGCAAAATTGCTGTTCGGCAAACCCAGGTTGCCCAGCAGCGACTGCGCCAGCCCATGCGGCGACAGCGTCGCCCAGCCGAGCGCGGGGCTGATGATCTGCCCCCAGGCATCAAAGGCCATGGTGGCTCCCGCGCCGGCGATGAACATCGCGCCGAGGGTTGCGACCAGGCGCGGCGACATCGTGGTCTGATCGATCGCGGATTCGGTCGTCGGGAAGGGTGTCTCTACCATCTGAGAAGCTCCTGTTGTCCAGTGCAAGGCGATGGAAGGGATTTGGGGGCCGGCGGACGTTGGCCAAGAGGATCGAAAAGAAACCCACGCAGAGGTTAGAATTGTGTCACAAACACCAGTCAGCCCGGAACGCCTGACCGAAGAGGGTCTTGAGCCGCAAAACAGCGGGCGCGTCCTGCTGCTGGCCTGCGGCGCGCTGGCCCGCGAGATCCTCGATCTGATCGAGGCCAATGGCTGGGACCATCTGGATCTCGCCTGCCTGCCCGCCAAATTGCACAATACGCCGGACCAGATCCCGGCGGCTGTGGAAGCCGCGGTCGCGCGCCACCGCGAGGCCTATGCGTCGATTTTCGTGGTCTATGCCGATTGCGGCCCCGGCGGGCCGCTGCGGGGGCGGGGCGCCCGGC
>JBCDEC010000358.1:0-2413 GCA_039179965.1 Pseudomonadota bacterium
ACCGCGACGGCGCCGCTGTCCAGGCATTGGACGCTCCGGCGAGACCGGGTTTGGGAAAGGGCGAGAGCCGGCCATAATCAGTGGCCGTATCGGCAGCATAACGGGGCACTTCGGGAAAGAGGCTTGCGTATTCGGGCAGGGCGGCAATGCCGGTGCCGGGCGCATCCGGCATGATATCGGCCAGGCGCTCGGTATCGTCGAGCATCAAAAGCGTGCGCGCGCGCAGGATCTCGTTTTGCATCTGACCGCTGAGCATAAGACCCATCAGCTTGATGACGGCAATGGAATCGGCCGGTTGCCAGGGCGCCACCGGCACGCGGAAGAGAAACATCTCGGGCGCGCCGCGCCCGAGCGCGCGCTCATTGATCTCGTCCAGCCGGGCGTTGACGCCCGCGGCATAGGCTTCGAGCACCGCCTGGGTCCACGGGTCCTGATCGGGCACCGAGTCGCTGGCCAGGCGGTACATGTCAAAGCGGCGCATTGTCTTGTCGGTCTCGACAGTCCGCGCCCCGAAGACTTCGGAGAGCCGCCCCTGCACCAGACGCCGCATAGTCACCATCTGCCACAAACGATCCTGCGCATGGGCGTAGCCCAGTCCAAAAAAGACGTCAGGGTCGCTCTGGGCGAAGATATGCGGCACGTTCGCGTTGTCGCGCACGATTTCCACCGGCGCTGACAGGCCTTGCACCGCCACATCCCGGTCGTAGTCGGGCAGCGATTGCGCCGCGAGATAATAGACCATCAGGACCGCCAAGACGATCAGCGCGACAAGCCCCGCAGCCAGCCGAAAAAGCCAGCGAAATAAGACAGCCATCCCGTCCTCCGGAT
Source organism: Pseudomonadota bacterium (assembly GCA_039179965.1). GTDB lineage: Bacteria > Pseudomonadota > Alphaproteobacteria > Rhodobacterales > Rhodobacteraceae > Marinibacterium. Next base: position 829 of record JBCDEC010000358.1, read on the forward strand.
TGAAACCCGCGCCCCGCCTGTTAGGGTGCCCGAGCAGTTTAAATCAGGTGACAGCGAGGTGAAAGCAGATGGCACAGGTCGCATTTCTGGGTCTTGGCGTTATGGGGTATCCGATGGCTGGTCATCTGCAGGCCAAGGGCCATCAGGTGACGGTGTTCAATCGCACGAAAACCAAGGCAGAGGCCTGGGTGGCCGAACATGGCGGCCAAGCCGCCGCGACGCCCGCGCAGGCCGCGCAAGGGGCGGAGTTCGTGATGTCCTGCGTTGGCAATGACGACGATTTGCGCTCGGTCTGCGTCGGTGAGACGGGCGCCTTTGCCGGGATGGGCGAGGGGAGCGTCTTCATCGATCACACCACGGTGTCGGCCAAGGTCACGCGCGAGCTGTATGCGGCCGCGGACGGGCGCCAGATCAGTTTTGTCGATGCTCCGATTTCGGGCGGGCAGGCTGGAGCGGAAAACGGCGTTCTCTCGGTCATGTGCGGCGGGGATCAGGGCGCCTATGACCGGGCCGAACCGGTGATTGCGGCCTATTCACGGATCTGCCGGCGCATTGGCGACAGCGGCGCCGGACAATTAACCAAGATGTGCAACCAGATCGCGATTGCAGGTCTGGTGCAGGGCCTGTCCGAAGCGCTGAACTTCGCGGAGAAAGCCGGCCTGGACGGACGCAGCGTGGTAGAGGTGATTTCCCAGGGCGCGGCGGGGTCCTGGCAGATGTCCAACCGCTACGAAACCATGCTGGACGATCATTTCGAACATGGGTTCGCGGTCGACTGGATGCGCAAGGATCTGGGAATTTGCCTCGATACCAGCAATGAGATCGCGGCAAACCTGCCGGTCACGGCGCTGGTGGATCAGTTTTACAAGGACGTGCAAAGCATGGGCGGCGGACGCTGGGACACGTCCTCGCTGATCAAGCGCCTGCGCGGATAGGCCGGCATACAAACCGTGATCTCAGGTGCCGGAAAATTCGAATTTTCCGGACCGGAATTTTTCTGAAAATTCCGGGGCCCGAAGCGCGCGGATCTAGGGAATGATCCGGGTGTACTTGGCGCCCTCCAGTGAGGCGCCGACCAGGAGCCCCGCGCGTCCGAATACCGCGGCCACCACGGGTGCGTTGAGCGTATTGCTGTCCGCGCTCAGGCCTTCTCCCCGGTCCAGAAGCACGTATTCGACATCTGCGCCAACGGTCCAGCCGGAGGATCTGCGGAATTCGTTCAGCGCGGCTTCGGTCATGAAAAAGAGCACATGCGCATATTGTTGTGCGCCAAACTTCACGCCCGCGCTGGCGCTGGTGGCCGAGTAGTAATCAACCGTTGCCCCGCCGATGCGCAGAGCCCCCTGGCCGTAGCTGCCGCCGACCCAGAAGCTAGCTTCCGTCACCACCGGCATCACCAGCACACCCGCCGCCTTCTGGCCGATTTCAATGGTGTTGGGATATTCCGTGTAAAGCTCGTTGAGCGTTGCATCCACCCGGGCGTCAATGGTGAGATCGTTGGTCGACCCGACCCCGTTGCCACAGGCCGCGGTGACCCCGACACCGGCGAAAGAAGATACAAGAAAGCCGCGCCGTGTCACGGGCG
>JBCDEC010000359.1:0-2317 GCA_039179965.1 Pseudomonadota bacterium
AATGTGAAGCCTTTTCACATTACGAAAGATTGGGGCTCGGGCCGGCTTGTGCAAGAGTGTATGTGAATCTTTTTTACATTTTTTCCCGGCCGCGCCGGAGGCCGGGATTTTTGGGGGCCGAGATTTTTCGTACGAAAAATCTGCGCCCTGCTCAGAGGGCCGTGAACTCTGCCAGGGTTGCGCCGGCCAACGTTTGAAGTCTTGCCGGCGGCGCCGGAAACACATGGTGCGGCGTGCCGGCGGCGGCCCAGACGACGTCGAAATCCAAAAGCCTGGGATCCATCCAGGCCCTGATTGGCGAGATCAGCCCCACCGGAGACACACCACCAATGGCAAATCCGGTCTGTGCGCGCACGAAAGCGGCGTCCGCCTTGCCCAGCGGTTCTGCGGCCAGCGCGGCCGCGCGCCCGGGATCCACCTGCCGCCCACCCGCCGTCAGAAACAAGACGGCCTGTCCCTGTGTCTCGCCGCGAAAGACAATCGATTTCGCGATCTGATCGACCGCGACTCCCAGGGCCGCCGCTGCGTCCGCCGCCGTGCGAGCCAGCGGCGTTTCAACGATCTCGGTTGTCAGGCCGGCCGACTCCAGGGCGGCGCGCACCCGTTTCTTGCTCTTGCTCATGGCGCGAACTCTGCCGTTTCGCGCAACGCCCGGCAAGTCGCGACCGGTCTTTGCGTTGACGGGCGGGCCCTGGCATCGCTACCTGCAGGTATGAGCAAGCATGCCGATGATCTGCCTCTTGCCGCCGCACTGACCCGCGCGCCCCGTCCCTTTGATCCGGATCTGGGCGCGGACGTATGTGCGGCGCTGCCGAATTTGGACGCAGATCTGCGCGGTCTCATCGAAGGCGACGCAGGCTGCAGCCCGTACCTGCACGGGTTGATCCTGCGGGAGGCGGCCTGGCTTGCAGACGCCAGTCTGGCCCCGGCCTCGGCGCTGGATGCAGAGATGCAGGCCGCGCGTGCTGCTGCGCCCGACCAGCTTGGACCTGCCCTGCGGCAGGCCAAGCGCCGCGTCGCGCTGATGACGGCGCTGGCCGATCTGGGCGGGGCCTGGTCGCTGGACACCGTCATGGCGCGGCTGACGGGGCTGGCCGATCTGGCCTGTGAGACGGCCATCCGGGCGGCGCTGGCCACGCTCGACAAGCGGGGCCGCTTCCCCGAACGCACCCGCGACGATCCGGCCGGGGCGCATGGGCTATGTGTTCTGGCGATGGGAAAGATGGGCGCCAGCGAGCTCAACTATTCCTCCGATATCGACCTGATCTGCCTCTTTGACGAAACGCTCTATGGCGAATCGGACGTTGCGGAGGCGCGCCATGCGCTGGTGCGGGTGACCCGCTCCATGTCGTCGCTGTTGTCCGATCGCACCACCGAGGGCTACGTCTTTCGCACCGATCTGCGGCTGCGCCCGGATCCTTCGGTGACCCCGGTCTGCCTGTCGATGGGGGCGGCTGCGGCCTATTACGAGAGCTTTGGCCGTACCTGGGAACGCGCGGCCATGATCAAGGCCCGTCCGGCCGCGGGCGACCTGGCCGCGGGCACACGGTTTCTCAAGGACATCCGGCCTTTCATCTGGCGCCGCTACCTGGATTTCGCGGCGATAGAAGACGCCCATGAAATGCGTCTGAGAATCAGGGACACCAAGGGCTTGCACGGTCAGGTTCAGGTCCCCGGCCATGACATCAAACTGGGGCGGGGCGGGATCCGCGAGATCGAATTCTTCACGCAGACGCGCCAGTTGATCGCCGGCGGGCGCGACCGGGGGCTGCGGATGCGGGGCACGGAGGCCGCCTTGGAGGCGCTGGCCGCCAAGGGCTGGGTCAAGCCGGACAAGGCCACCCGCCTGCGCAGGCATTACCGGGCCCTGCGCACCATAGAGCACCGGATCCAGATGGTGCGCGACGCCCAGACGCACAAGATACCAACGGCCCGGGACGGGATCGAACGGGTTGCCGGGCTGATGGCGCAGGACACCGATCAGATGATCGCGGACATTGCCGCGCGGCTCGAAGAGGTGGCGGCGCTGACAGAAGACTTCTTCGCCCGGGACGCCGCGCCCGCGCCGCGGGAGGAGGGACATGTCTTTGACAAGGACATCCTGTCGCGCTGGCCGACCTACCCGGTGTTCCGCTCCAGCCGCGCGTTGCATATCTTTGAACGCCTGCGCCCCGAGGTGCTGGCCCGGCTGGACCGCGCGGCGCGCCCGGACGATGCGCTGGTGGCGTTCGACCGGTTTCTGGCTGGCCTGCCCACCGGGGTGCAATTGTTCTCGATGTTCCAGTCCAACCCCGAATTGATCGACCTGCTGCTGGAT
>JBCDEC010000360.1:0-2244 GCA_039179965.1 Pseudomonadota bacterium
TCTCCACCTCATCTGTCCAAATTATTTTCATCTGCCCTTCCCACGCCTTCAAGTGCCCTTTTCTAGCATTATCTGGCCTGCCCTCCTCAATCCCCTGCCTGTCTTGCCCCGCCCTTGGTGTAGGGCGGGGTTTACCCCGCCGTCCCAATTGCCGCCGCCGGAGCCCGCCATGCTTGACACCAGCCGACCCAATGTCCTGCCCGCGGCTCCCGGTGTTGGCTACAAGCCGCAGCACTACGCGGGGATCCGGGCCGATCCGGGCCCGGTGCGATGGCTTGAAATTCATGCGGAAAACTACATGGGCGATGGTGGCCGTCCTCTGGCGCAACTGCGCGCGCTCTCGGAGCGCTTTCCGGTTTCGGTGCATGGCGTGGGCCTGTCGATTGGCGGCGAAGGGCCGCTGGATCGCGATCACCTCGCCCGCCTGCGCCACCTGTGTGATTGGCTGGACCCGGCCAGCTTCTCCGAACACCTCGCCTGGTCGACACACGACAGTCATTTTCTGAACGATCTGCTGCCGCTGCCTTACACGACCGCCACGCTCCAACGGGTGGCCGCGCATATCGATGCGGTTCAGACCGCCGTGGGCCGCCCCATGTTGCTCGAAAATCCGTCGAGCTATCTGGCCTTTGAAGCCAGCACGTGGTCAGAACCCGATTTCCTGCGCGAACTGGCCCGCCGCACCGGCTGCGGTCTGCTTCTGGACGTCAACAACGTCTTCGTTTCGGCCACCAACCTGGGCTTCTCGCCGCAGGATTACATCGACGCCTTCCCACTTTCGGAGGTTGGTGAAATCCACGTAGGCGGCCATGACGAGGACCAAGACGATCAGGGCGCGCCGCTGCTGATCGACAGCCATGGGCGCGAAGTGGCCGACCCGGTCTGGGCCCTGCTTGCGGTCGTTCTCGCCAGGACCGGCCCCATGCCCCTGCTGGTCGAATGGGACACGGATGTGCCGGACTGGCCGGTTCTCGCCAGCCAGGCGCAACGGGCCGCGCGGGCGTTGGCCCCGGTGTGAGATCCAGATGACCACCGATCAATCCATCTTTCATGACGCGCTGCTTGATCCGGCGCGGCCGACACCCGACGGCCTGTTGGACGGCGCGTCCCGCCCGGCCGGCCGTCGCTTTGACGTCTACCGCAACAACATCGCGGTCTCGTTGAACGAGGCTTTGCAGACCGCCTTTCCCACCATCGCCAAACTGCTGGGGGCCGAAAACATGGAGGGGCTTGGCCGTCTGTACGTCCGCCAGCACCCGCCTGCCTCGCCTCTCATGATGCACTATGGCGCTGACTTTCCCGCCTTCCTCGCCGAATTGCCACACGTGCAGCACCTCGGCTATCTGCCCGACATTGCGCGGCTCGATCTCGCGATGCGCCGCAGCTACCACGCTGGCGACAGCGAATCCTTTGATCCGGCGGACCTCGCGGCCTTGGCCCCGGATGACATGATGCGAGCCGGTTTGACCCTGGCGCCCTCGGTCGAAGTGGTCAGATCAGCCTGGCCGATCTACGCGATCTGGCGGTTCAACACCGAATCCGATGCCCCGAAACCCGAGGCCGGCGCCGAGGATGTCGTGATCTTGCGCCAGAGCTATGACCCAAAGCCGCATCTCCTGCCCCCCGGTGGCGCCGCCTTTCTGACCGCCCTGGGCGCGGGGGGGCCCATCGGGTCCGCCTACCAGGCGGCTTTGGACGAGACACCCAACTTTGATCCTGGACCCCTTATCGCCCTTCTGCTGGCTGCAGAGGCGGTTGTGACCCTGACCAAAAAGGACAAAAGCACATGATCCGGCTGCTCTCCCTGCACAACACGCTTTTCGGCTATGTCGAAACGCTGGGCACCTATGTCTTGCCACTTCTGGCACGTTTCGCCTTTGCTGCGGTGCTGCTGTTCTACTTCTGGAGATCGGCTGTCACCAAGCTCGGTGACGGTATCTTCGGTTTTGTTCGCCCGTCGATTGGCGCCTATACGCAAATGTTTCCCAAGCAGATGGAGGCGGTCAGCTACGACGTGTCGCAACTGGGCATCGGCCATTGGTTCATTGCGCTCCTGGGCACCTGGGCAGAGTTCATCCTGCCGCTTTTGATCTTGCTGGGTCTTCTGACCCGCCTTGCGGCTCTGGGCATGATCGGCTTTGTGATCGTGCAATCGCTGACGGATGTTTATGGCCATGGCGCCACCGATGCGCAGACCCTGGGCGCTTGGTTTGACGGCGCCTCCAACAGCCTGATCATGGACCA
>JBCDEC010000361.1:0-2144 GCA_039179965.1 Pseudomonadota bacterium
CGGCGCCGGCGGGCTGGTCAGAAACTACCCGCACGTGCCGGGCATCGACTTCGCCGGCACGGTCGAGGCCTCGGACGACGACCGCTCCAAGCCCGGCGACCGGGTGGTGCTGACCGGCTGGCGGGTCGGAGAAAGCCACTGGGGCGGCTATGCCCAAAAGGCGCGGGTCCAGGCAGACTGGCTGGTGCCGTTGCCCAAAGGTCTGGACACCCGTCAGGCCATGGCGGTCGGCACCGCCGGCTTCACCGCAATGCTTGCGGTTATGGCGCTGGAAGATCACGGCCTGGCGCCCGACCAGGGCCCGGTTCTGGTCACCGGGGCCGCCGGCGGAGTTGGTTCGGTTGCGACCGCCATTCTCGCGCATCTTGGCTATGACGTGGCCGGTGTCACCGGACGGCCGGAGACGGCGGATTACCTGAAAGGGATTGGCGCGACAACGATCGTGCCGCGCGAAGAGATCAACGAAACCGTCAAGCGCCCGCTCGAGAAAGAGCTCTGGGCCGGCTGTGTCGATGCCGTGGGGGGCGCCATGCTGGCGCGGGTTCTGGGGCAGATCAACTACGGAGGCTCGGTGGCCGCGGTGGGACTTGCGGGCGGTGCGCAACTGCCCGCGACGGTGATCCCGTTCCTGTTGCGCGGTGTGAACCTGTTGGGGATCGACAGCGTGATGCAACCCTATGACAACCGCTTGCGGGCCTGGACGCGGGTGGCGACGGATCTGCCGATGGACAAGCTTGAAGCGATGATCCAGCCGGCTGTCCTGTCGGATCTGCCGCAATTGGGGGCCGACATTCTGCAAGGTCAGGTCAAGGGCCGCGTGGTGGTCGACGTCAACGCCTGAGCCCCCAGGCACCGCAAGGAGTTCCGCATGTCTCTCGACCTCGACTTTGTGCGCGCCCAGTTCCCGGCCTTCGCTCAGCCGGGGCTGGATGCACAGGCGTTCTTTGAAAATGCTGGCGGCTCCTACGCCTGCCGGCAGGTGATCGACCGGCTGCATCGGTTTTACGTCGAACGCAAGGTGCAGCCCTACGGGCCTTTTGAGGCCTCGCGACTGGGCGGTGAAGAGATGGATGAGGCCCGCGCGCGCCTGTCTGCGCTGATGGGGATAGAGCCGCAAGAGCTCTCCTTTGGGCCATCGACCACGCAGAACACCTATGTTCTGGCGCAGGCGTTCCGCCGCTGGATGCAGCCGGGCGAGGCGATTGTAGTGACCAATCAGGACCATGAGGCCAATTCGGGTCCCTGGCGCCGCCTGGCTCAGGATGGCATCGAAATCCGCGAATGGCAGGTCGATCCAATGACCGGCCGGCTGGATCCCATGGACCTGGATTCCCTGCTGGACGACCGCGTGCGGCTTGTGTGTTTTCCGCATTGCTCCAATGTCGTCGGAGAAATCAATCCGGTGATCGAAATCGCGGCCATGGCGCACGCGGCCGGCGCGTTTGTCTGCGTGGACGGCGTCTCTTATGCGCCGCACGGTTTGCCCAATGTTGGTCAGATCGGCCCGGATATCTACCTGTTTTCGGCATACAAGACCTATGGGCCACATCAGGGGATCATGGTGATCCGAAAGGCGCTGGCCACGCTGCTGCCCAATCAGGCGCATGAGTTCAACGCAGATGTGCTGAGCAAGAAGTTCACGCCTGCCGGACCCGATCACGCTCAGGTGGCCGCCTGTGCGGGAATGGCCGACTACATTGATGCACTGAGCGCGCATCATGGCGGGCCATCGGATGGCTCTGCGCAGGCAGGGGTCTTTGTTCACGATCTGATGCGTGCACAGGAAGTGTCGCTGTTGCAACCGCTGCTGGATGCCGTTGCAGGGCGAAACGGGGTCCGGCTTCTGGGGCCCGAAGACGCCGCCCTGCGCGCGCCGACCGTGGCGCTCGATCTGGGCCGGCCCGCCGAGCCGGTCGCGGCAGAGCTGGCCAAGCTCGGGATCAACTGCGGCGGCGGGGACTTTTACGCGGGACGGCCGCTGCGGGCGATGGGCATCGACCCGGATCAGGGCGTGTTGCGCCTGAGCTTTGTCCATTACACGTCGCAAGCGGATGTCGACCGGCTGATTTCGGCGCTCGACAAGGTGATCTAGGCGGCTGACCTTCGTCGCCCCCGTCGCCCCCGTCGCCCCCGTCGCCCCCGTC
>JBCDEC010000362.1:0-1884 GCA_039179965.1 Pseudomonadota bacterium
AACAGGCGGCCCCCAAGCCGGAAATGACCAAGATGCAGCGCTGGTGGGACAGCGATTTTATGTATTCGTTCCGGCATGCGCCTGTGGCGGTGGTGTCCTTCATTGTCGTGGTGATCCTGGTGATGGCGGCGGTCTGTGCGCCCCTCCTGGCGCCCTATGATCCGTTCAACCCGGCCACGCTCAACCTGATGAACGGGTTCACGCCGCCGGGTGAGGCGAATGCGTTTACCGGGGAAAGCTTCTTTTTGGGGACCGATGATCAGGGCCGGGACGTGTTTTCGACCATTCTTTACGGCATGCGGATATCGCTCTTTGTGGGCTTCTCGGCGGTGCTTCTGGCGATGGTGCTGGGCGTGTTTCTGGGGTTGGTTGCAGGCTATGTCGGCGGCTGGACCGAGACGATCATCATGCGCGTGGCTGACGTACAGCTGACCTTCCCGGCGATCCTTGTGGCGATGCTGATCTTCGGGATCGCGAAGGGGATCACACCGGCCGAGTATCGCGACCAGATGGCGATTTGGGTGCTGATCCTGGCCATTGGTCTGTCGGACTGGGTGCAGTTTGCACGCGTGGTGCGGGGCACGACGCTGGTGGAGAAGAACAAGGAATATGTGCAGGCCGCAAAATTGATTGGGCGGTCGCCGCTGGCGATCATGCTCAAGCATATTCTGCCGAACGTGCTGAGCCCGGTTTTGGTGATTGCGACGATTTCGCTGGCGCTGGCGATCATTGCCGAGGCGACTTTGAGCTTCTTGGGCGTGGGCGCGCCGCCGACAAAGCCGTCACTGGGCACGCTCATTCGCATTGGGCAGGAGTTCATGTTCTCGGGCGAGTGGTGGATCCTGCTCTTCCCGGCCGGGACGCTCTTGGCGCTGGCCTTGTCGATCAACTTGCTGGGTGACTGGCTGCGGGATGCGTTGAACCCACGGATGCGCTGAGCCGCGCGTTCTCCTGGCCGTGGCGTGGCGATCTGACTTAGGGTCGGCAGGGCTTTATCCGTCGGTACCGCGGAATTTGCGAGCGGCAGACTGCAATTGGAATTTCGCCAGGCGTCGCGCCAGAGGCGAGCCACTAACGTTGGCACACCTCTGGTGTGACGGGACGGCCAGGCGAACGCGCGCCCGGCTACGCCCTTGATTCCGCGCGAGTTAGTCCTGGAGGATCCCTGTGGGCTTGCCGTCGATGGTTTCCGTGTTCTTGCGGCGCCAGAAGTCCTGAACGCCATCCGCGCCCATCTCGTCAAAGAACGGCTCGAGCTCTTCTTCCCCGCGGCTCTTCTCAAGCTTCATGAGGGGCACGCCCGTGCCGCAGGAGGTCTGCACCAGATCAATCTCAAGATCATAAATCTGCCGGCTGCCTGCCAGCTTCGGAAAGAGGCCGATCAACTCGTCCCACCCGGCATCGCGCGGGTGAATGACCTTGGCCCGACCATAGGCCCGCAATATCTGCGCCGACCCTTCGAACGCGCAGAACATAAGCGTCATCCGCCCGGTGGCCTGCACATGGGCCGCCGTCTCATTCCCGCTGCCGCTGAGCGACAGCCAGACAATGCGATTGTCACCCATGATCCGCAGCGTATCGAGGCCCTTGGGAGAGACATTGACCCGCCCGTCGCGATCCGCCGTGGCGACAAAGAACATAGGCTGTTTTTCGATAAAGGTTTTGTGGGTCCTGGCCAGTTTCTTTGCAGGTGTCGCCATCGCTTATGTCTCCCCAAGATCAGCAGACAGGCAACCAAGCCCCCTGTCAGAATGGAATATCGTCGGTCCCACTGACAAAACGTGACACCACGTGCTTTTCGCCGGCCTTCTCGAAATTGATCACCAGCTTGTCGCCTTCAATGCCGGTGATCTCGCCGTAGCCGAACTTCTGATGGAACACGCG
>JBCDEC010000363.1:0-1809 GCA_039179965.1 Pseudomonadota bacterium
ATCGCCTGGAACGAGTTCCTTCTGGCCTTCATGCTGCTGGATGATCCGTCAAAATTCACCCTGACCCGAGGGGTCGCGATGCTCAATTCCTCTGAGATCCCGCGCCAGCACCTGATGGCCGGCGCGGTGATTGCAACTGTGCCGATCATGGCGCTGTTCCTTGGGTTGGAGAAGTTCATGACCAAGGGCCTGACCGCCGGGGCGGTGAAAGGATGACCTTGCGTTCACTTGATGAATTGACCTGCGCCTGCGATCCCAGGGCGGGTGTGGTGTTGCCACGGCCCCGTGGCGCCAGTTGGGTTGGATCCGGCTTCGACGCCCCGGCGCGCATCCCGTCGCGCGAAGGGCGAACCACATGAGCCAGTCCCGAGACGACGAAGCCCGCGCCATTCTGCAGGCCAACGATCGCGGCGGTTATACCGTGCCGACCCATGGGCTTTACCCCTATCAGTGGAATTGGGACAGCGTCTTCGCGGCGCTCGGCTTCGCCGATTTCGATTTGGACCGCGCCTGGGTTGAGATCGAAACGCTCTTTGCCGGTCAATGGTCCAACGGCATGGTGCCCCATATTCTGTTTCATCAGGTCGACGAGAGCTATTTCCCCGGGCCCGATATCTGGCAGGGCGTCGGGCCCCTGCCCTCATCGGGCATCTCTCAACCCCCCATCGCCGCGACGATCATTCGCTGGCTGCTGCAGATTGACCCGGCCTTTGCCGACCGCGCGGAGGCCCTGCTGCCGCGTCTGATGGCCTCGCACGGCTGGTTCATGACCTGGCGAAACGAAGGCGGCGCGATTGTTGTCACACATCCCTGGGAGACCGGCCGCGACAATTGTCCCGACTGGGATGGCCCGTTTGCCGCCATCAAACCGGAAGGGATCGACCAGTATTTTCGCCGCGACACCTCGCATGTGGTCGAAGAGGAACGTCCGCGCCGTTGGGATTATGACCGCTATCTCTATCTGGTAAAGCTCGGGGCGGACTGCGGCTGGGACGAGGCGCATCTGCGCGCCACCACCCCGTTTCGCGTGGCGGATCCCACGATGACCTTCACGCTGTTGCGTGCCACCCGCGACCTGCGCGCTCTGGCCCAGTATTTTGGCGGGTCGACCAATACGCTGGATGCCTGGATTGCCGAGATGGAATCCGGGGCCAGGACGCTCTGGAACGACGAGATCGGCGCTTATGACTGCCTCGATATCCGTGCCGGCACCCATTCCGGCGTCATCTCCAATGCCTCGTTCCTGTGCTGGTTCGCCGGCGTCCAGGACGACCGGATGCTGGCGCATTTTGACCGGATCGTGGCGGCAGAACCCTTTGGCATTCCCTCCACCGACCCGGCCCACCCGGCCTACGAGCCCAAACGCTATTGGCGCGGCCCCGTCTGGGCGATGATGAACCTGCTCATCACTGCCGGCTTGTCCGAGGCAGGGCACGGGGCGCGGGCCGAGGCGCTGACCCGCAACACCCGCCAGATGATCGCGGACAACGGCTTTGCCGAATACTTCGACCCCCAAACCGGCGCCCCGGCAGGCGGGCGCAATTTCACCTGGACGGCGGCCGTCTGGCGCGCCTGGGCATCCCCAACCCGCGGAGGCACGCCATGGGCAAAATCGAGCTGAACAAGGTCGAAAAGTGGTTCGGCGACCTGCAGGTCATCAAGGGGGTCGATCTTGAGATCGCGAATGGGGAGTTTGTGGTCTTTGTCGGTCCCTCGGGCTGTGGCAAGTCCACGCTCCTGCGCATGATCGGCGGCCTCGAAGAGACCTCTCGGGGGGCCATCCTGCTGGACGGGGTGGACGTGACCGAC